>JAZBPL010000023.1:0-19264 GCA_036351635.1 Desulfotignum sp.
CCATGCACTGACAGACTGCGGTGTGGATCCTTCCCTTTTCAAGGCAGCCACCACCGGAAAATACCGGTTTCCCGAGGACCGGCCTGTTTCAAAGGAAAAATCCATGGAGCGGTATGTGCGCATCACCCTGATCCCACAGGCCTCCTGACAGCAGCATGTCAATCAGAATCGGGGTAGACAAAAGACACGCAAGAATGTTTTTGCGCTGTATCCCCCATCGCTGCAAAGTGTTTCCGCGGCCCGTCCGGATTATTGTTTTGTAATTATGCTTTGCTTCTGGTATAAATTCCGGGCAATGGTCGAACCAGAACCTGGAAACCGCGAATGCCCTTTATTTGCAGGAAAAATCTTTATTGTCTCGTGATTATGGCTGTCCTGTGCACGATGGCAGCACTGCCAGTGGTGCGTGCGTCTGACACAAATGCTGCCGTAAGCACAAGCGCTGCGGCAGGCACAACCGCTCCCGCAAACGTACACGCTGCTGCAGGCACAACCGCTGCCATAGTGGTTTCCCGTAAGATCCGGCCCTACCTGCAGGTGACCGAAGGCATACTGGATCAGGTGTCCCGAAAAACAGCGGATTCTCAGATTTCCAACCCAAAGACTGCTGATTCTCAGGATTTTGGCCCACGGGTTTCCGATACAGATGTGTTTTTTCTTTCTCCGGGGGATGACCTGGTGACCGCCCAGGTGACCGACCGCCTCATCACCGGTGCCTATGACCTGGTGGCGGCGGTGGGTCCGGAAGCAGCAGCCCTGATCTGGCAGTCCGGTATTCCCGGCAAAAAAATCTATGCTGCCGTGCTGGACCCGGATGCGGTTTCCCAGATACCGGATGATGCCTGCGGCATCTCCCTGCGCATCCCTGTGGCGGTTCAGGTAAACACCATTGCCGCCGCCTTTCCATCCCTGGGAAAAATCGGCCTTTTGTTTGATCCACACCACAACCAGTGGTTTTTCGAGGCAGCCTCTGCAGCAGCAGCTTTCAGCAGTATCCCTGTAAAGATTATCCCGCTTCAGGTGACGGAGAGAAACCAGATTGCACCGGTGCTGGCTGCACATCTGGAGAGGGTTGACGCTATCTGGATGATTCCCGACCAGACCGTTATCTCTGAAAAACTGATCCAGTATGTCATCAAGCAGGCCCTGTACAAAAACACCGGGGTCATCGGGTACAATGCCTATTTTATCCGGACCGGGGCCCTTTTTTCTTTTGAATTCAACTACCAGGCTTTGGGACGGCAGGCAGGAGAGATCATCACGGACAGCCTGACCGGCAAAAACTGCGGCCATGTGCCTCCTGTGTTTGAGAGCCGCAGCAACCCCGAGATTGCCAGAAAACTCGGGGTTGCTATGGAGGCAGGCAGATGAAAAGCGTGTTTCCAAAAAATATCGGCATCCACATACGGGTGCTGTCTGCTGCTGTCTTTCTTATTTGCGCCACCACCTTTACCATGGGGTACCTGGGGGTGACCATCATCAATCAATTTGTGACCCAGCGGTTCAACCAGCGTATCGATTTCATGGCCCAGTACCTGGCCTTGAATTCCGAGTTGGGCATATTGATCGGTGAGAAAAACCTGCTCCAGGGCCTGGCTGATAACATGCTCAAGGAAAATGATATTGCCGGCGTGGATATCACCGACCAGATGGATATCCCTTTGGTTTCGGTATCCAGGGACATACCAGGTCCGTTTGCAAGTGTGGAAAAAAAAGTGTATTTATCAGAAACCGAAGAAAGTGCTGCATGGGTCAGCCGGCTGGCCGGTACCCGGGATGCGGATCTCATCGGCCGGGTTGCGGTTACCTATTCGGTAAAGGGCATCAAAGACCTGTCCAGTCAGATGAAAAAACGCTTTGTTTACATAGCACTGGTCTTGAACGGCCTGGCGTGTATTATTTTTTATGTTGTGTCACGTTCCCTTGTAGCCCCTTTGGTCTCTCTGGCGGAAACAGCCAGAAAAGTGTCTGCAGGCAACCGCACCATAAGGGCCGCCGCCGGCAGTACCCCGGAGATCACCCGTCTGGCTGGAGCCTTTAACGATATGCTGGACTCCCTGGCTGCCGGCCGTAGAACCCTGAAGCAGGCATACAGTAAAATGGCCCGCCAGGAAACCCTGGCTGAGGTGGGAAAATTTTCTTTGATGATTGCCCATGAAGTGAAAAATCCTTTGGGGATCATCAAAAGTTCCCTTGAAATGCTCAAAGCGGACATGGATATCCCAAAGGACAATATCCCCCTGACCTATGCGGAAGAGGAGATTGTCCGGCTCAACACCCTGATTGAAAGTTTTCTGATGTTTTCCCGGCCGGCCAAACCCCGGTTTGACCGGGTGGATCTCAACCAGATGCTGGAGCAGGTGGTGATGGGATACGAGATCCAGCATGGCGGTAACGGCCTGGAAATCTGCTGTGATATTCCCGGCACCCCGTTTACGGCACAGGCGGATTTCGACCTGTTGTCCCGGGGCATCGGCAATATCATAAAAAATGCCTGTGAGGCCAATAACAAAACCGGCAAGGTTGACATAAAAGTGGTGGTGGTCCAGGATAAATGGCAGCTGTTTGTGACGGACCAGGGCAAAGGTATCAAAGAACAGGACAGGGCAAAAATTTTCGAACCGTTTTTTACAACCAAGGCCACCGGCACAGGCCTTGGCCTGGCCTTTGCCGACCAGGTCATCAAAGCCCACGGCGGCAGTATCCGGGTGCAGACACCGGAAAACGGGGGGTGCCGGTTCTGTATTTCCCTGTTTTCCGGTACCCATGAACAAATGATAAAGGTAATGGAAGAAAATGGCACATATTCTGGTAGTTGATGATGAACAGAAGATGCGGGATCTTCTGTCAATGATGCTTGAAAGAAAAGGGTTCAAGGTGGACAAGGCCGTGAACGGCCGGCATGCACTGGAGATGCTGCACCAGAAAACCTATGATGTGGTGATTTCCGACATAAAGATGCCGGAAATGGACGGCCGGGAATTGATCAACACGCTGCGGCAGGAAAAAGTCCTCACCCCGGTCATTTTCATCACCGCCTTTGCCACCATTGATTCCGCTGTGGACATGATGCAGCAGGGGGCCTGTGATTACGTGACCAAACCCTTTGATGAGTCCAAAATCCTGTTCACCGTGAACAAGGCCCTGAAACTGTCGCACCTGATCATGGAAAACCAGGAGATGAAAGCGGAGATCAGCCGGGCGGAAAAGGGCCATGAGCTGATCTACCGGTCCCGGGGCATGAAAGATGTGGTGGCCCTGGCGGAAAATGTGGCCACCGTGGATACGGCTGTTCTGATCCAGGGAGAATCCGGTACCGGAAAAGAGGTGGTGGCCAATCACATCCACAAATGCAGCCTCAGATCCAACCAGCGGTTTGTGCCGGTGAACTGTGCCGCCATCTCCTCCAACCTTGTGGAATCAGAGCTGTTCGGATATGAAAAAGGCGCCTTTACCGGCGCAGCCACCAGAACCAGGGGCAAATTTGAATTTGCAGACAAAGGCACCCTGTTTCTGGATGAGATCGGGGACCTGCCCCTGGAATCCCAGGGCAAGCTGCTCCGGGCCCTGCAGGAGAAAAAATTTCAGCGGGTGGGGGGAAACGAGGAAATTCCCGTGGATGTGCGCATTGTGTGTGCCACCAACCGGGACCTGCAGGCCATGGTGCACCAGAAAAAATTCCGGCAGGACCTGTTCTACCGGATCAATGTGTTTCCCATCGTGATCCCGCCCCTGCGGCAGCGCAGGGATGACATCGTGCCCATTGCCGGGCATCTCATGAAAACCTTTTCATTCGGAACCGGGCACACCCTCACCGAAGGGGCCTGCCAGAAACTCAAGGAATATCCCTGGCCCGGCAATGTCAGGGAACTGGCCAATGTGCTGGAGCGGTGCCTGATCCTCACAAGGGATTCCGGCCAGATCACGGCGGATACCCTGTCCTTTCTCCAGGTGGCCCAGAACAATGACCAGGGGACCCATATCCGCATCCGGCTGCCGGCCAACGGCATTGCCCTGCAGAAGGTGCAGATGAGCCTGGTGGAACAGGCCCTTAAAGCGGCCGGCAACAACCAGACCACCGCAGCAAAGCTGCTGGGGCTGAGCCGCTCCAAGTTCCGGGTCCTGCTCAAAAACATGCAGGGAGACAATGGCGGGAATACAGACAACGCAGAAAATGCAGACAACGGGGACGATGCATAGATGACAGGGGTGATTACCGCAATTTCAACAAGGATGGCATTGGTTTGCCTGGCCCTGTTCCTTTTACTGGGCACGGGGCATCCGGCACTGGGGGCTGATACCATGCTCATGTTTGTGGGGGAGGAGCTGGAGGTGCTGTCCATTGCATCCCGCCGCCAGGAGGCTGCCTGGAGTGCACCGGCCGTGGCACGGGTGGTCACCAGAGAGGATATGGATGACAAAAATGCCTTCACCATTGCAGAGAGCCTGGAAGGCACCCCCGGGTTTTACGTCAACCAGACGGAAAAAGGCAGTAATGTGTACCTGCGCGGCATACCTGATTCCGCCCTGTTTTTGTTCGATACCGTGCCCATGGGGTCGGGTGTGATCAAATCCGATACCATGATCGATTTTGAAACCTCTCTGGCCCCTGTCAAGCGCATTGAGGTGATCCGGGGAGCAGGCTCGGTTTTGTGGGGCTCGGATGCCTTTGCCGGGGTGATCAATGTGGTGCCCAAAACCGGAAAAGATCTGCAGGGGGTTGAAACCGGGCTGGTTTCCGCCACCCGCAATTATCCGGGTGAAGCATTTGTCAATTACGGTTTGACCCATTCAGACTGGTCCGCGTTTTTCTCGGTATCCGGCAGACAGAACCGGCACCAGGATGACCAGTTCAATGTGGTGAAATTCTGGCATGACGGCACCACACCGGAACCGCTGGATACCCGTTACGGCAGCGGATATCCGGATGATTCCCACTTTATAAACCTGTATGCCAGTGCAGTGTATGATGACTGGCTCACCTTTTCCGTGAAAATTGCAGACAACAAAAACGCCTATACCGTGTCTGACTGGGACCAAAACTATTTGTGGGAAGAGCAGGTCGCTGCCACTACCCAGATGTACAAAATGGAGATGTCCCGGAATCTGACGCCGGATTCTGATATCCGGTTCACTGGATATTACACCCGCCTTGTCCAGGACCAGACAATTGTGGACGCATCTTTTGAACGAGAAGAATCCTCTTTGTTCGGTGAAATCATCTATGACCAATCGATGTTCGTCTCCCACGGCCTTTTGACAATCGGGGCATCCTGGCGCAGGGACAGGTATGAAAAAATTCCTGTCTGGGGCAGCTTTGTGCCGGATTTTTTTCAAACGGCAAACAGTTTTTTTCTGCCCAGAGTCAACACCATTGATTTTGAAAATGATCTGGGTGCGGTATTCGGCCAGTACCGCCATGACCTGGGGGATGTCGAGGTGTGGGCCGGTGCCCGGTATGACAATCACGACCAGTATGATGACCGCACCAGTTTCAATGCCGGCCTGGCCTGGCACCTGGACAATTATATGTTCAAGCTGCTTTACGGCACCGGTTACCGCACCCCGTTTGCCCGCCAGCTCAAAGAGGACCTTGACCATAAACTTGAGAAGATCAACAGCCTCAATGTCCAGCTGTCCTGGAAAACCCCTGACACCCAGGCATCAGTCACCGGGTTTGTCAATAAGATCGAAAACCATGTGACCGAGGACCGGTATGCAGGGGCCGGCCTTTCCATGCCCAACAACCAGACCATTTATGGTGCGGAACTGGAACTGGAGCATAAATTCACAGACCGGCTGAAGCTGGGGGGCAACCTGACCCTGCTGAACAATTCCGGTCCCAGGGAACTGTATTTTTATAATGATTTTTCCTATACCAATGCAGACGGCAACCTGGTCAGGCATTTTCTGGATTTGGAGCATGACTATGACATGGGACCGGATATTCTGGGAACCCTTAAGGGAAGCTGGCAGATGACCCGTCACCTGCAGCTGGTATCTGAATTGCGGTATTTTGGTGCCCAGGATCTGTATTTTCCCATAGAAGATGTCACAAAATCCTGTGATGATGCCTGGACCATGGACCTGCACCTGCATGTGGAAAAGCTCTGGCCCTTTGACCTGTCCCTGTTTGTCACCAATGTGTTTGACAATGACAACGCCATACCCGGGGTGTATTCTGTTACTCAACCCGCACCCCTGGCAGCCGGTTTTTCCCTGAACATGTCCTGGTAACCCATGGAGGACGGGCTCATACTTGCGTTGTTGTTTTTTTTTACCACCGGCTAAAAACAAAAAACTAACAGCTAACAGCTAACAGCTAAAAAAACGGAAAAACATGATTACCCCCACTGCCGCATTTGTCCAATGGTTTGACAATATCCCCATAGAGCTGCGCAAATACCTGGCGCATATTTTCCGGGTGTGTACCACTGAGGACACCTCCCAGATGGCTGCCCTGCCGGATCAATCTTTGACAGGTTTCAGGGCCTGGGTTGTTAAATTGGATTTTCCCTTGCGTATGGCTGCCAAAATGTTTTATATAAGGGCGGTTTTTGACATGGTGATCTTACACCGCCATGAAATTACAGATGATAAAGGGGCCTTTGGGCTGTTATCTGAAAAAAGCAATATAGTCCGGTTGTCTGCGAAGCAGTGGGAAGCGGTGATCCATTCCTGGAAAGCCCTGCGTCAGGCCCAGTTGTCTGATACATATGTCCATTCCTGGACTTCGTGGATGATCAAGCAGCAGAAGGAGTCAAGGTGAAGGGAAAGTTTATTGCAGCTGCGGCTGTTGTGATTGTTGTGTGCACATTTCTGCCGGCTGTTTCTTCTGCCGGTCAGACCATGACGCTGGCGCAGTGTCTGGAGCAGGGGATCAAAAACAACACCACACTCCAGGCGGCCAGGTATGATATTGCTGCTGCGGCCCATGACATAAAGGCGGCCAGGGCTGATTTTCTGCCGTCCCTGTCATCCGGATATTCTGTCAGTGAACTTGTCAGTATCAGCGCCAAAGGCCCCACGGAAACCGACTACCTTGACCAGAACATTCGGCAGTTCAATGTCAAGCTGACCCAGATCCTCTACTCCGGCGCACGCATCGTCAACACCTATGACAAGGCCAAAATCAGAAAAAAGGTCATTGAAGCCCAGACCAACATGGACCTGCTCGAACAGGTATATCGGATTGAAACCACCTTTTACCGGCTCATGAAAGCCAAGCAGGATGTAATCGCCGGAACCGAGTCTGTCGAAAAACTGGCTGAAAGCGTTAAATCGGCACAGGCGTTTTTTGAAAAGGAACTGGTGCCCTATGTGAACGTTCTCCAGGCCCGGGTGGATCTGGCAGATGCCAAAGAAAATCTGGGCATTGCTGAAAACAATGTGAATCGGGAGCGGGTGGCCCTGTTTACCCTGATGAACCAGCCGGATAATCCGGATGTCGTGTTTTCAGGGGAACTGGCCCCGGTGGTCACCAACATTCCAGTGTTTGCACCGACCCTTTCAGAGGCCCTTGAAAACCGTCCCGACATTGAAAGTCTGTACCTGCAGCAGCAGATGTCTCGAAAAGATGCGGAAATTGCCATGGGAAAATACCTGCCGTCAGTGCGCCTGGATGCCGGGTACAACGATTCCAACAGGGATTATGATGCTTTGGCAACCAGCGGAATTTCCCAGTTTGACAGGGATCAGAGGAACCGGTACTGGTCCGCCGGCATTTATGTGACCTGGGAGTTGTTCGACGGGGGCCGGGCCTGGTATGAAAAGGAAAAGCACAAAACCCAGGAGCAGAAACTCACCGCCCTGATCAATGAGGCGGAAAACACCATCTCTTCCGGCATACGTCAGGCCCTGCTGGCCATGACCGAGGCGGATAAGCGCATGGAAGGCGCAGTCAGTGCCCTGGCGGCGGCAAAAGAATATTACGCCCTGGAGGAAAGACGGCTGAATGCCGGTATTTCAACCATTCCTGATTTTCTGGATGCCCAGAGCCGCCTGATCCGGGCCAAGGGCAACTATGCCCAGGCCATCCTGGATTTCCGGCTGGCGGAATCTGAAATGAAACTGATGACCGGGAAAACCCCTCCTGTTGATCTGTCAGTTCTGGAATAAGGACAATTTCTGATGCGTCCCGGCCCCTTAATCGCTATTTATGTTCTGCTGCTGTATACATTCCTGGCCCCCCTGGTCCTTTTCGGCATTTTTGTTTTGTTTGATGCCCTGGGCAGGGCAGATACCCGGAAAAAAACAGGCAGAATCGGGCAAAATCCCTGGAAAAAAGACCCGGCAGTCTGGACCGCACAGGATATTGCCGCCTTTGTGGACCAGTCGTAACCGTGGTGCAGTTTATCAAAAAATGGAAGATGTTTTTCACATTTGCAGCCCTGCTGAGCTGTTTTGTGAATATCCTGCAGCTGATTTTTCCTTTTTACATGTTCACCATATACAGTAATATCGTTATTTCCTACAGCACCATTTCCCTTGCCAACATAACCGTGATCGCATTTTTTGCCATCATGGTCCTGGGCGGATTCAACTATATCCGGTCCCGGCTGCTGGCCATGGCCGGCAAAAAAATGGTGAAGGATCTGCGCAAAGATATTTTTGCCGGCATGGTTAAAGGGGTGAGCCGTAACAGTGCCCAGGCATACCGCACAGGGCTGCAGGACCTTGATACATTGAAAGCCTATACATCCGCACCTGCCATTTACGCACTGTTTGACGCCCCTTGGTCCCCGTTCTATCTGGTGCTGATATTTTTGTTCCAGCCGGTGCTGGGCGCCATCGCCACCTTAGGGGCGGCTGTCATGATCGGATTGAGCGTTCTGCAGGAATACCTGATCCGGGAAAGCATGAAGACCGCCAACCTGAAGGCCCGCCAGAACCAGCGGTTTGTGGATTCATTTTTGCGCAATGTGGAAGTGATCAACGGCATGGGCATGATCCAGGCCATCACGGACCGGTTCCTTGCCAAAAACAGTGAAGTGATTTCCAACCAGACAAAATCCAGCTACCACGCCGGTACCATCCAGGCCCTTATCAAGCCGCTCCAGAATGTCATCCAGGTACTGATTTACTGCGCAGGTGCTGTTTTCGCCATGACCCGGGGCATGGATATCGGGCTGGTGGTGGCGGCCTCCATTATCATGGGCAGGGGCCTGGCACCCCTGATGCAGGTGATGTCATCCTGGCGCATGACCCAGGGGGCAAAAGAAGCCTACCAGCGGGTGAAGGCGTTTTCCGATTTTCTGGAAAACCAGACAGATACAATGCCCCTGCCTGAACCCACAGGGCACCTGCAGGTGGAAAGCGCCTCTTTCCGGATCGGAGGACAGACCCTGGTGAACAATGTTTCTTTTGCCCTGGATCCCGGGCACATGCTGGGTATAATCGGCCCCAGCGGTGCCGGTAAAACCACCCTGTGCCGGATGCTGCTGGGTATCGCGCCCTGTTTCGGGGGAAACGTGCTGCTGGACGGCAGCAGTATTTTTTCCCGGGACAAGGAGGCGGTCGGCCGTTTCATCGGGTATCTGCCCCAGGAGATCGAACTGTTTCCCGGTACGGTTGCACAAAACATTGCCCGGCTGGGAGAACCCCAGAGGGCCTCACTGGAACGGGCCATTGCCCTGAGCGGCTGCGAACACCTGGTGAACAACCTGCCTGACGGACTGAACACACACCTGGAAGGGGCTGACGGAATGCGGCTTTCCGGGGGCCAGCGCCAGAAAGTAGGACTGGCCCGGGCCCTGTATAACAATCCTAAGCTCCTGGTACTGGACGAACCCACCTCCAATCTGGATGAAGCCGGAGAACAGCAGCTGCTGCAGACCCTGGAAACGCTTGGCCGAAAGCGCAGCTGCACCTGTATCATGGTGACCCACAAACCTGCATTGCTCCAGTCCATGGACAGCATACTGGTGATGCAGAACGGTGCGGTGGCCATGTTCGGTCCGAAAAACGACGTCTTTGCAAAGCTTGCGGGGGGAAAATGATCCAGTACCTGCGGGCCTGTCTGAAATATTTTGCATTTGCCGGTTTTTTTTCTTTGTTCATCAATACCCTGTACCTGGTATTCCCTCTGTATATGCTGGCGGTGTATACCCGCGTGCTGGCCAGTTATAACTTTTCCACCCTGTATGCCATTACCGCCATGGCCCTTGTTGCCCTGCTGGTGCTGAGCTGCCTGGACCTGCTTCGGTCCCGGCTTCTGGTGCGGGCCGGGGTGAAACTGGACCAGCTGCTGACCCGGCCCGTGCTGCGGCAGATGCTCAAGGATCTGGCACGGGTGGACAGTACACAGTATAACCGGGGTCTGCAGGATATCAATACCCTGCGTAACTATCTGGGGGGTAATGCCATATTTGCCTTTTTTGATATTCCCTGGATTTTCATCTACCTGTGGGTGATTTTTCTTGTCCATCCTGTGCTGGGCATGACTGCCACGGCAGGAGCGGTGATCATACTGATCATGGGCATTTCTCAGACCTTGCTGACAAAAAAGAACAATGCTGAGGCCCAGCAGTTCAGCCAGCAGGGAAAACAATGGACAAACATCGGTTTTAGAACCGCCGGGGATTTGGAGAGCATGGGCATGGCCGGCAATGCTGCGGCCGGATTTGCCGCCATCAATGATGCAGAGCTGTCCCTGCAGGAAAAAGTGGACAGGAAAAACAATTTTTTTACTGCTGCAGGGGCCAGTTTCGGGGTATTGATGCAGGTGCTGATTTTCGGGGTGGGAGCGGTGCTGGTGCTGATGAACGAAGCCAACCCCGGGGTGATCATTGCCGCCTCCATTATCATGGGCCGTGCCCTGGCACCGGTCAACCAGGGTATCAGTGCCTTAAAACAGACCTCCGGGGCCAAAACCGCATATGACGGTTTGAAACAGCTGCTGCGTCAGGCACACGATGCCCCGACCCGGGGCCTGGAAACCTTTGAAGGCCGCCTGGATGTGGCAGGTGTTTCCCTGCACATCCATGAGACCCCGGTGTTGGAAAACATTGAATTTCATTTGGAACCCGGAGAATTCATGGGCCTTGTGGGGCCCAACGGGGCTGGAAAAACATCGCTGTGCCGGCTGATTCTGGGCATGTGGGCCCCCACCAAAGGAAAGATCACCCTGGACGGACATGATACAACTACATTGGACAATGAACGTCTGGGTCGTTTTCTGGGGTATCTGCCCCAGCAGGTGGAACTGTTCAGCGGAACCGTGAGTGAAAACATTGCCAGAATGGGCAAAGTGGATGATCAGGAGGTGGTGAATGCTGCTGTCCTGGCAGGAGCCCATGAAGTGATACTGGGGTTTGTCAGCGGTTATGATACACAAATCGGTGAGTTTGGCCACAACATTTCCGGGGGCCAGCGGCAGCGGGTGGGTCTGGCCAGGGCCATGTACAGGAACCCCGGCCTGGTGATCCTGGATGAACCGGATGCCAACCTGGACGAGGCCGGAGACGCCGCATTGATGGAAGCATTGAAACGTCTGAAACAGATGGGCACCACCACCATAATGATTACCCATAAACCCCAGCTGTTACAGGCGGTGGACAAAATTTTGATTCTTCAAAACGGGGAAATGACCGGTTTTGGAGACAGAGCAAAGATGTTCGGACAAATGATGGAGAATAATTGATGCAAAAAAGGATGAAATTCCGGCCCGGATACTTTCTGTTCGCAGCTGTTTTCAGCACCTGTGCCAGCCTGATTTATCTGTCTGTGCCGGTCTATATGATGATCGTATATGACAAGGTGCTGTTCAGTTTCAGCAGGTCCACCCTGTATACACTGAGCGCCGGATTGCTTATCGCTTTGCTGGCAGTGGTGCTCATGGGGTTTCTGCGCCGGCGCATGCTGGCACAGTCCGGTGACCGGCTGGTGCGGGAAATGGAACCCTTTGTGGTGGAAACCATGCGCAGGGATACGGCCGGCACGCAGACAACCGGTTATACCAGAGGCCTTGAAGACCTGGAAACGGTGCGCAATGCTGCTGCCGCAGGACAGCTGTATTCTTTTCTGGAACTGCCGTGGATGCTTGTATACCTGGCAGTGCTTGTTATCATTCATCCCCTGGTGGGCATCCTGGGAATTTTTGCCGTTTTTCTGGCCGGTGTCTTTCATCTGCTGCTGGGAATGGCGGAAAAAAAACGCTATACTGCTGCAGACGCAGCATTTGCCCACAACGTTGATTTTGTGAAAACCTGTTTGTTCCGGCCCCGTGTGCTGTCGGGTATGCAGATGCTGCCGGCCATGATAAAAGAGTACCGCAGACGGCAAACCCCGGTTTTTTCAACCCGGGCAAAGGCGGATAACCTGCATGCCTGGATCAGCACCGTCATCCGCCTGATCCAGCTGTCCGGACCGGCAGTGGTTTTCGGTGCCGGGGTGTTTGTGTTTTTTGCCGAAGAGATCACCCAGGGAGAGATCCTTGCCGCCGTGATCATCGGGATGCGGCTGTTTTTTTGCCTTGAGCGGCAGCTGGCAAATATGAAATCCTCTATCACAGCAGCCGGCGCTTACAGGCGGCTGCGGTCCTTTGTGGATGTGCAAAAACCTGAAGAAAAATTGTCACTGCCTGAACCTGAAGGAAAATTTACAGCTGAAGGGATCACCCTTGCCCTGGCCGGCAGGCCCATACTGTATAATATTTCATTTGATCTGGCCCCCGGGGAGATGCTGGGCATTTTGGGGCCTTCCTCTGCCGGCAAAACCAGCCTGTGCCGTGTTATGCTGGGGATCTGGCCTCCTTCCGCCGGCAAGATACGCCTGGACGGGGCGGAAATCCCCCAATGGCCGGAACAGGAACTGGGCAGATATGTGGGATACCTGCCCCAGAAACCTGTACTGTTTCCTGTAAGCGTGGCACAGAACATTGCCCGCCTGCAGGAACCTGAGCCGGGAAAAGTGGTGGCAGCCGCCAAAAAAGCCGGTGTCCATGAGATGGTTTTGTCCCTTGCCAATGGGTATGATACCCTGATTGAAGGGACCGGCGACAATCTGTCCGCAGGCCAGTGCCAGGGTATCTGCCTTGCCAGGGCATTGTATGATGACCCGAAACTGCTGGTATTAGATGAGCCCCATACCCACCTGGATGATCAGGGGCTGCAGATGCTGCTGCAGTGCCTGGGGCTTTTAAAATCCAGCAGCGTTACAACGGTTGTGGTTTCGGATCGGCCAAAGATTCTGATGCATACAGACAAGTTATTGATGATCAAAGAGGGCAGGCCCGCCATGTACGGCCCTGCAAATGAAGTGCTGGCACAGCTTTCAAACAGACAACCGCCCAGTCAGGCAGCAGGAGTATAGAAATGGAAGAAACAAGAAAAACATTAAATACAAACCCATGGAAATACATTATTTCGGGACTTGTGATAATTGCCCTTTTTTTCGGGGGGCTTGCTGTGTGGTCCTGGTTTTTTCCTTTCCAGGGGGCGGTCATTGCCCCGGGTGAGGTCAAGGTGTCGGGAAAACGCAAGGTTGTGCAGCATCTGGAGGGGGGCATTGTTGAAAAAATCTTTGTCAGAGACGGGGACAAGGTGAACAAAGGCGATGTGCTCATTGAGCTCACAGATTCCCGTGTCAGCGCTAACCTGCAGCTGCTCATCAACCGGCTCCGGTTTAAAAAGGCCCAGTCTGCAAGACTCAGGGCAGAGGCGGCCATGAAATCTGCCATCACCTGGCCCCCTGAAATTGAGGCGTTGAAAGACAACAGGGAAATGACGGAAATCCTGATTACGGAACAGCATATTTTTGATTCCCGCAGAGAGGAACTCCATGGCAAAACCCAGCTGTACCTGTCCCAGATCAAGCAGCTGGGCAACCAGATTGAAGGGGCAAAACAGGAGCTCAAAAGTGTGGAGGAGATTGTTGCCAACCTCAAAGAGGACCTGGAGAGCAAACGCCCGCTGCTCAAGGAAAAATATCTGGGAAAGACCAATATCCTCGAGCTGGAAAGAAGCCTGTCCCAGTATAAGGGCCGCAAAGGAAAGCTTAACCAGGAAATTGCCCAGTACAACCAGATGATCGAAGAACGCCGGCTCCAGATACTGGATATTGAAAACCAGTACAGGGAAACCTCCGTGTCCATGCTCGGAGAGGTGACAGACACCATTTTCGAACTGGAAGAGCAGATCAAGCCCCAGCTGGATGCCAGCGAACGCCTCAAGATCCGGGCCCCCATCTCCGGCGTGGTGATCAACATGGAAGTACATTCCGAAGAAAGCGCGGTGATTCCCCCCAGGATGAACCTGCTGGAAATCGTGCCGGAAAATTCAAAACTGATTGTGGCGGCCCGGGTCCGCCCCCAGGACATCACCAGTGTAAAACAGGGCCAGGATACCAAGGTGGCCCTGGCCGCATTCCAGCGTAGTTCCACTCCCCCTGTCAGGGGCAGGGTGACCTATGTGTCCCCGGATCTGGTGGAACCGGAAAATCCCCAGCGGGAGATGCCCTATTATGAAGCGGAAGTCCTGGTGGACATAACCGATTTATATGCCAAGGATGCCTATCTGTCACCGGGCATGCCTGTGACCTGTTACATCACCACGGATGAACGCACCGTGATCTCATACATCCTGGGACCGCTGCTGAAAAATATCGACACCGCCCTGCGGGAATAGCTGTATGCCCAGGGTAACCCATGTGTTCAAGACCTATTTTCCCGAAACCGCAGGCGGTCTGGAAGAGGGTGTCCGCCAGTGTGCAGCCTATGCCGCAGCCAGGGGGTTTGAAGTAAAAGTGGTCTGCGTGGGACCTGCTGATGTTGCAATGACATCAGCAGAGGGTATCACCACCCGGTTTTATAAAAAAACCGCTGATGTTTTTTCCAATCCTTTTTCCCTGTCCTTTGCCCGGGCATTTTCCGGTATCTGCCGGGATACGGATCTTCTGCATTTTCATTTTCCCTGGCCCACCGCAGAGATACTGGCTCTGGTGCATGATTTGAAAAAACCGGCCCTGGTGACTTTTCACTGTGATATTCACAAATTTGTGCCGGTAAAAAAAATGTACCTGCCCCTGATTAAAAGGTTTTTGCAGAAAATGGACTGCATCTGCGTCACCTCATGGCCCCTTTTTGCCAATACCCCCTATCTGGCACCATTTAAACAAAAGACACAGCAGATTTTTCTTTTCATGAATGAACAGCGGTTTGCCGGTCTGGGGCCTGCTGATTCTGCACTTACGGCATTTGCCCAAAACAAAAAATTTGCTTTGTTTGCCGGGGTGCTGCGCTGGTATAAGGGACTGGATATCCTTCTGGATGCCGCCAAAACCACGGCAGGTGACATCCTGATCGTGGGCACGGGACCGCTGTATGATAAGTTGAAAACCAGGATCAAAAATGAAAGCCTGGCCAATGTCCATTTGATGGGGTTTCAAACGGATAAAAACCTTGCCTGGCTGATCAAACATGCCCGCATGGTTGTGCTGCCCTCCATCACCCCGGCGGAAGCGTTCGGCCAGATTCTTCTGGAGGGGCTCTATTTTCAGACACCACTGGTGTCCACCCGCCTGGGAACCGGCACCAGTGTGGTAAACCGCCATGGGTATACCGGTCTTGTGGTGGCACCGGGGTGCAGCCGGTCCCTGGCCCTGGCCATGAACACCCTGTTTTCAGACAACTCCCTGGCTACGCAGTTTTCCCAAAATGCCCGGCACCACTATAATACCTATTTCACCCCCCGAACCCAGGGCGACAAATACCTGGCCATCTACCGCTCCCTGCTGCAGAAGTAATTTTGACCAGATGCGGTCAGATCTGACCAGCTGCTCATTGTCTGTTACATGCAAATACAGATGTCCTGAAAAAAATTGCTGGATGCTTTGAGGGGGTCTGCTTGATAGCGGATCGATGCCTGCCCCTGTCGGTCAGATTTTATGGCATGTATGTTGCATTTAATTTCATTCACCATGAAACCCTTAACTGCCCATATAAAAAAAATATTCACTGGTCTGGTTTTTTTTCTTGCCGGCCTGGTGATTTTTCTGCTGCCGGGCATCCGTCCGGCAGCAGCGGATATTACAGAGCCGGACATGTTTGTGTTCGAGCTGATCAACCAGTACCGGGCCGCACCGTTTGCCCATGCCCAGGCCCTGGGGTATGACGCTGCATTTCTCCAGGAAAAAGGGATTGCACCGGAAACCGTTTTTGCCCCTTATGTTCTGGATGAAGGTTTGTGCACCGCAGCAACTGCAGCCAATGCCCGGGCAGCTGCATCAGCGGTTGACCCTGTTCCTGTTCTTCCGGTGCGCCGGCGCATGATCCAGACCGGATCTGTGTTCTCCTTTTCCCATTTCATGCCCATTGAAACCGCGGGCAGTATTTTTGCGCAGAACCTGTTCAAAACCGAGCTGGAAACCGGTGAGTTCACATTTGTCCTGTCAGATGCTTTTCAATATGCCGGCATCGGGGCAGATCCGGGGGTGGTGGCAGCCAGTCAGATGAATGCCTGGTTTTTTACCTTGACACTGGGTTCTTTTGAACGGGTTTCTGAAATGCAGCTACTGAACTTGATAAACCAGGTGCGCGCAGAACCGGCCCTGATAGATTCCTATTCGGATCTGCCCGTTCTCCTGCAGCACAACCCCCGCCTGTATCATCTGCCGAACATGGATTTTGCACCTGTTTTTATAGATGACACGCTCCAGCAGCTGGCCAGAGCAGACGTTGGCGGGCTCCTCAGTCCTGAAGGGGTTGATCCTGATGCAGCAGCGCCGCAAGCAACTGTGCCGGTACAGGATGCTGTTGTGCCTTATGACTCCCAGGAGAACTATCCAGGTGTTTTTTTTGAAACGGCCACAGTGGCTGCCTCCTGGGAAGACATGATCGCTGCCCGCCCTATAAATGATCTTTTTTCCGCTCTGCTGCACAATGAATTCAGTACCTGGCCCTACCATGCGATGGTCTTTTCCAACCGGTTTACCCGGTCCGGTGTTGCCGTAAATCTGGAAACCGTGGAAAATACCGGTGCCGGCATTGTCTCGTTTTTTGCCGGATTCCCTGTTCTGGAACCCTTTCAACCGGAACCCCTGCTGCCGGAAACACCAGAAACCTTTCTGTCAGAAGAGACGGCTGTTTCGCAGGCCCGCATTTACGGTGTTTTGTTTACCGACCATGACGGTGATTATCTGTATTCTCCCGGAGAAGAAGAAATTCAGTATGTGGTGTCCGTGTTTCCATTGGATGATGGTATAGGTGATACAGGTGGTTTAGCTGATATAACTATGGATCCTGTGCAAACCGTTGTCACTGACAATGCCGGTCATTTCTCCCTGGAGCTGGAACCGGGCCGGCACTGGGTTTTTGAAGCACAAAAAGACGACCAGATTTCCAGACGGATCATCTATATTGGATCCGACCATTTTGTGAAAATGAATTTCACCCCGCCGCCCGTACTCCCCTGAACCATCTTCAGTAAAAATCATCCTTGCCTCGTTTTACAATGTCTGATACATAGAGACTCTGCCTGGCAGAATCAGGCATTTCCGGCATTTTTTTGCTGTAACTTATGTAATAACCCCCATGCTCCGGCAGGCATAACAAAAAAAATGAAAGAACAGTGCAACCGGTTAAAAACAACTGGTTTTTACTACAAAAATACCACATGAAAACAGCCTTGATATTCGGCATATCCGGCCAGGATGGTGCATTTCTGGCCCGATTCCTGCTGGAAAAAAACTACAGGATAATCGGTGCTTCCCGGAGGGATCCGGCAAACAGGTTTGAAAATCTCAACCAGCTGCACATCAGAGATAAAATAGAGATGGTTTCCGGGTCCATGGAAAGCCAGGACCAGATTGAGGCCCTGCTGCAGACCCATGCACCGGATGAAATATACAATCTGTCCGGCCAGAGTTCGGTTGCCCGGTCCTTTGAACTCGCCGGTGAAACCTATGCCAGCGTGTGTACCGCCACCCTGAATCTTCTGGAAGCAGTCCGGGCGTTGCACATGCCGGTGAAAATTTTCAATGCCGGATCAGGGGACTGTTTCGGCTATCTGGAAGGCAGGCGCGCTGTGGAACATTCACCGCTGCATCCTGTCAGTCCCTACGGCGCTGCCAAGGCCGCAGCCTTCCGCCACACCGACACCCACCGCCAGGCCTACGGCACATTTGCCTGCACCGGTATTTTGTTCAACCATGAATCCCGGCTCCGGCCGGATCACTTTGTCACCCAGAAAATTGTAAATACCGCCATCAGCATTGCCGACGGCACATGCAATGTGCTTTATTTGGGCAATACCGGTATCATCCGGGACTGGGGATGGGCCCCGGAATATGTGGAAGCCATGTGGCGGATGCTCCAGCAGCCGGAACCCGTAGATTATATCATTGCCACCGGCACCAGCATCAGCCTGGAAGATTTTGCAGATGCGGTTTTCACCTGCCTTGGCCTGGAGTGGAAAAAATATGTAAAAACAGATCCCGGATTTGTCCGGCCCGCTGATATCCCTGCCATGTATGCAGATCCGTCCAAAGCACACCGGGAACTGGGATGGAAAGCCCGTACCATGGGCCGGGATGTGGCAGGACACATGGTGGAAGCCCGATTGTCCCGAAAAGGTGTCTGAGAACTATCCAGGAGCCGGGACAGGCATAAAAGCAGGGACAGGAAGACGAACATGGACATAAAGATGAACACGAAGATGAACAGGGACACGAACAAGAACAGGAACATGAACTGCATATGAAAAAAGCATTGATCACCGGCATCACCGGTCAGGATGGTGCCTATCTGACCCAATTTCTCATGGAAAAAGGATATGAGGTCCACGGCATCAAACGCAGGGCCTCCTTGTTCAACACCCACCGCATCGACCACCTCTACCAGGAACAGCACATCAAAGGCCGGCGCCTGATCCTGCATTACGGTGATATGACCGATTCCTCCAATCTCATGAAAATTGTACAAAGGGTCCGGCCCGACGAAATCTACAACCTGGCGGCCCAGTCCCATGTGGCCGTGTCTTTTGAAGAACCTGAATACACTGCAGACACCGATGCCTTAGGCACCCTGCGCCTGCTGGAGGCGGTAAAATCTCTGGGCCTGCAGCACACCTGCCGGTTTTACCAGGCATCCACCTCCGAGCTGTTCGGAAAGATCACCGACTTTCCCCAGACCGAACAAACCCGGTTTCCCCCCAGGTCCCCCTATGCCGCAGCCAAGCTGTATGCTTACTGGATCGTGGTGAACTACCGGGAAGCCTACAACATGTTTGCCTGCAACGGCATATTGTTCAACCATGAATCCCCGCTGCGG
>JAZBPL010000024.1:0-52807 GCA_036351635.1 Desulfotignum sp.
AGCCGTCAGCCGTCAGTATTCAGTCATCAGCTAACAGCTAACAGCTAAAGGCTAAAGGCTAACAGCATTTATTGCCGGTCAATCCAGATGGTGGTCTGCACACACAGACCTGGATTTGTTTTTTTCCGAGCCTTCCAGTGTGAATGCCTCATTAAATATTTCCAGCAGCTTGACCAGCTGTTTTGCCATCATCACGCAATTGCCGGATATGGCATAAAACAAAATGCTTAGCCGTGTCTTGGAAGAATCATTGCGGATACGTTCAATCTGGTTGGCATTGAAATCATCCACCAGTTCCCGCAGGTAATGAAACTGCTCCACGATTCCCTGGCAGTCCACGATCTGTTTTTTTGCCAAAGCGGTCTCCACCGTCAAAAAGATATTGAGGATGATTTTTTTTATTTCCATGAGTTCCTCCACCTGCACAGGCAAAAGGCCTTTGTGGCGGTTGGAAACATGCATGGTGCTGCGGATAACCGTATCTCTGTAACCATCAGACAATTTCTGCAGCCGCCGGATGATCTGGTAATAGTTATAGGATATCTGGTTGTCTTCCTTCTGGAGCAGGCGCAGCACCTTGAAAATATTGGCAACAATGACATTGGTGCTCAGCTGGAACTGCTTGGTGCGCTTTCTTTCCTGGCGCAGGGTGACAATATCCTCGGTAAAAAGGGCATCAAAGGTCCTGTCAAAAGATTCTCTGATACCCTTAAGCTGCAGGGCCAGGTGGTCAAAGGTGTCGGACACGGCAGCCTGGAAATCTTCCACTTTTTCAAACTGGAAGATCTTCATCTCTTCCTTGTCTTTTGCATGGGTGTCATGTTTTTTCTTGTTTTTCCAGATCATGAATCCGGCAAATACCATGAGGCCGGCTATGCCGAATGCATTGAAATAAAAAATAATGCCGGCAAAGACAAACGCCACCATGAAGGCGATAAATGCGGTCATAAACCAGCCCCCCACCACGGCCAGCACGCCGGTGATGCGGAAAACAGCACTCTCTCTTCCCCAGGCCTGGTCGGAAAAAGAAGATCCCATGGCAACCATGAATGTGACATAGGTGGTGGACAGGGGCAGTTTCAGAGAGGTGGCAAAAGAAACCACGGCACTGGCCACCATCAGGTTGACAGAAGCCCGGATCAGGTCAAAGGAGGGCTTTTCACCGGCTGAACCGGCATGGTGTGTTGTCGTGGGGGTGATCCTTGCGGCAACATGCCGGCGGATGGGTTCAGGCACAATGGTGCGCAGAGAGGCAAAAAAATGGTAGAAAAAGGTCACAATCTTTCTGGACAGCCAGATGGATTCAAACCGTTCCGGGCCTTCATCCTGTTTTCCCAGGCTGATCTCTGTTTCTGTAACGGTCCTGGCTTTTTTGGATACCCACAGGGTGATGACCATGACACTGCCTGCCAGCAGCATGATAAATGTCTGGGTCTGGACAGCCTGGCTCAGGGCTGCCATGGAAATGTGCATGGGATCTGCGGATGCCAGGGCGGTTGTAAATGCCTTGAGGCCGGCCAGGGGCACCCCGATGAAATTGACCAGGTCATTGGCGGCAAAGGCCATTGCCAGGGCAAAGGTGCCCACGAGTACTATGGGCTTGAGGATGTTGATCCGGAAAATGGAGATCAGCAGCTGCAGGAGAATGGCGGAAATGACAAATATCCCTGCCAGGATGGTCAAGGTATGGGTGGCTACCCATGCCAGGCTGTTTTCATCCATGAAGGTGGCACCTTTGGCCCCTTTTATAAGAATAAAAAAGGTGATGGCGGTCATGGCCACTCCGCCCCAGACAGCGCCATAACGTGCAAGCCGCTTTTGGTAATCAAAGGTGAATATCAGGCGTGAGAAAAACTGTACCACAGCGCCTGAAAAAAAGGAGACCACAATGGACAGCAGAATCCCTCCCACAATGGCCATGGCTTTGGCGGTATTGATATAATCCCATAGGGCCATGGCACTGTCGGGTGACTGCATGATTTTAACGGCAGAAATGGCCACTGCCGCCCCCAGCAGTTCAAATACAATGGAAACCGTTGTGGAGGTGGGCAGGCCATAGGTGTTGAACAGGTCCAGCAGCAGTATATCAGTGATCATGACAGCCAGAAAAATTGTCAGCAGCTCCGGCATGGTAAAAAACTGGGGATGAAAGATACCTTTCCTGGCCACCTCCATCATACCCCCTGAAAAGGTGACCCCTGCCAGAATACCCAGACTGGCAACCACCATGATGACAACAAAGGGGGCGGCTTTTGATCCGATGGATGAATTTAAAAAGTTGACCGCATCATTGCTTACCCCGATCATAAGATCAAAAAAGGCAAACAGCAGCAAAATGCCGATAATGATATAACAGAGTTCAAGGCTCATACATTTCTCATTTCATTATGTTTTTCATCAAAAAAATATGGTGACATCAACATGTAACCATATGCCAATAAATGATCCGTTACATAAACTTTTTGGCTGAAATAATCAAGGATTTGCCGGAGGGGCTGGAAGGGATTTACCGGGATTTTATCTGCAGGATGGTATCATAGACCAGTTTTCTGGAAACCCTGTATTGGGTGGAAATTTCTTTTGCCAGCCCTGCTGTGGGAACAGCACCATCTGCCATCCGATCCTGGATCATTGATTCAAGATCTGCCCGGGAAAGTTGTTCCATTTCAGGGGCACCTGCCACAAACAGGGTGCATTCTCCCCTGGCGGGACCTGCTGCATCCAGGCAGGCCACGATATGGGAAAGGTGCCCCCTGATAAATTCTTCATGTAATTTGGTGACCTCCCGGGCCAGGCAGGCCTGTCTGTCTCCCAGTTCTGCCATGAGCTGATCAAGCAGGCGCCTGATTCTTTTCGGGGATTCATAAAAGATCAGGGTGGCCTGCCTGGATGCAAGTTTTTGAATGGCCTGAACCTGCTGCTGCTGTTTTTTTGGCAGAAAACCGGCAAAGAAAAACCGGTCAGTCGGCAGGCCTGCCGCGCTCAACCCTGCAATGACCGCACAGCTCCCCGGGATGGGAACCACCCTGATATTTTTTTTCAGCACCGCTGTGACAAGCCTGAAGCCCGGGTCGGAGATGCAGGGGGTGCCGGCATCAGAGATCAGTGCCACATCCTTTCCCTGCTGCAGGATGGGGATCAGTTTTGCCGCCCGCTGCACTTCATTGTGTTCATGGCAGGAGATGGTGTCTGTTGCAATATTGTAATGGGACAGCAGTTTTCTGGAATGGCGGGTATCTTCTGCTGCAATCAGGAAAACCTCTTTTAAAATGCGCACCGCCCGGAAGGTGATATCCTCAAGATTGCCCACAGGGGTGGCAACAATATAGAGGGTGCCGCAATCAGGGCACGGGTTATCCGGAAAAGAATGCATGGGGGATATGGTTGATGCGGCAGACATCGTTTTCAGAAAAAATTTCCATAACATCAAACCGGATGCGTTTTTGTCCGTCCAGTGCCCGGGCTTTTATATACTGTTTTGCTGCCAGAATGATTTTTTTCTGCTTGGCCGGGGTGACCGCTTCTTTTGGCAGTCCTTTTTTTGCGCTGGTGCGGGTTTTTACCTCCACAAACACCAGGTAGTCTGCAATGGCTGCTATGATATCAATTTCAGCAAACCGGGTGGTAAAATTGGTTTCAAGAATGGTGTACCCGGATGCGGCCAGGTGCTGTGCTGCCAGTTGTTCTCCGGACCGGCCCAGATCTTTGCAGTATCTTGTCATGGCCGGATCACCCCTTTGAAAGTTCTTCTGTGTACCGGGCAGGGGCCGTGATCCAGAATGGCTTTTTTGTGCAGCACGGTGGGGTACCCCTTGTGCTGTATAAAATGGTAGACCGGATAGGCCTGGTGCAGGGTTGTCATGATCCGGTCCCGGGTCACCTTGGCAACAATGGACGCTGCTGCAATGGATATGCTTTTTGTATCCCCTTTTATGACAGCCAGTTGTGAAATATCCATGGAAAGGGTGAACTTGCCGTCCACCAGCAGAAAATCCGGTGCAATATCCAGATTTTTTACGGCCCGTTTCATGGACAAAAGTGCGGCAGCAAGGATATTTACGGCATCGATCTCTTTGTGGTCACAGATGCCTACCCCCACAGCCACAGCCGCCTGCATGATCCTGGGAAAAAACAGGTGTCGCTTTTTTTCAGACAGTTTTTTGGAATCGGCAATCCCGGGGCAGCAAAAATCATGGGGCAGTATCACTGCTGCGGACACAACAGGGCCGGCAAGGGGACCCCTGCCGGCCTCGTCAATGCCTGCAATCTGTGCATATCCATTTTGACGGACCGTTTTTTCGATCTGCCACATGACATCAGATTCACGCAAAGCGTTTTTCTTTGATCCTGGCCGCTTTTCCGCGCAGATTGCGCAGGTAATAAAGTTTTGAGCGGCGTACCCGGCCTTTGGTCACAATTTCTACCTTGTCAATGACAGGAGAGTAAAGGGGGAAAATACGTTCCACCCCGACCCCGCCGGAAATTTTTCTTACAGTGAATCTTGCCCCGGCATGCCCTTTGGTCTTTTTGATGACCACGCCCTGGAATACCTGGATACGTTCCTTTTCACCTTCCCTGATCTTGACATGCACTTTTATGGTGTCCCCGGAATCAAATCTCGGGATATCAAGGCGCATCTGTTCTTTTTCCAATTTTTCAATTACATTTGTCATGTTTCCTCCTGGTTTCCTTATCTGTATGGCTGAATATCAGTCATTTGTCAGTCTGTCCAAATATATGGAAGCAGCAGACCGGACAGACAGATGGTTATATGCGCCTGTGCCTGTGATGGGGTCCAGCTGCAGGTCACAATTATCCATCAGTTCCTGTGCCAGCCCCCATGCAGTGCCGAACACCAGCACATGGGACATTTTGCTGCCAAGCCGTTGCTTCAATTTTCGGGTCGAGACACTGTTCTTGTGTTTTTTTGCGCTGGTGGCAATAGTGACCACCGGCTGGTTCCTTTCTGCATAAATCTGCTGCACTGCTGCTTCAAATGTCTGTGTCACCCGAACCAGCTCCAGGGCCTGTTTTCTGGATGGATTCAGGCGGCCGCCCGTACCATGGGTCCAGTGGCGGATAACCTGGTCTGCCAGATCTGCCTGGTCCTGAAAGGGGGTGACTACATAAAACCCCCTGACACCAAAGGTCATGGATGCCCGGGCCATGTCATGCAGATCAATGGTGGTCAGGGCAGACCCGATGGGTTCATTTTTTTTGTTCACCACCGGAAAATGGACCAGTGCCAGGTACAGGTTATCCATGGATCAGCGATTCCAGATTTTTGCACCATTGCTGCAATATACCCTTTTCCTGCGGGCTGGGGCTGTGTTTTTCAAACAGGTCCGGCCGTTTAATGAAGGTCCGTGCAAGAGAGGAGCGTGTCCGCCATTGTGCAATCTTTCCATGGTCCCCGGATAAAAGCACATCCGGCACCCCTTCTCCCATAAAGGTTTTTGGCCTGGTATACTGGGCATGTTCCAGCCGGTCATCCATAAAAGTATCCGATGCATAGGAGTCGCTGCTGCCCAGCACCCCTGGAATCAGTCGGGATACCGCATCCATGACCACCATGGCGGCCAGCTCCCCGCCGGTCATGACATAATCGCCCACTGAAATTTCTCTGTCCACCAGCCGGGTGATAACCCGTTCATCAATACCTTCATACCGGCCGCACACAAAAATCAGTGGGGTTTCACTGCGGGCAAGATCCATGGCCATCTGCTGGTGAAAGGGTTCCCCCTGGGGGGTCAGCAATACCACAGCTGCCCCGGGTGATCCTGTCTTGGCCCGGCTGATGGCTGCTGCCAGGGGTTCAGGCTTCATCACCATGCCGCTGCCCCCGCCATAGGGCCTGTCATCCACGGTGTGGTGCCGGTCCCGGGCAAAGTCCCGGATCTGGATGGTTCGGCCCGAAATAATACCCTGTTTGATGGCACGGCTGATCATGCCGTGGTCAAAAAACGCCTGTACCAGTTCCGGAAACAGGGTTAATACAAAAAAATCCATGGCAGAAACCTATTCATATTCCCGGGGAAGACAGGTTGTGACGGTTTTTTTTTCAAGGTCCACTTGTGTCACAAACTTGCGGTGCATGGGCACCAGAACTTCTTTGTCGTTGTTTTTGACCACCAGTACATCATGGGCCCCGGTGGGAATGATGGTCTCAATGGTCCCCAGGTCTCCACGGTTTTGGTCAACCACCTTCAGGCCGAACAGATCCTGCCAGTACCAGACATCATCTTCCGGATCGGCCAGCTGCTGCCTGTCCAGCAAAATCTCTTTACCAACCAGATCATCTGCCGACTCCCGGGTGTCCACCCCTGACAGGCGCATCAATATGTCTTTTTTCCGGTCAATGCATTTTTCTATGACATAGGGCCTGGCATCGGTTTTGTTTTCTGTGCGCAGAAACACACGGCTTTTCAGGGCATATATGTCTGATGATTCCGCAAAAGACCGGACCTTTACTTTGCCGTCCAGTCCGTGAACACCGGTTATCTTTCCCATTACCAGCAGATCATCCGGGTCTGGCAGATCATCCGGGCCTGTGTCTGATGAAACTGTATTACTCAATGATCTCCAGAACCGTTCTTTTTTTCAGCTTGGTGGAAGCAGCACTTAAAATGGTTCTCATGGCCCGGGCTGATCTGCCCTGTTTGCCTATCACCTTACCCAGATCCTCTTTTGCCACCTTCAGTTCCAGAACAGATGTCTGGTCTCCGACAACTTCCGATACATGGACCTGTTCAGGGTTGTCCACCAGTGCCTTGGCAATGTATTCTATCAGCTCTTTCATACGTCCATCTCCTTGCGGTCATAGGGGGTGAGAAGAATACCGGGTGTGTCACAAATGCGCAGGTTCAGGCGCGCAGGTTCAGGCGGACGCAGCCTGCTCCGGTGCGGCGGCCTGCTTTTTCAAAATGCTTTGTACCGTGGTGGAGGGTTTGGCACCCTGCTCCAGCCAGTAGGCGATTCTGTCCTGCTTCAACACGATGGCCGCCGGCTCGGTCATGGGGTTATAAGTGCCCAGGGCTTCTAAAAATCTGCCGTCTCTGGGGGCCTCAATGTCGGCTGCCACAATTCTGTAAAAGGGTTTTTTCTTGGTGCCTTTACGGGTCAATCTGATTCTTACGGACATATTGTATTTTCTCCTTAAAACGGCAGCATGCCTTTTAATGACCGCATGCCGCCTTTATTAAACTTCTTGATCATTTTCATGGACTGGGTGTAGCTTTTCAACAGCTTGTTGACATCCTGGACACTTGTCCCGCTGCCAAGGGCAATTCTTTTTTTCCGGGAGGCCTTGATTATCCCGGATTTTTCTCTTTCTTCCGGGGTCATGGAATTGATGATAGCCTCGATTTTTGCAAATTCCCTGTCATCGATATCCACCCCCTTGAGCTGCTTTTTGCTCATTCCCGGCAGCATGCCCAGCAGATCCTTGACAGACCCCATTTTCCGGACGGTTT
Organism: Desulfotignum sp.; assembly: GCA_036351635.1. GTDB lineage: Bacteria > Desulfobacterota > Desulfobacteria > Desulfobacterales > Desulfobacteraceae > Desulfotignum. The sequence continues at coordinate 7,473 of JAZBPL010000024.1, forward strand.
TCATCTGGTTTTTGAAGTCTTCCAAAGTAAACGCGTTCTGCCGCAGCTTTTTTTCAAGGGACTTGGCTTCCTTTTCATCCACTGCATCCTGGGCCCGTTCAATAAAAGAAAGGGTGTCTCCCATACCCAGGATTTTGGATGCCATCCGGTCCGGGTGGAATGCTTCCAGGGCAGTGGATTTTTCCCCCACACCGATAAACTTCAACGGCTTGCCTGTCACCGCCTTGATGGACAGGGCCGCACCGCCCCTGGCATCCCCGTCCATCTTGGTCAGGATGACCCCGGTCAGGTCCAGGCGCTGGTCAAATGATCCGGCAATATTGACGGCATCCTGTCCGGTCATGGCATCCGCCACCAGAAGGATTTCCGATGGATTCACCCCTTTTTTGAGGGTTTCCAGCTCTGCCATCAGGGTGTCATCCATGTGCAGGCGCCCGGCGGTGTCATACAAAAGGGTGTCACATCCCTGTTCCCTTGCTGCCAGCTGCGCATTCTGGCAGATGCCCAAGGGCTTCATGTCGGCTGCGGTGTCAAAGACCGGCAGGTCCAGCTGGGTGCCGATTTTTTTTAACTGGTCAATGGCTGCCGGCCGGTATACATCCACCGGCACCAGAAACGGCTTTCTTCCCTGTTTGCGCAGGTACAGGCCCAGTTTTCCGGCGGTGGTGGTTTTACCGGATCCCTGCAGTCCCACCAGCATGATGGATCCCATGGAGCTGCTGCCAAAATCAAGGTCCTGGTGACCGGACCCCATCATCCGGGTAAACTCATCATACACGATCTTGATGACCTGCTGCCCGGGGGTCAGGCTCTGCATGACTTCCTGACCCAGTGCCCGTGCCTTTATATCTGAAATGACATTTTTTGCAACCTTATAATTGACATCAGCCTCAAGAAGTGCCATTCTCACCTGTTTGAGGCCATCTTCAATGTTTTTCTCATTCAGGGTGCCATGACCTTTTAATTTTTTAAAGACCGAATCAAGCCTGTCACTCAAACTTTCAAACATAAAAAGACCACCCTCAAAATATCAAATCAAATCATTGAATTTAGACCAGAACCCGTGATAAGTCAAGGAAATAATATATTTGTGAACAGGCAAAACCCCATGGAAAATATTTTAAACTATACCAGAGAAGACCTTTCTTTGTGGCTTGAAAAAAAGGGTGTCCGGTCCTTTCGTTCCGGCCAGGTGTTCAAGTGGCTCTATTTGAAACTGGCAAAAGATTTTGAACAGATGACCGATCTTGGCAAAGACCTGCGTGCCCTGCTGTCCAGCCATTTTTATTTTGACTGTCTGACACTGGCAGACAAACAGGTGTCAGCCGATACCACCACAAAATATCTGTTCAGGCTCACAGATGGTTCTTGTGTCGAATCGGTGCTCATTCCGGAAAAGGACCATTTTACCCTGTGTGTTTCCTCCCAGGTGGGGTGTGCCATGAACTGCCGTTTCTGCCTTACCGCAAAAGGCGGATTTGTCAGAAACCTCACCGTGGGTGAAATAATTGCCCAGATCCGGGAGGTGCGGATTTTTCTGGCCGAAAACAATCTGGACCCGCTGACATTGTCCAATATCGTTTTCATGGGCATGGGAGAACCTCTGGCCAATTATGATGCCCTGGTCCAGGCACTGGAAATTATCACAGATACCGATTTCGGGATGAAATTTTCCGCCAGACGGGTCACGGTATCCACCTGCGGGCTTGTCCCGGGAATCCTGGCCCTGGGAAAGGTGTCTTGCGTCAACCTGGCAGTGTCCCTCAATGCCACGGACAACCGCACCAGATCCCGGCTCATGCCGGTAAACAACACCTACCCACTGGAAAAACTGCTGGCAGCCTGTAAGGATTTTACCATGAAGCCCAGAAACAAGATCACCTTTGAGTATATTTTGATCAAAGGGGTCAATGATACCCCCGGGCATGCCAGGCAGCTGGTCAGGCTGCTTGCCCCGGTCCGGGCCAAGGTCAACCTCATTGCATTCAATCCGCATCCGGGGTGTGATATGGCCCCGCCTGATCCCAAAACAGTGCAGGCATTTCTCCAGGTTCTGCTGGACAGCCACATGACGGCCATCCTCAGGAAAAGCAAGGGCGCCGATATCCTGGCGGCCTGTGGTCAGCTCCGGGCCGGACAGATGGAAGCCAATGCCATTGAAACCCTTTGAAAGATCCTTATATTCTGTTCAGGATTGACATGTGGGGTGCATTCCTGGGAAAATACACAAAACCCGTAAATGTGAATGGAAAAAAACATGACTGATATCAGTTTGGAAAACAAAAAAGTTCTCATTGTTGATGATGAACCGGATGTGCTGGATTCTCTGGAAGAACTGCTGGATATGTGCACGGTTGTGCGGGCCCAGTCCTTTGAAGAAGCAGATCGGCTGTTACACGAGCAGCAGTTTGATATCGCAATACTGGATATCATGGGGGTGGACGGTTACCAGCTGCTGGAAACCGCCAATAAAAAAGAGGTTGTGACCGTGATGCTCACAGCCCATGCCCTGAGCCCTGAAAACATAAAAAAATCCTACCTCGGGGGTGCGTGCTCCTACATCCCCAAAGAGGAAATGATCAACATAGAAACCTTTCTGCTGGATGTCCTCCGGGCAAAAGAAGCGGGAACAAATCCCTGGACCAGCTGGTACAAGCGCCTGGCTTCCTTTTGTGAAAAAAAATTCGGCAAGGACTGGGACAAGGATGAAAAAGAGTTCTGGGAAAAAATGATCTATTATTGATCTAACGCGGGAAACACGCAACCCAGGTGCACCTGCACCTTTGCATTTTCTTGTTTTTTTAACAGGAACTGAGGAGTAAGGCATTAAAGATCCCTTTCCAGTTTGTGCCGGTCAGATCATCAGTGTCTGGAAATCGGACGCAGCAGGGGTTGTGACCCATATCCGGCTCTGCCGCCCTTTTTGTGCAATCTGTATCTCGGATATCTCACCCGGACCGGCTTTTGTGTAAGCAGCGGTCATTGCTGCCGCCATCTGGATCTGCACTTTGCCGTAACTGCCCAAGAGCACAGAGACAGGTCCGGGAAGTACGGCATGGTCCAGGCGGACATCAGAATCCGGGTCATACCATGCCAGGATCTGCTGGTTGTCATGCCGGGATCTTCCCATTACCAGCTTGCAGCTGTCTGTGAGCCGGAAATGCCGGCCGTATTTGAGCAGGTGCAGGTGCCGTACTTCCCAGTTTTTCTGGACATACAACTGGTCTTTGAGCCGGATGGAAAATTGTTTGTCCGTGAGCAGGCAGCCCCCGGCAGGGGCCGGATATTCGCTGATACCCAGCTTTTTGGCCAGCGCCACCTGGGGTTTTCTGGTCCGGCCGCTGATGCCCAGCAGTTTTGTTCTGTCCACCAGGCCCCGGGTTTCCATGGGGGTTTCCGGCAGACACAAGGCGCTCAATGGCCTGAGGATAGCGCCCTTAAAGAAGCTGTTTTTCTCCACATACTGGAGGGCATTTTTTGTCTGGGATTTGGGCCGCTGGCCCACCACCTCTCCGCTGAACAAAAAATCAAACCTTTGTTCGTTCATGATATGCCCCGCCTTTTCAAACATCAGGGCATGGCAGTCCATGCAGGGGTTCATGTTCTTGCCGAACCCTGCTTTGGGGGCGGACATCATCTGCAGGTATGCCGTGGTGATATCCTGGACCAGAAGGGGGATGCTGCAGCGGTCAGATGCTTTTCTTGCCTTGTCAGCAGAAAAAAACGGGGTTTCAAAACTGATCCATGTCACCGCAATGCCCTGGTTTCTGAGCACCAGTCCCGCCAGCATGCTGTCCAGCCCGCCGGAACACAATCCCAATGCCCTGACAGGGCTTGTACTTTTTTTTTGTGTCATATATAAAGTTCTTTCATGAACAAGGCTGACATTACATTTTTGCTCCAGACCTTAAAAGACCGGTATCCGGATGTCAAGACCCAGCTTGTGCACAAGACCGCGTTTCAGCTGCTGACGGCAACCATTCTGTCTGCCCAGTGCACAGACCGCCAGGTCAACCAGGTCACACAGCATCTTTTTGCCCGGTTTCCGGATCCTGGTGCATTGGCTGAAGCCTCTCTGGCAGATATCAAAAAGCTGATCTACTCCACAGGCTTTTACAACAACAAAGCCAAAAACATCAAAGCCTGTGCCCGGGCCCTGCTGGACCGCCATAACGGGCAGGTGCCCGATGACCTGGATCTTCTGGTGAAACTGCCCGGTGTGGGGCGTAAAACCGCCAATGTGGTACGCTCGGCCGCTTTCAACCATCCCGCCATTGTGGTGGACACCCATGTGCTGCGCATATCCGGCCGCCTGGGTCTGACAAAAAGCCGTGATCCCGTGAAGGTGGAATTTGATCTCATGAAGATCATCCCCGAATCCACCTGGAGTGATCTGTCTTTGCAGCTTATCTATTTTGGAAGGGAAATCTGTGATGCCAGAAAACCATTGTGCAAAACCTGTCCTTTGTTTGAGATCTGCGTGTTTCCGGGCAAGGGATAAAACAGTATGAACCCGGGATCCAGGGTTAAAACGGCGGCTGTTTTCATGTTCAGGCTGGTGCGGGTGGCCCTGGTGCTGGCCGTTGCCTGCGCCGGTGCCTTCTGGCTGTATGAGAACCGGACCACACCTGAGAAGGAAACCAAACAGGCCCCGGTGCCCGTGGTACGGGTAATGTCTCTGGCCCATGAAACCAAAGTGATGACTGTGACCGCCTTTGGAACGGTGGCACCCCGCAGGCAGGTGAAAATATCTTTGGAGGTGCCCGGCCGCATCGACACCCTGCACCCTGATTTTGTGGCCGGGGGGGAGTTTAAAAAAAATGACCTGCTTGTGGGGATTGATCCGGAACCGTTCCGCCTGGATCTTCAGGCGGCACAGGTGCGGATCAGCCAGGCAGAAGCAGATATCCGCAGCCTGGAACAGGAGATAAAAAACCTGGAAAAAGACAAAGACCTGTACCAGGCTGCCCTGGGCCTGGCCCAAAAAGAGCTGGACCGGGTAAAAAAATTGAAAGCCCGGGATTTTGCATCCCAGAACACCCTGGACAGGGCGGAACAGCAGGTCGTATCTGCCAGAATTCAGCGCCAGGCCGTCACCAGCCGCCTGGCACTGACCACGCCGCTCAAGGCCCAGAAACAGGCGGCCCTGGCCATGGCACGCGTGGATGCGCAAAGAGCGGATCTGGCGCTCCAGAAAACACAGCTCCGGGCGGATTTTGACGGGTTTGTCCTGGTCCGGTATGCCCGGGCCGGAGAATATGTCTCCCCGGGCCAGGTGCTGGCAGTCATCTATGAGAAAGGGGCCTTGGATGTGGACGTGAAAATTCCTTTGGAGGAGATGCAGTGGCTCCTGATGGAATCCGCCCAAGGAGCCCCGCCAGAGGCCCGGGTGACAATGGCCAATGTGGACGGCATGGGTGACCGGTCCTGGGAGGCTTCTGTGGCACGGGTACATGCTGCTGTGGATGAACAGACCCGGACCCTGCCCTTGACCCTGGAGATCCAGGGACCCCTGGAAAATGCCTTGGCCCCCGGCATGGACCTGAGGCCCGGGGCCTTTGTCCAGTGCCGTATCCTTGGCCGGCAAAAAGACGGGGTGTATACCGTGCCCAGGCACCTGCTCAAACCCGGGGAGCACCTGTTTCTGGCCACGGACGGGCTTCTGGAGATACGGCCGGTGCGGGTCCTGCGCAAAGTGGGGGATGCGGTATACATCGATGCCGGCCTTGATCCCGGGGACCAGGTCATTACAACGCCGGTGCCCGGGGCTGTGGATGGCATGGCCCTGGATATCCGGTCAGACGGGGAATAGGGCATGCGCTTTCTGGGCAGATGGTCGGTGGAACACCGGGTATCGGTGAACCTGATCATGGTGTTTGTTATTGCGGCAGGCCTGTTCACGGTGCTGCACATGAAACGGGAGATGTTTCCCCAGTTTTCTCTGGACATGATCCACATTGAAGTGCCCTATCCGGGTGCCTCCCCGGAAGAGGTGGAAGAGGGCATCTGCATCAAGATCGAAGAACAGCTCAAGAGCCTGGAAGATATCAAGGCCATATACGCCACAGCCCTGGAAGGCCGTGGGTCTGTGACCGTTGAGCTGTCTGCCGGCACAGACATTACCGACAAGCGCAATGAGATAAAAACCCAGATCGATTTGATCGATTCGTTTCCTGTGGATGCAGAAGATCCGGTGATCACCGAAATAAAGAACAATGAGCCGGCCATTTATGTGGCGGTTTACGGGGAAGTGTCCGAACAGGTGCTGCGGGATACGGCGGAAAAAATCAGAGATGACCTGGTGGACACCGAGGCGGTCTCCCTGGCATCCCTGATAGGGGCCCGGGAGTTTGAGATTTCCATTGAAGTGTCTGAGACAGATTTGAGGCAATACACACTGTCCTTTGACCAGGTGGCCCGGGCCGTTAAAACCGGCAGCGTGGAATCCCCCGGGGGCCTGATCAAAACACCGGGGGGCGAATTTCTGGTGCGGGCCAGGGGCAAGCGGTATACTGGAGAAGATTTTGCACAGATTCCCCTGAAGGCCCAGCCAGACGGTACCGTGCTGCAGGTGGGGGATGTGGCAAAGGTGGTGGACGGGTTTGAAGACACGGATCTTTACGCCCGGTTTAATGGAAAACCCGCGGTCATGGTGGTGGTGAACCGCACCGATGACCAGGATACCATCGCCATTTCTGATACAGTCATTTCCTATATACGGGAAAACCAGTCCCGCATGCCCAAAGGGATTACCCTGGGGTACTGGTTTGACATGGCGGACATGGTCCAGGAACGCATCGACCTGCTGCTGAAAAACGGGTGGCAGGGGATTGCCCTGGTGTTTATCGTCCTGGCCCTGTTTCTGGACCTGGGCCTGGCGTTCTGGGTGGCGGCGGGCATCCCCATCTCTTTTATGGGCACTTTTTTGCTCCTGGATTATATCGGGGCCTCCATCAACATGCTCACGTTGTTTGCATTTATCATGACCCTGGGTATTCTGGTGGATGATGCCATTATTGTGGGAGAAAACATCTACACCCATTTCCGCATGGGAAAATCCCCGAAACAGGCGGTCCTGGACAGCATGGACCAGATAGGGGGGCCGGTGGTGATGGCCGTGACCACCACCATTGTGGCATTCTTACCCCTGATGTTTATCACCGGTATCATGGGAAAATTTATTTCCGTCATGCCCCAGGCCGTGATCTGCATTCTTGCCATATCCCTGGTGGAGGCGTTTGTGATCCTGCCGGCCCACCTGGTCCATGCCCTGGAACCGGCCCGGTCCGGAAAACCCCTGATTTACAGGATGTTTTTTTTCTGGTTTGAATGGATCAAAAAAGAGATTTTAGCGCTTCACTCACAGGCCAGGCAATGGGTGGAAACAGCCCAGGACCGGGTGATACAGCGGCTGTACACCCCGCTGCTGCACTATTGTGTGAAAAACCGGTACTTTACCCTGGCCCTGGGCGCAGGATGCCTGATTGTCAGCATCGGCGCCATGGCCGGCGGCCATGTGCCGTTTGTGTTTTTCCCCAAGACCGATTCCAACTGGATGATCTGCGAAGTGATTTATCCTTTGGGCACCCCCTTTGCCCTCACAGAGTCCACCGTCAAACAGATTGAAAACGGGGCCTTTGCCCTGAATGATGCATTCCAGGACCAGGTGGCAGGCCGCCGGGATCTGGTGAAAAATGCCTTTTCCCTGGTGGGCGTCATCCCCCGCCGGGACTGGAAGCCCGGGGTGTATGGGGGACATTGCGGCCAGGTCTGGATCGAGATCCAGCCGGCAGGGTTTCGTGCCCAGACCTCTGCATCCCGGGTAACGGACCGCTGGCGGGAACTGGTTGGGGATATCCCGGGGGTGGAGCAGATCACTTATTCCATTGTCAGCGGGGGCCCCGGGGGTAACCCCATTGAGATCCAGCTGGCAGGTTCCGACCTGGACCGGCTCCAGGCCGCAGCCGATGCACTGAAGACAGAAATCGCATCATATCCAGGCACCTTTGATGTGACCGATAATTTCCGGCCGGGTAAAATGGAAAAACAGATCCATATCCGACAGGGAGCGGCATCTTTAGGGGTGACCATGGCGGATATCGCCACCCAGCTGCGCCAGGCCTATTACGGGGATGAGGCGGTGAAGGTCCAGCGGGGCAGGCATGATATCAAGGTCATGGTCCGGTATGCCGAAAAAGAGCGGGAAACACAAGCCAGTTTAGAAGATCTGCGGATCAGGACCCCGGACGGCCGGCAGATCCCCTTGAACCAGGTGGCCCGTCTGGAAACCAGGCAGGGATATTCTGCCATCCAGCGGGTGGACCGGCACCGGGTGATCACGGTGATTTCCGATATTGATGAAGAAACAGCCAATGCACAGAAAATCGTGGAAGATCTCAAGACCGGTTTTCTGCCGGATCTTGCCACCCGGTTTCCCGGTGTGTCCTATGACATGGAGGGCCAGGCCCGGCGCACCGAAGAATCCTTGAACAGCCTGACCAAGGGGTTTTCGTTTGCCCTGATGGTGATGTTTCTGCTGCTGGCCAGCCAGTTCAGGTCCTATGTCCAGCCGGTGATCATCATGATCGCCATCCCGTTCGGGCTTATCGGTGCGGTTGCCGGCCACTTCATCATGGGTCTGGATATCACCATCATCAGCATATTCGGCATCGTGGCCCTGTCCGGCATTGTTATCAACGATTCTTTGATTCTCATCGATTTTGCCAATGCCGGGGTCTGCCAGGGCAAAAAGGTGGTGGACGCGGTGGTTACAGCAGGGAAAAACCGGTTCAGGCCGGTGCTGCTTACCTCCATTACCACGGTGGCAGGGCTGTTTCCATTGCTTCTGGAAACCAGTTTCCAGGCCCAGTTTCTCATTCCCATGGCCGTGAGCATCAGCTTCGGCCTGGCCGCCGCCACCTGCCTGACCCTGTTGTTTGTGCCGGCATTGTACGTTATTATCCAGGACCTGGTGGGTGTGTTCACCCCGGGCAAAGAACACCGGACCCTGCCGGGAAAAAAAGATTAACCGCCGGCCATGCAAAAAGACGGCAGTATCAGCAGGCAGAAGAAAGGGCTCACCGCCACGGTGGTCTGGACCAAAAACCTGTGGTGACACCGCTCAGTGCCGGATATGGGTCAGACTGGTGATGATCAGGGAGCGCACATGGTCGTCATCCAGAGAATAATACACAATTTTTCCCTGGCGCCGGTTCTTGACGATTTTAAGCCCCCTGAGAATGCGCAGCTGGTGGGACACGGCAGATTCGCTCTGGCTGCAGATGGCGGCAATATCACAGACACAATGTTCCGTGTCCAGAAGACACAGGACGATCTTCAGCCGGGAGGGGTCACTCAGGGCCTTGAATATGGCCGACATACCCATGATATCTTCCAGGGCGGGCAAAGAGAGCAGGGTGGCGCTTACCCTGGCGGCATCAATGCATTTTTCTGAACACACATCCATCTCTTTTTCATACATGTCCATCATTCCTGGTTCTGTTTCCGGTGGGGGCAGGCATCAAGGGTGGCAATAAACGCCACAAATTTTTTAAAGGTGCCGGTGTCCATGGCATGCTCCATGCGGCAGGCGGTTTCATCTGCCCGGTCTTCATCCACGGAAAGTATCCTGAACAAAAAATCCTTGAGCACCGTATGGCGGTATGCAATTTTTTTGGCAATTTTTTCCCCTTCCGGGGTCAGGGTTACGTAACCGTAAGGCTCGTAATTGATCAGGTTCTGGGAAGCCAGTTTTTTGAGCATACCGGTGACAGACCCTCTCTTGATATTGAGTTTTGCCGCGATATCCTTGGACCGGGCCACTGTATTTCTGGTCTGCAGTGCCAGTATGGTTTCCAGATAATCTTCCAGGCTTTCGGAAAGGGGAATGGTTTTTTCCATGGGGTTCCTCCATTTTGTTTTTCCTTTTCTTTTTATACGCCATTGATATAGTAAGTCAAATAAATATTTTCATAAATGGTTAATAATGTTGTTGACAATGCTCAAAGTTAGTCATATAAAACTTCGAACGCAGAATAAAGGCACCAGCAACATATGGTTTTTACATATATATTCACACAAAGGAGAAAACCAATGCCATATATCAAATTGAGACAGATGCAGGTGAACCAGACCGGTACCATTGCCGGTGTCAGGGCAAAAGGAGAGCTGGGCACAAGGCTTCGGGACATGGGTCTGGTTCCGGGCAAAGAGATTCGGATCCAGGGCAAAGCCCCGCTGTATGATCCGGTGTCGCTGCGGATCATGGGATTCACCCTGACCCTGCGAAACAATGAAGCGGATCATATTCTTGTGGAGGTCAATTAAAATGGGTATCGCCATAGCGCTGGCCGGTAACCCCAATTCCGGCAAAACAACCTTGTTCAATGTTCTCACTGGTGCCAGACAGCACGTGGGCAATTATCCCGGCGTGACCGTGGAAAAAAAACAGGGCAGGTGTGTATCCGGCAGTGATGAATTTCATGTGGTGGATCTGCCGGGCACCTATTCGTTGAGTGCCTATTCGTTAGAAGAGGTGGTGGCAAGAGATTTTATCGTCAAGGAACAGCCGGACATGGTTGTCAACATCGTGGATGCATCCAACCTGGAGCGTAACCTGTATCTGACCCTTCAGTTCATGGAAATGGGTATCAGTGTGTGCATTGCTCTGAATATGATGGATGTGGCAAAAAAACGGGGCATTGACATTGACATCGCAAAACTGTCTTCCCTGCTGGGATTGCCGGTGGTGCCCATGGTGGCCCGTACCGGCAAAGGCAGAGATGATCTGCTCAAAACCGTGGCAGACCATGCCAAAACCCGGACCAGACCCTTGAAGATATCCTATGGCCGGGATATTGACGAAGTTCTGGATGAGATGGTGGAAAAGATCAGTTCTGAACATTTTTTGACCGACCGATACCTTCCCCGGTGGGTGGCATTAAAATACCTGGAAAATGATGTGCAGATCCTGGACATGGGAAAAGAACAGAACCCGCAGATGGATGCCTGGCTGTCATCTGTGGTCCGGAAACTGACCCATCACCTGGATACCACCCTGAACACCCACCCGGAAGGAATGATCGCAGATCAGCGCTACGGGTTCATTGCATCCATCCTCAAGCAGGGGGTGATGACCCACACCATGGATAAAAACCGGATGGAAGCCTCTGATAAAATAGATAAAATTGTCACCCACAGGTTCCTGGGTCCCATGTTCATGGTGGGTGTGCTCATGGGGTTGTATCAGTTTACCTTTGCCTACAGTGCGGTGCCCGTGGGTTGGTGTGAGGAATTTTTCGGCTGGCTTGCGGGCAGGGTGGACGGCCTGCTTTCAGATGGACTGCTCAAATCCCTTGTAATTTCCGGCATCATTGACGGGGTCGGCGGGGTTCTGGGATTTGTGCCGTTGATAATGTTCATGTTTTTGGGGGTATCTTTTCTGGAGGATACCGGGTACCTGGCCCGGATGGCATTCATGCTGGACCGGATTTTCCGGCTGTTCGGCCTGCATGGCGCATCCGTCATGGCCTTTATTGTATCCGGCGGCATCGCCGGGGGCTGCGCCGTGCCCGGTGTCATGGCAGCCAGGACCCTCAAGTCTCCCAAGGAACGGCTGGCCACACTGCTCACCGTACCTTTCATGAACTGCGGTGCCAAACTGCCTGTGTATGCCCTGCTGGTGGCGGCATTTTTCAGTGAGAACCAGGCCAGGGTGATGTTCATCATCACCCTGATTTCCTGGGTGGGGGCCCTGCTGGTGGCAAAACTGCTGCGGTCCACGGTGATACAGGGGCCGGCCACTCCCTTTGTCATGGAACTGCCGCCCTATAGGCTGCCCACCTTCAAGGGTCTTGCCATCCATACCTGGGAACGTACCTGGCAGTATATCAAAAAAGCGGGGACAGTGATTCTGGGGATTTCCATTATTCTGTGGGCCATGATGACCTTTCCCCGGCTGGACACCGCAAAATTGGCTGATCCTGCCCAGGTCGGCACCCAGCAGGCGGCGGCCCGGCAGACAGGCGAAGAAAAGCTGAACCAGGCTTCCGCAGCCCTGCGGCATTCCATTGCCGGGCGCATGGGGACGGCCCTGGCACCTGTGACCCGTCTGGCCGGGTTTGACTGGCAGACCAATATTGCACTGGTGGGGGGATTTGCCGCTAAAGAGGTGGTGGTGTCCACCCTGGGAACCGCCTATTCCCTGGGAGATGGGGATCCTGAGGATGCCGTGTCTTTGTCTGGGCGGCTGCAGTCTGCCCCTGGATGGGGGCCCATCACCGCCTTCAGCCTGATTCTGTTCACCATTTTTTACTCTCCTTGTTTTGTTGCTGTGGTCTGCATTGCAAAAGAAGCCGGTTCATGGAAATGGGGGGCGTTTTCCATGGCGTTCAACACCCTGCTGGCCCTTGGGGTGTCCATCGCGTTTTTCCAGACCGCCACCTGGATCATGTCATAACCATGGTATGGATTTTGCTTTTTGGGTTGTCATGGGAAAAAACAATATTATAGTATATGTATTATTGACTGCAAACCCCAATGCATAGCAGAGGTGTTATATGACCGAGGACAACAGACCCATTACCCCTGAAATTGTGAATGGTGACGGAGACGGTGAAGCGGAAACAGAAAACAAGGAAAAACAACAGAACACCGGAGGGCAGCTTATCAGGCAGAGCCATAAGCCGGATATTCTCTATATCGTGCCCATAACCGGACGTCCCCATCTGCCGGCCCAGGTGCAGCCGCTGGTGGTCAGCAAACAGCGGTGGGAAAAAACCCTGGTCAAGGCGGCCAATGATTCCCACAGCCTGCTGGGACTAAGCTATCTATCTGAAGTTAAAGGAAAATATGTCTATAAGGAGGATTTTCCTGAAGTCGGTTGTGTGGTGCGGATGCTCAACATGGTGGACGTGGAAGACAATATCCAGTTCATTGCCCAGGGCCTGGAACGATTCAAAATCAAAAAGTTTTTGTCTGACAAGCCCCCTTTTGTGGTCCAGGTGGAGTATTTCAAGCCGCTGGCCGAGGATGAGGATAAGCTCAAGGCCTATGCGATTTCCATTATCAGTTCCATCAAGCAGCTGTTGTCTTTGAATCCGCTGTATTCAGAAGAACTCAAGCAGTACCTGGGCCGGTTCAGCCCGGATCAGCCCTCTCCGTTGACGGATTTTGCCGCCGGCATCACCACGGCATCCGGGGATGTGCTCCAGGAAATTCTGGAAACCGAATCTGTCATGGAACGTATGAAGCAGGTACTCATGCTGCTGCAGAAGGAAATTGAAATTGCCAAGCTCCAGACCCAGATTCGGAAGGACATCAATACCCAGGTGGATGAGAACAAGCGCAAGTTTTTTCTCAAGGAACAGCTCAAGGCCATCCAGAAAGAACTGGGGATGCAGAAAGATGACAAAACATCGGATGTGGACCGGTTCAAACAACGTTTTGAAGCGCTTGATCCGCCGGAAGAGGTGGCCAAACGCTTTGAAGAAGAGATTGAAAAACTGTCTGTGCTGGAAACCGGGTCTGCTGAATACGGTGTTACCAGAAATTATCTTGACTGGGTAACCGCTTTTCCCTGGGGGGTGTATTCCGAGGACAACATAGACATTGAACGGGCAGAACAGGTGCTTGACCGGGACCATGCCGGGCTGTCTGATGTCAAGGAGCGGATTATCGAGTTCTTTGCCGCAGGGGTATATAAAAAAGATGTCTCCGGTTCCATCATTTTGTTTGTGGGCCCGCCCGGTGTGGGTAAAACCTCCATTGGCAAGTCCATTGCCGAGGCCCTGGGCCGCAAATTTTACCGGTTCAGTCTCGGGGGAATACGGGATGAGGCGGAAATAAAGGGTCACCGCAGGACCTATGTGGGGGCCATGCCAGGGAAAATGGTCCAGGCCTTGAAAGATACAAAAGTTGCCAATCCCGTGATCATGCTGGATGAAGTGGACAAGATCGGGATTTCCTATCAGGGTGATCCGGCATCTGCCCTGCTGGAGGTGCTGGATCCCGAACAGAATGCCGAATTTCTGGACCATTACCTGGACCTGCGTATCAATTTGTCCAATGTCTTGTTCATCTGTACAGCCAATACCCTGGATACCATTCCCAGCCCTTTGCTGGACCGCATGGACCGGATCAACCTGTCCGGATACATCACCCAGGAAAAAATTGAAATCGCAAGAAAACACCTGTGGCCCAAACTCCTGAAGCGCAACAAACTGGCAGCCTCCACAATTACCATCACAGATCCCACCATCCGGTATCTGATTGAAGGGTATGCCAGGGAAGCAGGGGTGCGGAGTCTGGAAAAGCTTCTCAACAAAATCATCCGCAAAAGTATTGTCACCATTTTAAAGGGGGAAAACGAAAAAGTACGGGTGACCATCAAGTCCCTGGAGAAATACCTGGGGCTTCCGGTGTTTAAAAAAGAGAAACAGATGCAGGGGGTGGGCATTGCCACAGGCCTTGCCTGGACATCCCTGGGCGGGGTCACCATGCCCATTGAAGCGGTGAAGGTCCATGAAAAGGGATCCGGTATAAAGCTGACCGGTAAACTCGGGGATGTGATGCAGGAATCAGCCTCCATTGCCCTGTCCCATGTGCGGGCAAATGCCAAATCTTTTGGTATTGATACCGGTTATTTTGATGATGCATTCATCCACCTGCATGTGCCGGAAGGGGCCACCCCCAAAGATGGCCCCAGTGCCGGTATTACCATCACCACAGCCCTTGTTTCTTTGGCCCGGAAAAAGGGAATTTCACGTCCCCTGGCCATGACCGGTGAAATTACCCTCACAGGCAAGGTGCTGCCTGTGGGGGGGATCAAGGAAAAGATCATTGCTGCCAGAAGATCCGGCATCAATGAAATTATCCTGCCGGAAGGGTGTATCAGTGAATTTGAAAAACTGCCTGATCATATCAAGGAAGGCATCGATTTTTCCTTTGTCAAACATTACAGAGAAGTTTTCAAACAGGTGTTTGAAAAAAAGTAAAAACGCACTGGCACGTCTGTCAAAACAGCGGTTATAGCAATGCCCGGATCCTTTTCCATCCCTGTTTGGGGATCTGGGCACCCACCACCTGGCATACCTCGTACCCGCAGGCCGATGCAAGGGTCCCGCTTTGTTCAATGGAAAAACCGTTGGCAATGCCGAAAAGAAATCCAGCCGCCCACAGATCACCGGCACCGGTGGTGTCTTTGGGGGGATGATCGGTTTTTGCTGCAATCTTGGTGACGGTGCCATTAAATGATACACAACTGCCTTTTTTCCCCAGCTTCAACACAGCATATGTGACATGTTCAGACAACGCTGTGATTGCGTTTTCTTCCTGTGTGAAACCGGTAAAGGCGGCAGCCTCATCTTCATTGGCAATGAGAATGTCCACATAGTCCCGGATCACATCTTCCAGAATAGGGCGGCAGGCATTCACCACCTCAAAACTGGCCAGGTCCAGGGCAATCAGAGAACCGGCTTCTTTGGCTGCCCGCACCGATGCCATCATCAGGTCAGGGTTGAACAGCAGGTAGCCTTCAATGATGGATATGGCGGTATCTGCAAACAGATCCGGTCCGATCCGTGCCGGGTCCATTTCCGTAGATGCCCCCAGATATGTAAACATGGACCGCTGTGCATCCGGCGTAACCACTGAGATAACACTGCCGGTGGGGGAGGAAGACAGGGTCAGCTCTGGTTCCACCCGGGCTGACCGCAGGGCGTCTTCAAACAGGGTGCCGAAATTGTCCTGTCCCCTTCTGCCGATGAACCTGGCAGTACCCCCCAGGCGGCCCACCCCTATGATGGTGTTGCAGGCAGCCCCTCCTGGAACGACAACTGGGGTTTCATTGGTTTTTGACAGGATAGTATCAATATCTGCAGCTTCCACCAGGGTCATGCCCCCCTTTTTTTTATCCAGCATTTTTAGAAAATCATCTGTTTCATTAATGAGGATATCCACCAGGGCGGATCCGACACCGGTAATGCGTTTGTTGTATTGTTTTGTCATATGAAATCTCCAAAAAAAAGTTGGTTTGTTCACCCCAGCATAGAAAATACAGGGCTGTTGTCAAGGCTTTTCTGCCATTCTTAACAAAATATGAACATATCTTGATATATTCCTGGATAGCTATTGACAAATGGTGAATAAGCCGGTATAAACATGATTCTACATTATTGCAGCTAAACAAATGCACGCATGACATTACAATTTTTATCACTTTCATAAAAAAGGAGCATGAAATGTCAGACAATCATTCATCATTTTTGTTCACATCGGAATCTGTAACAGAAGGCCATCCTGACAAAGTGGCAGACGCCATATCAGACAGTATTCTGGATGCCATCATGACCGAAGACAAACGCTGCCGCGTTGCCTGTGAAACCCTGGTGACCACAGGACTTGCCATGGTGGCTGGAGAAATTACCACAGACTGCTATGTGGATATTCCTGAAGTTGTCAGAAACACCATCAGGGATATCGGGTATAATTCTTCCACCATGGGGTTTGACTGGAAAACCTGCTCTGTCATTACCAGTATTGACCAGCAGTCTGTTGACATCGCCCAGGGTGTAAATGAAGGGGCCGGTCTGCACAAGGAACAGGGTGCCGGGGACCAGGGGCTCATGTTCGGGTATGCCACCAATGAAACCGAAGAACTCATGCCCATGCCCATCCTTTTTGCCCACAAATTGACCAAGCGCTTAACCCAGGTCAGGAAAAACGGGGCGTTGGATTTTCTGCGGCCTGACGGCAAATCCCAGGTAACCATTGAATACAGAAACGGCAAACCCGAACGGGTGGATGCCGTGGTGGTTTCCACCCAGCATAACAATGATGTGACCTATGAAGAGCTGAAAGATGCGGTGGTCAAGGAAGTAATCCGGAAAATCATCCCAAAGGAGATGATGGACGGTGACACCCGGTTTTTTGTCAATCCCACAGGCCGCTTTGTAATCGGTGGTCCCATGGGGGACTGCGGCCTCACCGGGCGTAAAATCATCGTGGATACCTATGGCGGCCAGGGCAGCCACGGGGGCGGATGTTTTTCCGGAAAAGATCCTTCCAAGGTAGACCGAAGCGCCTCCTACATGGGCCGGTATGTGGCCAAAAACCTTGTGGCTTCAGGCATTGCAGATAAATGCGAAGTCCAGGTGGCATATGCAATCGGTGTGGCAGAACCGGTTTCTTTGATGGTGGATTTCATGGGTACCGGTAAAATTCCTGAGAATAAAGCGGTGGAAATTGTCAGACAGGTGTTTGACCTGAGACCAGCCGCCATTATTGAAACCCTTGACCTGCTGCGGCCCATCTATAGAAAAACCGCTGCATACGGCCATTTTGGCCGCAAAGATCCTGATTTTTCCTGGGAAAGAACAGACAGGGCAGACCAGATCCGGGAACTGGCAGGGCTCTAAGTACATATGTCAGCAGGGCAGCCTGAACCGGAATTCGGAAAAACCCCGGTTCAGGAAGCCGTTTTATGCGAAAGCGTTCTTTTCGACACGGTGCCCGGCACCAAACCGACCAGTACCGCAGGTGCGTTACGTGAAAAACAATCCAGTAAATTTAGAAATTTTAAGCAATCCCAAGGAGTGTAACAATGTTGCAGCAAACAAAAGATCCATCTTACATAGAACTTGATTTAACATTAAAAAACAAGGTCAAGGATATCAATCTTGCCGAAGAGGGGCTCAAGGACATGCAGTTGTCTGAAAAAGAGATGCCGGGCCTCATGGCCATCCGGGAAAAATACGGCCCGGAAAAACCCCTGAAAGGCATGAAAATCATGGGCAGCCTGCACATGACCATACAGACGGCCATGCTCATCGACACCCTGTATGAACTGGGTGCTGACATCAGGTGGGCCACGTGCAATATTTTTTCCACCCAGGACCATGCAGCTGCGGCCATTGCCAAAAAAGGCACTGCCGCCGTGTTTGCCTGGAAAGGCGAAACCCTGGAAGAGTTCTGGTGGTGTACGGAACAGGCCCTGCTCTGGCCTGATGGCAGCGGCCCGGACCTGATCGTTGATGATGGCGGTGATGCCACCTTGTTTGTGCACCAGGGGGTAAAGGTGGAAAAAGATCCCACACTTTTGACCCAGCCCACCCACAGCCAGGATGAACGCTGTCTCATGGACCGGCTCCGGGTATCCCAGGCACAGGATCCGGAAAAATGGACCCGCATTGCCAAAGCCATCAAAGGGGTTTCCGAGGAAACCACCACCGGTGTCAATCGGCTCTACCAGCTGGCAGCGAAAAACCAACTGTTGTTTCCAGCCATCAATGTCAATGATTCGGTTACCAAGTCCAAGTTTGACAACCTTTACGGGTGCAGAGAATCTTTGGCCGACGGCATCAAGCGGGCAACAGATGTGATGCTTGCCGGAAAGACCGTGGTGATTGCCGGATACGGGGATGTGGGGAAAGGCTGTGCCGCTTCCATGAAAGGGTATGGTGCTATTGTCCTGATTACGGAAATCGATCCCATCTGTGCTTTGCAGGCAGCCATGGAAGGCTTTGAAGTGGTGACCATGGAACAGGCTGCTTCCCGGGGTGATGTCTTTGTGACAGCCACAGGCAATTACCATGTGATCACAGGTGCGCACATCGCTGAAATGAAAGATGAGGCCATTATCTGCAACATCGGCCATTTTGACAATGAAATCGAAATGTCCTATCTCACGGATAATCCCAAAGCAGAACGTATCAACATCAAACCCCAGGTGGACAAATGGGTGCTGGAATCTGGACGGTCTGTCATTGTTCTGGCTGAAGGCCGCCTGGTGAACCTTGGATGTGCCACCGGCCACCCCAGTTTTGTCATGAGTAACAGCTTTTCCAACCAGACCCTGGCCCAGATCAAGCTGGCTTCGGAAAAACTGGAAAAAAAGGTATATACCCTGCCCAAGGAACTGGACGAGGAGGTGGCACGGCTGCATTTGAAAAATCTGTCCGTGACAATGACCAAGCTGACCAAAGAGCAGGCGGACTATCTCGGGATTCCAGAAAATGGTCCTTTTAAATCAGACCATTACAGATATTAATACTGCATGCAGACAGTATCGGCAGTAAATATGCACAACTGATCTCAGATGTGTAAAACAGCCCCCCATCCGGGCAGCATTGTCCGGATGGGGGGCTGTTTATTTATGATCCTTTTTTTTCTTCCCAGAATTCCCGGCTTTCCTTGAGGATATCATCGATATCATCATCCAGGACGTCGTTTTCGTCTCTGTCTTCTTCCAGTTCCAGGGTGCCGATTTCCAGGCTGTCATCATCCAGATCATCCCGGCTGAAATCGGTATCCCCGGTATCTGTGTCATCCAGATCATCCAGAGCATCATCCATTTCTGTTTCCACAGCTTCCAGAGATGATGAATCAGATTCTTCCTCCGGTTCCCGGTCAAGGTCTGCCCGGGCAAGATCTTCCTCTGCATCCGGCTGCAGCTGTTCCGGATCTTGTGTTTCCAACGATGCCGTGACGCTTTCAGAATCTTTGGAATCTGTCCGTGGTTCAGGAACATCAGCGATATAATTGCCCTGCCTGTCAAACAAAAGACTGCCGCTCAACTGGAGATCAAAATCCATGCGGAAGGCAACTTGGTTGTCATGCACCACTATCTGTCCACCTTTTGACACAAGCGCTGTCCGGGCCATCTGATCGGCGATGATTTTTTTGATGATCTCTTGATCAAGATTTTTCTGTACGGATGCAATCAGATCATTTTCTCCGTTTTTAATGACTTGCGGATCAGTGATTTTCATGAATGTGACTCCTTGCATCTAAATGTTGTAGGCGATATCGGCAAAACGGGTTTCAATGAATTTTTCCAGATCGATGATTTTCCCGATCTCCATTACATCATGCATGTACCGCTGAATTTTGTCCAGGCCGGCTGCCTCGGGATAAAGGCCATCCCACCGTATGGCCTGGGGCTGGGAAAATACATTCTTCAACACTTCCGGGTTGAGTCCCAGGGTGCCCTGGGGATCTAAAAAATCCACTGCAATGCGGGCGGCCCTGGTTTTGTCATCTTCAATGTATTCACCGGTTTCCACCAGCAGGGATACAAATTCCTGGGCAGCATCAGGATGCTGCTGGAGAAAGTCCTCCTGCATGGCCACAATACAGCAGGGATGGTTGTCCCAGCGGCTGGCAGAATAGAATTCCAGATCCCCCACCTGGGCGGCAATGGCTTTGGTGGCAACCGGTTCAGCCACCATGAAACCGGCCACGTCCTCGTTTTCCTGCATGATCTGGGGCATTTTAACAGGGGGTACCACCTCAAATCTCACATTGATGGCTTTTTTACCGGGAACCCCGGGTTTGAGCCCCAGTTCCTTGAGGAATTTATGGGCCAGCATGTGGTGAATGGACATTTTATGGGGGATATCCACAACCTTGTATTTATAAAAACTCTGGAGAGAATCAAACCTGTGGTCATAATGGCGGGATCTGACAAATGTACTGCCGTTCTTGTGGGCAAACAGCACCAGGCGGATGGGGGAATCATAGGCAAACAGATCCATGGCAATGGGCGCAAGTACAAAGGCACAGTCAATTTCTCCGGATTCCAGACCTTCCTGTATGGGGTTCCATCCGGCCTTCAGGCTGGTGGTCAAATCAAAATGCCTGGGTTCCACATCTCCGGTATCTATTCTGTGTTTCAATGCCCCGAGGGCCAGGTGGTCGGTGATCTGGATATGGGCCACATTCAGCTCCACCCGGTCACCCATTATGCTTCTTTGTTTTTTCCGGACAAACGGGTCCCTGGTTTCACCTGAAAATGCACGTGCAATGGCCTGGCTGATCTGTTCCTGGTCAAAGGGTTTGGGAA
Organism: Desulfotignum sp.; assembly: GCA_036351635.1. Classification (GTDB taxonomy): domain Bacteria; phylum Desulfobacterota; class Desulfobacteria; order Desulfobacterales; family Desulfobacteraceae; genus Desulfotignum. The sequence continues at coordinate 28,312 of JAZBPL010000024.1, forward strand.
CATGGCCATTGCCTCCGGCTTCCATAATGGCGATCTGCTGGCCTTTGTCCGACTGGGCTGTGGCCATGATAAAGGGCAGGTCCCTGAATTCATCCAGTTTGCGCAATGCCTGTAAAAATTCCAGTCCATCCATCTGGGGCATATTCCAGTCACTGATAACAAGGTCTGGTTTTTCGGTTTTTACCTTTTCCAGCCCATCTGTACCGTTGACCGCCATCACAAGGTTGGTATAACCGGCTTTGGCAAGGATCTGTTTGAACATGATACGCATGGTGCCTGAATCATCTGCCACAACAATTTTAATGTCAGGGTTTACCGCCATTGAAACGCTCCTTAAGGTTTTTGTGTATAGTCATTATATATATTTATTATCTCAGTATTCATGCCATGACCAGCGCAGTGTCTGCTGGAGTCTCTGGAAAAGCCGGTCCAGGCAAAATCCCAGGATACCAATGGCGATAATCATGGCCATGAGTTTGTCATACTCCATGGTATCCCGTGCATCATTGATCAGGTATCCCAGGCCGCTTGATACCCCCAAAAACTCTGCCGGGACAAGCACAATCCAGGCCACTCCCAGTGCCAGCCGCAGGCTTGTGAGCATATGGGGTACAGAAGATGGTATGACAATGGTCTTGATGAGCTGAAAGCTGCCCGCACCCTGGTTTATGGCCATTTTTATCCACTGGGGATTGATGTTGCGCACCCCGATGGTGGTGTTCAGTATTATAGGACAAACAGTGGCCATTACAATCAAAAAATATACGGCTGATTCAAAGCTTGCAAACAGGAGCAGGGCAATGGGCATCCAGGACAAGGGGCTGATCATGCGTACAAACTGGATTGCGGAATAGGACAGTCCCCTGATCGTGGGATAAAATCCCACCAAAATACCCATGGGAATACCCAGAAAAGCAGCCAGAGATATGCCCACCACAATCCGCCGCAGGCTGGTGAATACCGACAGCCAGAACCGTTCATCGGCAAAGGCGGACATCAGGGCCCGGAAGGTGGGGCCGGGCAAAAACCCCTGGAAATGGCTGAACTGGGGCCGGGTAAATACAAAATAAGAAACCAGTGCCCAGACAGCCGCAAAAAGGGCAAGCCCCATCAGTTCATAGCGGAAACCCAATTTCTGGGGCGTGAAAATGACATTAAGGCCCATTTGTCTGGGGTTTTGGTATGTGATACGTTCAGGTGATTTCAACTGACTCTTCCCTTGTATAGGGTAATGCCATGTGACAGTCGCAGAAAGGCGCCATCCCCCCCATCTCATCCATTGCCTGCAGGACAAACCGGTCATCCACCAGCTCTTCGGCTGCCCGGCCGGAGTCCAGTGCTGATAAAAATGATGTGTCTCCTTCCACCCGGGTGGTTTTCATCTGGTCGATGATGAACCGGGTGGCAGAAGGAAAGGGAAAAGGCTGAAAATCGATGCGGGGAACATCCCAGTCAGGATGCACCAGCCGGGCCGGATCAGGGGTTTCAAAAACCCTGCGCAGCACCTCCTGGGAAACCGGCAGATACCGTTCTCCGTCACGGCTCAAAAGGTGGGCGGTTTCTTTGGGATTTTTCCGGCACCAGGCCTGGGCCCGGACAATGGCATTCATGGCTTTTTGCACCACCACAGGGTGGTGGTCAATGAATGACTGGCCTGCAACAATGACGCAGCAGGGGTGGTTTTTCCAAATATCTCCGGTATACCGCATTATCCTGGCATTGAACCGCAGTTCAGCCAGGGCATTGAAAGGGTCTGCCACGATAAAGGCATCCACCTTGCCGCCCAGAAGGGCTGTGGGCATGTCCGGAGGGGGCAGGATAAACAGGTTGACTTCATGGGGGGCAAGGGAAACTGACTGGGGCTGAATCACCGGGGTCAGGCCCTGGGCTTTCAACCCCAGCTGAAGCACCAGGTTGTGCATGGAATACCAGGAGGGAACCGCCACCTGTTTTCCCCCAAGATCTGCAAAATTCCTTATGGCTGAATCCCCCCGCACGGTGACCGCACTGCCGTTTGTATGGTCCCATGCCAGCACACGCACAGGCATGTGCTGCTTGAACCGCATCCATACCGGGATGGGAAAGAGCATATGGGTGATATCAAATTTGCCGGCCAGAAAAGATTCCGTGAGGATGTTCCAGGACCTGACCATGACGGGCGGCGCTACATCCAGTCCTTCCTGGGAAAAATATCCCAGTCCGTGGGCCACCAGCAGCGGGGTTGCATCGGTAATGGGCAGATACCCCAGGCGCAGGGGCGGCTTTTTTGCAGGCACAGCGGCCCCGGCAATCAGACTGGAACAGGCTGCTGCAGCTGTGTACAGAAATGTGCGCCGGGTTATACCGGTCGGTGGATGTTTGCGGGCAGGGTTTTTCATGTTACAGCAGGGTCCTTTTGGCCAGGTAGGCATTTTTAAACCGTTCCAGGATCCTGTTCCGGATTTCCTTGAACCGGGGGTGGTTTCTGTCCCTGGGATAGGGGTCTGTAACGGTAAACGTGTCAGAGATATTGGCAGGTTCTCCGGCCAGAAGGATGATTTTGTTGCCCAGGTAAATGGCCTCGTCGATATCATGGGTCACAAAGACCGCGGTGAAATTTTCCGACAGCCAGAGGTTTACCAGTTCTTCCTGGATATGTGCCTGGGTAAAGGTGTCCAGGGAGGCAAAGGGTTCATCCAGCAAAAGGACCCTTGGGTGCCCCACCAGGGCCCTTGCCAGGCACACCCGCTGGGCCATGCCCAAAGACAGCCGGCCGGGGTGTGCGTGGGCAAATCCGGTCAGGCCCATGATCTCCAGAAACTGGTTGACCCGGTAATCGAGTTTGTCAGTGTCGTTTCTGATTTTGCAGCCATAGGCCACATTTTCCCGCACAGTGAGCCAGGGCAGCAGGGCCGGCTGCTGGAAAAGCATGGACCGGGATGGATGGATTCCGGTTATGATGTCACCATCTGCCCGGATACAGCCTTTGGTGGGGTGTTCAAGACCGGCCAGAAGGTTGAGCAAAGTGGTTTTGCCGCACCCGGATTCCCCCAAAATAATGACAAAATCACCTGGTGCAATGGCAAAGGAAATATCCTTTAATACCACATGTTCAGGCTTTCCAGCATAGGCATAGGTTTTGGTTATTTTTTCAATATCAATCTGCAATGCAAACTTCCGACAGGGCATTTTCCGCCCAGGATTTGTCCACAAAAATATCTTGATCAATTTTTTTTGGCATGATGCCCATGGCATCAACCATATAGGTCTGTATCCTGTCAATGGCATCTGTATCCGGCACCAGTCTTTCAGGAGTAAAACCTATCCTGGAGCGGGCAAGTGCTGCCTGCACAAGGACCGGATCCTGTGCCAGAAAGCCGGCACCAAGGGCAGCCTGATCCAGAATGGTTTTTTTTTCAAGGTGCCGGGCAGCAGCAAAAAAAAGGCTTACCAGGGCCTTGGGAATCCGGGGGTATGTTTTCAAAAAATGCCGGGTGACCACAAATCCGCAGCAGGGATGGTTTTTCCAGAGGCTGTCTGAAGTACAGACAATATCAGCCTGTCCCCGGGTCACTGCCAGGCTGCCAAAGGGTTCCGGCGCCATAAAACCGCCTGTTGCCGGATCATCTTCATCCATATCATTTTCAGCCAGAAGTATCTTTGGCATAAGATATGGGGGAGCAGTTTCCAGAAAAACATCACTGCCTGGCTGGTCATGGGGGCCCAAAACCAGACCTGAAGCACCCAGCAGTTTATGCAGGAGCATGGCCTGGATGGAAAACCAGGACGGAACCAAAACAGGTTTTCCGTTAAAATCTGCAAGAGAGTGAATGCCGGCTTTCCGGTTTTTAACCAGGAGACTGCCGGATCTGTGAACAAACATGAGAAACCGGATGTCCATGCCTGAGGCAAACAGTTCCAGGGCAAGGGGTGTGGGGATAAATGCGCCCTGAATGGTCTCATTTCCCAATTTGTCACAGATCTCATCCCAGGTGTTCATGGGAACCGGGACAAGGCGCCAGGGCCGGTGTTCATCCACCCCTGGATGGTCTGCAGCAGCCATGCCCAGAACCAGGTGGTCCACAATTTTTAAATGCCCGATACATATGTCTGGAAAATGGTTCTCCATTACTGTCCCTTGTGCGGTGCCCTGGTATAGCTGTGGTATAAGCCGGTGTCGTCTGGCTGCAATATAAGGTTTCTTCATATCACAGCCCTAATTTATTGGCAAGCGCCCTGTTTGTTTCTGAATATTTGCTGTAAGCATCCCAGGGTTTTTGATCTTTTTCTGCAGTGCTCTTTCGCCGGTCCCGCCCCTGGTGGTGTCATGTGCGCGGTCCGAGACTTTGCGGGGCCTTGTTCCATGTGAAGGGTGATCCATATCAGACAAGACAGAGGCATATCAGATCAGCGCATTTTACCCCTTGATATGGGGTAATAAATGATATAGAACACCATACATGGTATATACTGACAGCCGGAACAAAGAAAAAGGCTATGGAAAACAATTCTGAAACATCGGTGGCCCGGGATTATTTTCTCAAACCCGGATACATTTATCTGCCGGAGAAACCCACGGTTATCTCCACCGTGCTGGGATCATCCGTGTCAGTGAGCCTGTATGACAAAAAGCGAAAAACCGGGGGAATGAACCATTTTTTGTTTCCGGTTGCCGAGAGCCGTGAAAAAAACACGGCCATATACGGCAATATCGCCGTGATCACCCTGGTCCGGATGATGGTCCAAAACGGTTCAGATCCCAATAATCTGGAAGCCCAGATATTCGGCGGGGCCAATAATTCAAATGTGTGCACCCATGATGTGGGAAAGCAGAATTACCATATCGCCAAAGATATTCTGCTGCATAAAAAAATCCGCATCGTATCAGAGGATGTCGGCGGAGAGCTGGGGCGAAAAATTGTGTTCAACACCCTGACTTGCGAGATCCTGACCTTGAAAGTGGAGCGGCTTCGGGAATCTGACTGGTATCCCTACCAGGGAAACAGGTAAGCCGGCACCTTACAGACGTCCTCCCTGGATGATGGCCACCAGCAGCCATATTCCCATGACGGCGGCAGCCACAAACCCTGCGATCCCGATGACAGACACCCCGAACAGCATGGGGGGCACATCAGAATTGATCACAATGGCAGATCCCAGGATCAGGGCGGCAATGATGATGGAAAAAGAGATGCGGTTACTGGTCTGGTCCTGGTGGACCATCAGCTTGTCCAGTCCCTGGATATCAATGGCGAGTTTCAGTTTCCCCTGTTTCACCAGGCGCAGAATTTCCATTGTGTCGGACGGCAGTTGCTGAAACAGCCGGAATGATTCTCTGGCAATATGCATGACATTTTCGGCAATTTTTCCCGGTGCCATCTGCCTGTATTTGGCAGCGGTGACATAGGGAACGGCATGGCCGAGCATGTTGAAGTCAGGGTCCAGTTTTCTGGCCACATCTTCAACGGAAACAAAGGCTTTCATCATTAAAAACATGTCCGGCGGAATGCGCAGGCCGTGGGCTGCACACAGTTCCAGAAGCTGGTTCACCATTTTGCTGGTTCGGATCTCCTTTAAGGATCTGGTGAGGTGCACAGACACAAAAAGGGAGATCTCTTTTTCCAGCCGGACCATGTCCGGCTGGGTTTCATAGCCGCATAAATCACACAAAAGCCGGGCCGCAAGTTTGGCATTGTTTGTGGCTACCGCATGGATGATGTCCACGAACAGTTCCCGGGTGGTCTGGTCCAGAAAGCCTGTCATGCCGAAATCCACCGGACAGATGCGGTTGTTGTCCAGGATAAAGATATTGCCCGGGTGGGGGTCTGCATGGAAGAATCCATGCGCAAACACCTGTTTCATGATAAAATCAGCCCCCCGCCGGGTGATCCGCTTTCTGTCCAGCCCGGCCCGGTCAATGGCATCGATATCACTGGCTTTTATGCCGTCGATGAATTCCATGGTCAATACCCGTTCAGAAGATTCTGCTGGATAGACTTTGGGGATATGGATGGTTCTGTCATACATAAACTGGGCAGCCATCCGTTCCATGTTCGCAGCTTCAATGGTGTAGTCCAGTTCCTTTTCCAGGGTTTTTGCAAACTCTTCCACAATACGCACCGGCCGGTAAAACGCCATCTCCTGGATATTTCTTTCCATGATGCCGGCCAGGTGCAGGATGATTTCAAGATCGGCTTCTATGGTCTTGCGGATGCCGGGGCGCTGAATTTTTACGGCAAGCCGTTCATCACCGGTGACAGAAGCCCTGTGCACCTGGCCGATGGAAGCGGAGGCAAACGGGGTTTCATCCATGAAAAGAAAAACCTCATGAAGGGGCCTGCCGAATTCTGCGGCAATGGTTTCTTTGACCTGGTCAAATCCAAAAGCCGGGATTTCATCCTGGAGTCTGGACAGTTCGGCAATCAGGTCCATGGGCACCAGATCCGGCCGGGAAGACAACACCTGGCCCATTTTGACGAAAGTGGGGCCAAGCTCCTCTAAAGCCATGCGGATCCGCTGGTTTCTGGACAGTTTTTCCACCCGTTCATGGGGCCGGGAAAAGGGAATCAGTTTCAGGCCGGATTCAATATAGCGGTCGATGTTCATGGCATCCAGGATATTGTCAAATCCATATTTGAGGATGATGCCGATGATCTGCTGGTACCGGAGCAGGTGCCGGTACCGCTTGCCCACGGTGCCGATTTTTTTGATGCTGAGCATGAATCAGGCTTCAGGCTTTGTTTTCGATCTGCTTGACCAGGTCATCAATTCTTTTGTTCAGCGCGTGGATATCCGAGCGGGTGGGCAGGTCCAGTTTTTTGAGGATCTCCTCAACCGTATTTTCCATGCGTTTGTCCAGTTTGGATCGGGCATCTTCATATCTCTGCTGGCACTCTTCCAAAAATTCTCTGGCTTCCGCCTGGTTCATCTGGGTGGATTTGGCAAATTCCTCGGCCAGATCCCTGATTTCACTTTTGGACCGCAACGCCATGCCAACGCCGGTGAGCAGGCTTTTTTTCACATATTCAAACATGGAACCTCCTGGTTTTATGAACGTGCAGCCGGATGTATCCGGCTTTTATCCGTTATTGTGCGGCCGGCATACAACCATATGCCGGCCGTGGGTTTTATTTTGCGCCAAAAGACACATCCTGCATATCTTCCACACAGGAATCACCTGCCATAATGGCATCCATCCTGCCGTAGGTGGCCGGCAGCAGGGTGTTGATAAAAAATCTGGCGGTTGCCATCTGGCCGGCATAAAACGCCGCATCCTTGTTTTTGGCAGCTGTCTTTGCCACAGTATCCCTGTCCAGGCTGCCGGCTTTTTTTGCCAGTCTGGGTGCGGCAATGCCGGCCCGCCACAGATGCATCCAGGCAAAACAGACATCACCGGTCACCTCCAGAAATGGGTGGGCAAATGCATAGGCATTCAAGGCCTGGTCTGATCTGGACCGGGTGCCTATTACCTGTGCCAGCTCCTCCAAGCGGGACACGGCATGGGATACGCTGGCACACAGGTCTTCCACCCCCGAAACACCGGAAAATTCTGCTATGGTTTTTTTCATGCAGCTGATAAAATACTGGAATGCCCGGCCCTGGTTCATGGAGAGTTTTCTGCCTAAAAGGTCCATGGCCTGGATGCCGTTGGTGCCTTCATAGATCATGAAAATCCGGGCATCCCGCATGAGCTGCTCCACCGGATATTCACTGATATACCCGTATCCCCCGTAAACCTGGATCCCGTGGGAGCACACCTCCAGTGCCTTGTCCGTGATATAGCCCTTGACCACCGGGGTGAGTACCTCCACCATGGCGGCAGTATCTGCCTTCAGCATTTTGTCATCCGTGGTGTGGACCACATCATTGCACCAGGCATAATAATACACCAGAGAGCGCATCCCTTCTGTGTAGGCTTTCATGTTGAGAAGCTGGCGTTTGACGTCCGGGTGCTGGATAATGGGAACGTTTTTGGCGCCTGCATCTTTTCCTGCTGTTAAATGACGTCCCTGGATTCTGGTTCTGGCGTATTCCAGGGCATACATGTAGGAGGCGGATGCCACGGCAAATCCCTGGAGCCCCACAAATGCACGGGCCTCGTTCATCATCTGGAACATGGCCGGCATGCCCTTGTTTTCTTCTCCCAGCAGGGTGCCGATGCACGGGCCTTTGTCCCCTAAGGACAGGGATGCGGTGGCATTGCCGTGGATACCCATTTTCTTTTCCAGACCGGTACAGACCACGTTGTTAAAATCTCCCAAAGAGCCGTCGTCATTTACCAGGAATTTGGGTACCAAAAACAGAGAAATGCCTCTGGTACCGGCGGGGGCTCCCGGAATTCTGGCCAGTACCGGGTGGATAATGTTGTCACACAGGTCATGCTCGCCGGCTGAAATAAAAATTTTGGATCCGGAAAGGGTGTATGTGCCGTCTACATTTTTCTGTGCCGTGGTGGTCAAAGCCCCCACATCAGATCCTGCTTCAGGCTCTGTGAGCAGCATGGTGCCCCCCCATTCGCCGGAAAACATTTTTTTCAGATACAGGCGTTTCTGGGTATCATCACCAAAGGCTTCCACCAGTTTGGCTGCCCCGTGGGTCATGCCGTAATACAGCATGAAAGCGGAGTTGGCGCCCACCATATATTCCAGGGCCGCACTTCCCACGGTCCTTGGCATGCCCTGGCCCCCCACGGCAGGGTCATCACACATGGCCAGCCATTCCCCTTCGCATAACAGCCGCCATGCCCGTTTAAAGGATTCAGGCACCCGTACCTTGCCGTTTTCCAGGGTGCATCCCTGCTCATCCCCTTCCTTAAAGGTGGGGAGGATCTCTTTTATGGCCAGATTTCTGGCTTCCGAGACAATCAGGTCGATGGTCTTTTTGTTGAATTCAGAAAAATTGTCATGGTCTACCTGTCCGATCTGTTCATGGAGGACAAAATCCACATCCCTGCGGTCAGCAATCACTTGTGCCATATGATACAGCCCCTTTTATCTTGGGTTTTTATAAAAAACATCCTGGTCTGCCTGCATCTTTCATTAGGCAAAAACCAATGGGTTGTCAACGAATGATACGAAAAAAATATTGATTTATCAATTGATTCATACCATGGTATAGGAATTATCCGTTACCGGATCATCACATATATGGGTTTCTGAATATTTGCTGTCATGGATTGTGTGTCACAGCACACATCCAGGGGCGGGCCTGGGGCCAGGACACGCCATGGAAAGATTGAAACACTGATGCATCAATGGCAAATATCCAGATGGGATTTTAGCTGCTGGATATTTATGGCTGGTTGTGATACAGGAGAATCATGATTATTAAATGCTGGGGTTCCAGAGGATCAATACCGGTATCAGGTCGGCAGTATGTTGTTTACGGCGGAGACACCACCTGTGTTGAGATAACCGCCGGATCCGGAGAGACAATTATCATAGATGCCGGCACCGGTATCCGGCGGCTGGGAAATGTTTTGCTGGAACAGCAGAAAACACAGTACTACATGCTGCTCACCCATTGCCACTGGGACCACATCATGGGGTTTCCCTTTTTCAGACCCCTGCTTTACACCCGCAACCGTCTGGTCATCCAGGACAGAAAATTTGCAGGATTTTCCACAAAAGATGTATTAAACCGGGTGCTGTGCCCCCCGTTTTTTCCTGTCCGCCTCAAGGACCTGAAAGCAGATATCCGTTTTGATGCAGCGTTGAACAACCATTTTCATATCGGTTCTGTGGAAATCGATGCGATTCCCACCAGCCACTCCCAGGGCAGCCTCGGGTATAAATTCACAGAAGATGGCAAAACCTTTGTCTTTCTTACCGACAATGAACTGGGGTTTGCCCATCCCCAGGGACAGGGGTTTGAGGGGTACAAACGGTTTGCCGGATATGCAGATGTCCTGTTACATGATGCAGAATATACCCAGGCCGAATACCTGCACCGCAAAGGCTGGGGCCATTCATCGGTCCCCCATGCACTGGATCTGGCTGTAGAGGCCGGGGTGGGACAGCTGGGTCTCATCCACCTGAATCAGGACCGGGGGGACCATGACATGGATGCCATTGTGCAGGACTGCAAAGATATCTTGACTGCCAAGAAAACTACGCTCCTTTGTTACGGTGTTTCCTGCGATTTTGAAATCACACTCTGAACAGCCGGGTTCTTTTGCAGAAAAGAACCATATCCGGAACAGATGGCGCAAAGCCATGCACGCCTTTTTCCATCCCCGGGTGATTACCATGCTGTTTTTCGGGTTTTGTGCAGGGCTGCCCATCCTGCTGATTTTTTCCTCTCTTTCTTTGTGGCTCAGGGAAGCCGGGGTTCAGCGGTCTGCTGTGACCTTTTTTTCCTGGGCAGCGCTTGGGTATTCTTTCAAGTTTGTCTGGGCCCCTTTGGTGGACCAGATGCCCATTCCCTGGCTCACCCGGAAGCTGGGCAGGCGGAGAAGCTGGATTCTGGCAGCCCAGGCCGGAATTGTGGGGGCTGTATTGTGGATGGCATTCACAGATCCGGGATCCGGTTACCACCCGCTGGTTTTAATGGCAATGGCAGCGGTTCTGCTGGGATTTTCATCGGCAACCCAGGATATTGCCATTGATGCCTATCGCATTGAATCTGCGCCAGTTGACCTCCAGGCCATGATGGCCTCCGCCTATATCGGCGGATACCGCATCGGCATGCTGGTGGCCGGGGCAGGTGCCCTGATCCTGGCAGAGTGGTTTGGATCGGCAAAGGGAAGTTACCGGTTTGAGGCCTGGCAGGCCACCTACTGCATCATGGCATGTCTGATGCTGGTGGGCATAATCACAGCACTGGTCATTGACGAGCCGGACTCAGATTATAATCCGGCAGATGCATACAGTTCAAAGGATTACCTGACAGGCCTGGCGCTTTTTTGTCTGGCAGTGGCTGCTTTTGTCATAACCTTTTATATTGCCGGCCGGGTTACCCTGGATGTGAAGGCACAGCTGGGGCAGTGGCTGAACAATCCAACCCTGGCAGGACTGCTGGTGGAGTGCTTCCGGCTGGGAGCAGGGCTTGGGGCGGCAGCTCTGGTGGGCAGGGGGTGTATGGCAGCCAGGCTTGTGAACCAGGAGATGGTGGTTGCAAGCTATGTGGCCCCGGTACTGGATTTTTTCAGCAGGTACAGGGTTTCAGCCGCCTGGCTGATATTGACCCTTGTGGGCCTGTACCGGATTTCCGATATTGTACTGGGGGTCATATCCAATGTATTTTATCAGGATCTGGGGTTTTCCAAAACCCAGATCGCCAGTGTGGTGAAAACATTCGGTCTTTTCATGACCCTTGCCGGCGGATTTGCCGGCGGCATTCTCTCCATCCGCTACGGGGTGATACGGATTCTGTTTCTGGGTGCCCTGCTGGCATCTGCCACCAATCTTTTGTTCATGGTTCTGGCGGTTGCCGGACACAGCCTGGTCTTCTTGTATGTGGTGATCGCGGCGGACAACCTGGCAGCTGGACTTGCCTCTGCAGCCTTTGTGGCATTTTTGTCCAGTTTGACCAGTATCCGGTTCACAGCGGTGCAGTATGCGGTGTTCAGCTCCCTGATGACCCTGGTGCCCAAAGTGTTTGGCGGGTATTCCGGCACCATTGTCGACGCTGTGGGATATCCGTCCTTTTTCTTATTGACCACCCTGATGGGGCTGCCTGTGCTGGTACTGGTATGGTATTGCAGCCGGCACCTGGATATTGCCGGATAATCCGTTTTTTTTGCGGGAATAAAACAGGGAACCATGGTTTCTTAGAAAAAGAACAATGTGCTGGTATGGGTTTATTCCCTGGACCAGGTGATGTGTAAAAATGATAACCAGGTGTAAATTTAAATAACTGTTGACAAAAAAATGCCTTTTTTTTACTTAAAGGCGGGGGAAATTTAATGGCGTGACGTCCTTTTTCACGGGCTTTTGCCATCGTATGCCACACAGATGACAAAACATCTGAAGATCTCAGACGTTGCCGCTACCGCCCCATGGGGCGATAATAACCGGTTAGGAGGTTTTGATAATGACGCAGAAGGTGACACCAAACAGCGACCCTGTGGGGTCTGTCATGGTCCTTGGTGGCGGGATTGCAGGCATGCAGTCCGCCATTGACCTGGCCAATTCAGGCTATTATGTCTATCTGGTTGAAAAATCCTATGCCATCGGCGGCATGATGGCACGGCTGGACAAGACATTCCCGACCAATGACTGTACCATGTGAGTGATCTCACCCAAACTGGTCGAGGTCGGCCGGCATCTGAACATAGAGTTGTTGACGAATACCGAACTTCTGGAATTGGATGGTGAACAGGGAAATTTCACGGCCAGAATCAAAGAAAAACCGCGATTTGTCGATATATCCAAGTGTACCTCCTGCGGGGAATGCACCAAAGTCTGTCCGGTGGATGCCCCCAGTGAGCATAATGAAGGGCTCAACCAGCGCAAAGCGATTTTCAAACAGTATGAACAGGCCATTCCCGGGGCTTACGGCATTTCCAAACGCTCTGTTGCGCCCTGCAAAGCCACCTGTCCTGCCCATGTGTCCATCCAGGGATTTATTGCCCTGATGCAGCAGGAAAAATATGCAGAAGCGTTGAAACTGTTCAAGCAGGAGCACCCCTTTCCCGGCGCATGCGGCCGGGTCTGCCACCATCCCTGTGAAGCGGTGTGCACCAGAGGCGACGCAGACCAGCCCCTGGCCATCCAGTATCTGCACCGGTTTCTGGCAGACCGTGATTTTGAACAGGAATCTGCCTGGGTCCCGGAAATTGCAGAAAAAAGAGAAGAAAAAGTGGCCATTATCGGGTCCGGCCCGGCCGGACTTACGGCAGCCTATTACCTGGCCCAGAAGGGATACCAGGTCACGGTGTATGAGAAACTGCCGGTCAAGGGCGGCATGATGGCGGTGGGTATTCCTGAATACCGGCTGCCCAAGGCGGAGCTGGAAAAAGAGATTGCCGTGATCGAAGCCCTGGGGGTTACGATCAAGACCGGTGTGGCGTTCGGTACAGACATCACCCTGGACAGCCTTAAGAAGGATGGATTTGCATCGGTGTTCATGGCCACTGGCCTGCACGGATCACGGTCTCTGGGTGTCAAAGGAGAAGACCTGAAAGGGGTTCTGGCCGGCACCACATTTTTGCGGGATGCTGCCTTGGGCAGGGCGGATAAACTGTCCGGCAAAACCATTGTCATCGGCGGCGGCAACGTGGCCGTGGACGTGGCACTCACTGCCCGGCGCCTGGGATCCGACGATGTCACCATGGTGTGCCTGGAAAAACGCGAAGAGATGCCGGCCTGGGATTATGAGATCGAAGAGGCCCTGGAAGAAAAGGTCAATATCGTGAACAGCAAGGGGCCTTTGCGCTTTTACGGCAATGATGCCGGAAAGGTCACCGAAGTTTCCTTCCAGGAATGCACCGCGGTATTTGATGAAAACGGCAGGTTCAATCCCCAGTATGATGACTGCCAGCTGATCACCCATGAAGCAGATACCGTGATTGTGGCCATCGGCCAGACGGGGGAGACTGAATTTGCCAAAGACCAGGGCATAGCCCTGACCCCGCCCGGCGGGTACGAGGCTGATCCGATAACCCTGCAGACCCCTGTTGACTGGGTGTTTGCCGGCGGGGACGCGTTTTACGGCCCCAAATCCGTGGTGGATGCGGTGGCATCGGGCAAGACTGCGGCGGAAAGTATTCACCGGTTTATCAACGGCCTGGACCTGGCCGAAGGCAGAGAAAAATCCTGGGATTTTGAAAAACCGGAAATCGACAATGTGCCGCAAATCAAACGGATGGAACCGGAAAAGCTGCCGGTGGCACAAAGAGATGGCAATTTCAAGGAGGTGACCCAGGCCCTGGCCAAAGAACTGATTGACCGGGAAGCGGCCCGGTGCCTGTCCTGCGGTATCTGTTCAGAATGCTACCAGTGTGTGGAAGTATGCCTTGCCGGCGCTGTGGACCATGACCAGGTCCCGGTGATAAGGGATGTCAATGTTGGCTCGGTTATCATGACCACAGGCGCCACCACCTTTGATCCGTCCGGTATGGATGACACCTATATGTATAAACGCTCCAAAAATGTCATGACATCCCTTGAGTTTGAGCGGATTCTGTCTGCCGGCGGTCCCACCATGGGCCATCTGGTACGGCCCTCTGATGAAAAAGAACCGGAGAAAATCGCCTGGCTCCAGTGCATCGGTTCCAGGGATACCAACCGGTGCGGCAACGGGTACTGCTCTTCGGTGTGCTGCATGTATGCCATCAAAGATGCCATGATCGCCAAGGAGCATTCGGAAAAAGAGCTGGATGCCGCCATCTTCAACATGGACATGCGGACATTCGGCAAGGACTATGAAAAATACTACCGCAGGGCTGCTGACCAGGAAGGGGTCAGATTTGTCAAGTCCCGGATCCATTCCGTGGTGGAAGAGCCCGGCACCGACAACCTGATCCTCAATTATGTGGATGAGTCAGGCACCATGCAGCAGGAGGTGTTTGACATGGTCATTCTGTCCGTGGGGCTGACCATTCCCAAGGAAAGCGTGGACCTGGCCAACCGCATCGGGGTTGCCCTCAATCCCTATAACTTTGTGAAAACCAGTACCTTCAATCCCCTGGAGACCAGCCGGCCCGGCGTTTTTGTGTCAGGCTCTTTCCAGGGACCCAAAGATATTCCCTCATCGGTTACCGAAGCTTCGGGTGCTGCCTGTGCTGCAGGCAGGAACCTGTCTTCTGCCCGGCACACGTTGACAAAAACCGTGTCCATGCCGGAAGAGCGGGATGTTCTGGGAGAAGAACCCCGGGTGGGGGTGTTTGTCTGCAAATGCGGCATCAACATCGCCGGGGTCATCGATGTGGCAGAGGTGGAAGCCTACACCAAAACCCTGCCCAATGTGGTGTATACCGGTGAAAACCTGTTCACCTGCTCCCAGGACACCCAGGTTTCCATCAAGGAACTCATCCACGAGCACCAGCTCAACCGGGTGGTGGTGGCATCCTGTACCCCCAAAACCCATGAGGGCATTTTCATGGATACCCTGGAGGAGGCCGGCCTGAACAAATACCTGTTTGAAATGGCCAATATCAGGAACCAGGATTCCTGGATGCATTTTCATGAACCGGAAAAGGCCACTGCCAAGGCCAAGGATCTTATCCGCATGGCCGTGGCAAGGGTCAGCACTTTGGGACCTTTGCATGACAAGCGCATTACCATCATTGACAAGGCCCTGGTCCTGGGCGGGGGCATCGCCGGCATGACCGCGGCCAAAGGACTGGCTGACCAGGGGTTCCATGTGACCCTGCTGGAAAAGGAAGATGCCCTGGGCGGCCTGGGCAGGCGGCTGCACCATACCATTGAAGGCGATGATGTTCAGGCCTTTGTGAAAGAACTGGTGGAATCAGTGGAAACACACGATCAGATCGAGGTGCTCAAGCAGGCCCTGGTGGTGGAGTTCGGCGGATATAAAGGCAATTTTAAAACTGAAGTTCTTGTTGGGGCCTCCATGAAACAGCGCAAGATCGACCATGGGGTCATGATTGTGGCCACAGGTGCCACGGAATACCAGCCCACGGAATACCTGTACAGCGAAAGTGAATCCGTGGTCACCCAGCTGGAGCTGTCCGACATGCTGGCGGAACAAAAGATGGGAAATCCGGACCGGGTCATCATGATCCAGTGCGTGGGATCCAGAAACGAGACCAACCCCAACTGTTCCCGGGTCTGCTGTCAGAACGCCGTGAAAAACGCCATTGCCATCAAGGAAACCAGTCCGGATACAGATGTGTTCATTTTGTACCGGGACATGCGGACCTATTCCATGCTGGAGGAGTTCTACACCAAGGCAAGGAACATGGGGGTGATCTTTTCCCGGTTCAGCCAGGATGACCCGCCCAGAGTGGAAAAAGACAGTGACGGTAAACTGTCCGTCACCTTCCGGGACCATGTACTGGGCCAGCAATTAGAGGCGGCAGCCGATATTGTGGTGCTTTCCGCCGGTGTCACCGCTGCCGACACCAAAGAATTGTCCACCATCATCAAGGCCCAGCGCAATCCGGAAGGGTTTTTCATGGAAGCCCATGTCAAGCTCCGGCCGGTGGACGGGGGCACCGAAGGGGTGTTTATCTGCGGCACGGCCCACGGCCCCAAATTGATCACAGAAACCGTTGCCCAGGCCATGGCAGCAGCCTCCCGGGCCACCACATACCTGTCCCAGGAATACCTGACCCTGTCTTCCGTGGTGGCTGAAGTCAACCAGGCCCATTGTGCTTCCTGTCTGGTGTGTGTGCGGTCCTGTCCCTACCATGTGCCGGTGATCAACGAGATGGGGGTTTCCTACATCGACCCGGCCCTGTGCCAGGGATGCGGGGTGTGCGCGTCTGAATGTCCTGCCAAAACCATAAAACTGAACTGGTATGAAGATGACTCATTGCTCAGCAAGGTGGAATCTCTGCTGGAGGGGGTATGATATGACAAAAGAATTTGAACCGGTAATACTGTCGTTCTGCTGTAATTACTGAGGGTATTCAGCTGCGGACCTGGCAGGTTCCATGCGATTGAAGATCCCGACAAATTTCAGAATTATCCGCCTTCCCTGTACAGGAAAGATTGATATCATCCATATCCTGAGAGCCTTTGAAAAAGGGGCGGACGGGCTCTATGTGGTGGGATGTATGGAAGGGGACTGCCACTTTAATGAGGGTAATTTCCGGGCAAGAAAGCGGGTGGAACAGGCTGCCCGGGTGCTGGACCTGATAGGGGTCGGCGGAGAGCGGGTGAAAATGTACAACCTGTCTTCGGGTGAAGGCCCTTTGTTTGCCCAGTATTCCATTGAAATGGTCAACAGGATAAAAGAGCTGGGGCCCAGCCCCATCCGCCTGGCCAGGCAACGTATGTCAAAAAAGGCCGATGCTGCCTGAAAATACAACAAATAACCGCCTAAGATGAGGTAACCATGATAATAGCAGAGAAAAAACCCATTGAAGAAATTATCCAGGAAGTTACGCCCTTTGACCGCATCCTGATCCTGGGGTGTAACGAATGTGTCACCGTGTGTGAGGCAGGGGGTAAAAAAGAGGTGGAGGTGCTGGCATCGGTGCTCAGGATGTATTTTATGGCCCAGGGCCAGGAAAAAACCATTGGCGAACACACCCTGGAGCGCCAGTGTGACCATGAGTACCTGGAAGAGATCAGAAACATGGTGGATGACTATGATGCCATTGTGTCCCTGGCCTGCGGGGTGGGGGTACAGTTTGCCGCGGAAAAATACCTCACCATGCCGCTGCTGCCCGGGGTCAACACCATCTGTCTGGGGGCCAATGAGGACAGAGGGTTGTGGACCGAACGGTGCCAGGCCTGCGGGTCCTGCGTGCTGGCCCGTACCGGCGGCATCTGCCCGGTATCCCGGTGTGCCAAACGGGTCCTGAACGGCCCATGCGGCGGATCCACCAACGGCAAGTGTGAAATTTCCAAGGATACGGACTGTGCCTGGCAGCTGATCATCGACCGGTTGAAAGCCCTTGACAAAATGGATGATTATGAGAAAGTAGCCCCTGTAAAGGACTGGTCCACTGACCGGGCCGGCGGCCCCAGAACCGTAACCAGGGAGGATGTGAAGATATGAGCGAATATGTGAGCAACAGCAGGCTGGAGCGCGTGTTAAAGGCAGGGCACTTAGGGGTGACTTCCGAGTGCGGGCCGCCCAGGGGCAGTGATGCGGAAGAGGTCAAGAAAAAAGGCCTGCTCATCAAGGACCATGTGGATGCGGTGAATGTTACGGACAACCAGACCGCCATGACCCGCATGTCTTCTCTGGCCGCCTGCATCCATTTAAAACTGCTGGGCATCGAACCGGTGCTCCAGATGGTGACAAGGGACAGAAACCGGGTGGCCCTGCAGAGCGATATCCTGGGGGCTGCTTCCTTTGATATACCCAATATGCTCTGCCTGTCCGGAGACCACCAGAGTTTTGGTGACTGCGCCCAGGGCCAGAATGTCCATGACCTGGATTCCATGCAGCTGGTACAGACCGTGCGCCATATGCGCGATGAAGGCAAATTTCTGGGCGGTGATGCCATCAAGCAGCCCCCGAAAATTTTTGTGGGAGCGGCAGCCAATCCCTTTGCCGATCCCTTTGAAATCCGGATACCGCGCCTGGCCAAGAAAATTGCCTGCGGTGCAGAGTTTATCCAGACCCAGTGTATCTACAACATGGACAAATTCAAGGAATGGATGCGCAGGGCCGTGGACAGGGGCCTGACAGAAAAAACCTTTATCATGGCCGGCATGACCCCCATGAAGTCCGTGGGTATGGCCAAATACATGAAAAACAAGGTGCCGGGCATGGATGTGCCTGACGAGATCATCGACCGCCTGGCCGGGGTGGAAAAAAAGAAACAGGCGGAAGAGGGCATCAATATCTGTGTGGAGCATATCCAGGAACTGTCTGAAATAAAAGGGGTGGCCGGGTTCCATATCATGGCCATTGAATGGGAAGAAAAGGTGCCTGAAATCGTGGAAAGAAGCGGTCTTTACCCGAGACCTGAAGTATAGGCAAACCATATTGACAGATAGATTTCATGGGACCAGGGTCTGGTAGGAACGTTTCCAGGCCCTGGTTTCGTGTTTGGTATTTCTTTGAATAACTGTGTGTCTTTATTCGTGATATAAGGAGATGGTATGGCAGTCATTGTTAAATACATTGTTGTCAGGAACGGAGAAGAGAAGATGACATTTGCGACAAAAAAAGAAGCAGACGCCCATGATAAAATGCTTGATATTGCCGACAATTTGTTTGAATTCCTGGACAATGCAGATGGTACATTATCAGAGGCCCAGATGGAAGAGGTTTCTTTGCTCCTGGCCCGGAACCGGGATACGGTGATGCCCATTCTCAGGGGAATCAATCCCAGAAAAAAGGGCACTTCTGCACAAAAAACTGCATCTGATAAGGCGGCCCCTGAAAAAACAGGATCTGGAAAAACTGGTTCTGAAAAAACCGAACCTGCTGCAAAGGTTTCCGAATCCCCTGCACCTAAACCAAAACGGTCAAAAAAACAGGGGTAGCCTGCTGCAGCAAAGGTTTTGAAACCTGGTTTATTTTTTTGAATTTTATCTATTCTTTTTTTATTTCAAATGGTTATGAGATGATTTTGCCAAATGCTGCGGTCAGGAAAATGCAAAAAGTTCAAAATAATGAACTTTTTGGGCAGCATATTTGTAAAATAAGGTGTGAACAGATGGATCTGCACAATACATGTTTTTTGATTCGGTATTTTTATTTTTTGCAGATCCTTTGCAGAAAGGCATTTGCCCATGACATACCCCATAATCTTTTTGTTGCCAATTTTATGGCACAGGTGTTGCATTAGTAAATATTCAACTAATCGCCAATTAGTTTTTTCATCTTTTTTTCCTTTTCCAGAAAAGGCTGCCCATAACGGGCAGCCTTTTCTGGTTTTGTCCCTGAACCGGTTATCCTGAAAACAGACAGCAGTGCTGAAACCCCATAAAGGCGATATCTGGATAAAGGTGATATGTGGTTATGATATATCATCAGTCATGGGGAAAGTCCCAGACATCCTTGTTGCAGTCATTACAGGTGCTGTTTGAGCTGTGCAATAACCTCCTGGTTTTCCGGAAAACGGCCGGCTTTGCGCTTTGAAAAAACAGTTTTACTGCCGGCGGTTATCTCGTACACCCCATTGCTCCCCGGAACCAGTTTCGGGGTAATATCCAGGGCCTTTTGTATCTCCTCTGCCAGACTGGCAGCACGTGGCTGGTAGTTTCATACAGCGCAATAGGTGATTGTGATTTCCATAATGTCCTCCTTTATTTTGTGTGTCAGGAATCAGTTGTCATATCGTACTGAATATAGTAAATATAAAATATTATTATTGCAAATGCAAAGAAGCAGCTTAGTTTAAGGAATAACAACCCAACAGACCATGAAAAGGTGATTCCATGACAGAAATTATTTTTGAGTTCCTGAACAATATCGGTTTTACCCACCCTGTTCATCCTGCACTGACCCATATTCCCATGGGTATGGCAATGGGCGCTGTTGCATTCCGCCTGGCCGCGTTTCTGCCCCGAATGAAAATGCTGGCCAAGACCGGGTACCATTGCGCTGTACTGGCACTGTTAGGGGTTGCCCCCACTGTTTTCACCGGGTACCTGGACTGGCAGCACCGGTACGGCGGGGTGTGGGAGTTCCTGATAGTTTTGAAAATGGTCCTGGCTGCAGTTCTGACCATTTTGCTGTTTATGGTTGTCATCAAGGATGATGCGGAAAATCCCCGACTGGACCGGCGCACCGGATTTTACCTGCTGATGGTCCTGGTTGCCATAGGACTTGGGTATTCAGGCGGTGAACTCCAGTATGGATAAAAGTCTTATGGGAGAAAATACGGTTTCCTTGAACGTGGCATACCTTTTTTCAATTCATGAAAGATGCAACAGATAAGGAGTTACAAAATGATACGTAAAATTGGATGGATGGTATTGGCGGCAGCAGTTCTTTTTCCTGCAGGCCTGTTTGCAGCAGACTATGCCCACACTTTGGAAGCAGAAAACATGACCGTTTCCTGGACCCTGGACAAAGATAAGATCCATATGCAGCTGTCTGCCGAGACCACGGGCTGGGTGGCCATCGGCATTGATCCGGAAGATGCCATGGGCGGTGCCGACATCATCATCGGTGCGGTCAAGAACGGCAAGGTCAGAATAGAGGACCATTTTGCCGATGCAAAACGGGGGCATTCTCCGGATGATAAACTGGGGGGGAGCAACCATGTGATTAACCCTGAAGGCAGTGAAACAGACGGGGTGACCACCATTTCTTTCACCCTTTCCATCGCTGCGGCGGAAGAATGGGATAAGCCCGTTCATACTGACAGGATGACCCGTGCCATGATTGCCTATGGCACCGGCAGAGATTCCTTCCGCACCACCCACAGATACAGGGCCCTCTATGACATCAATTTTGCCACTGGAGAGGCTGTCAAGGTGAGATGATCCGGTTGATCAAGAATAGCGGATCCCGCCAGGCAGCCTGGACCTGCTGCTTTTTGGTGGTGCTGATATGTCATCTTCCTGCTTTTGGCAGTGAAGATGCCAAAGTCCATTCCCATGACCATGCAGGTATGCATGATGCAGCCGGTACGCATGATCCCGTTCCAGATGAAGCTGCCATGTCTGATGCTGATAACCCGGATACAGGCCATGACCATGCTGAGATGGTCATGGCGGCAGAGGCACAGGATGCAGATCTGGCGAACAAGGTCAGGGTGGACGAAAAACTGGGGGCGTATATCGATCTTAGGGCACAGTTTGTGGATGACACCGGCAGTACCGTGGTGCTGGAAACAATTTTTGACAAGCCTGTGGTAATTCTGCCCATCTGGTTTTTGTGCCCCACCGTGTGCAGCTTTCTCCAGGCTGATCTGGCAAAGGCCCTGAACAAGGTGGGCCAGGCACCGGGCAAAGATTTCAATGTCATCACCCTGAGTTTTTCAGATGATGAAGGCCCTTCCCATGCCAGTGCAGCCAAAAAAAACTATGCCAATCTGATCCAGCGGGAATTTCCCCTGGAAAACTGGTATTATCTCACCGGTGATGCAGAAAATATCCGCCGGGTCACCGATTCCCTGGGGTATTATTTCATCAAGAAAAAAGCACATTTTTACATCCATCCCAATGTGATGGTGGTGCTGGCAGAAGATGGAAAAATCATCCGGTATCTTTACGGCCCGGGGTTTCTGCCTTTTGACCTGGGGATGGCTGTAACAGAGGCCCAAAAAGGTGAGCCCGGCATATCCATCAAACGGGGGGTGCTTTCTTTTTGTTTTGACTATGATCCTGAAAATAAAACCTATGTTTTCAAGATGTTCCGGATCACGGGAACGGCCATTCTGGTTCTGCTGGCCGGCTTTGTGGTGTTTTTGCTCAGGCCCTCCAAAAAACGTGGAAAAAGCCGAAAATAAAAGCAAGCCACATTAAATGGGAGTGCTGGTCAACCATCTGACTGTTGTGTAATATGTGTCATGTCAGGGGCAGGGCCGTTATTCTTTTTCGGGCATGCCCAAAAACATACCCCTTTGTTCTGAACCCTTTGCGAGGTTGTCATGGAAACAGCAGCATCATTTTATGAAACACCGGAACCTGCAGGGTTCACCGGTATCCGGTCCTGGCTGTTCACACTGGATCACAAGCGTATCGGATTGATGTACCTGTATGCTATTTTGTTCTGGTTTCTTCTGGCAGTGCTGCTGGGGGGGGTCCTCCGGCTGGAGCTGATGTTTCCCGGTGAAACGGTTTTGTCTGCGCAGCTGTATAATTCCGCGTTCACCCTCCATGGGGTGGTGATGATTTTTTTGTTCATCATTCCGGCCCTGCCGGCTGTTTTCGGTAATTTTTTCCTGCCCATACATATCGGTGCAGATGATGTGTATTTTCCAAAGCTCAATCTGCTGTCCTGGTACCTGTACATGGCCGGCGGCGCAATTGCGGTTTTTTCGCTTTTCTCGGACGGCTTTGCCGATACCGGCTGGACATTTTATGTGCCGTTTTCCATTTCCACCAATACCAATGTCTCCACTGCTGTTTTTGCCGCATTTGTTCTGGGATTCTCCTCCATGCTCACCGGGCTGAATTTTATCACAACCGTGCACAAGATGCGGGACCGGGCCATGGGATGGCTGCAGATTCCCTTGTTTACCTGGAGCCTGTATGCCACAGCCTGGGTCCAGCTGCTGGCAACCCCAGTGGTCACCATCACCCTGGTGCTGGTGATGATTGAACGGTTTTTCAATGTCGGGCTGTTTGATCCTGCCAGGGGCGGGGACCCCATCCTGTACCAGCACCTTTTCTGGATGTATTCCCACCCGGCGGTTTATATCATGATCCTGCCGGGCATGGGGGTGATTTCAGAAATCATCCCGGTATTTGCCAGAAAATCCATTTTCGGGTACAAGGCCATTGTGGGATCGTCTCTGGCCATTGCCATTGCCGGTTCCCTGGTATGGGCCCACCACATGTACACCAGCGGTATGAGCGACACCGCCGTGTTCGTGTTTTCCCTGCTCACCTTTGTGGTGGCCATTCCTTCGGCCATCAAGGTGTTCTCCTGGGTGGCCACCCTGTACAAGGGCGCCATTGAGATGACCCCGCCGTTGTTTTTTTCTTTGTGTTTTATTTACCTGTTTTCCGTGGGAGGGCTCACCGGCCTGGTGCTGGGGGCGGCAGGCGCCAACATCCATGTCCATGACACCCATTTTGTGGTGGCCCATTTTCATTTCACCATGTTCGGGGGCACAGGATTTGCCTTTTTTGCGGCCCTGCATTACTGGTGGCCCAAAATGTTCGGCCGGATGTATGATTTCAAAAAAGCCTATATTGCTGCCATCCTTGTGACCGGGGGATTCATGTTTCATTATGTGCCCATGTTTATTCTCGGCCTCCAGGGCATGCCCAGGCGCTATTATGATTACCTGCCCCAGTATGCAGCAGGTAATTTTTTTGCCGGTTTCGGGGCCTTGTTCATGATTTTGGGGATCGGCCTGATGGTGGCCAACCTTCTGGCTTCTCTGGGCAGGCAGAGAACTGCCGGGTCTGATCCCTGGGGCGGGGTGACCCTGGAGTGGACTATCCCGTCTCCACCGCCGGTGCACAATTTTGTGCGCCCGCCTGAAATCATGGCATACCCCTATGATTTTTCCGGGGTGGCAGACAGGTCTGTACACAGGCAGCAGGGAGAATAGATGGCTGAAAAGCTGGACCAGACCGGAAAAAAACTGGGCATGTGGCTGTTTCTGTACACAGAGATCATCCTGTTCGGCGGCCTGTTTGTCCTGTATGCAGTGTATTTTTCCTGGTACACCCCTGATTTTATTCTGGGTGCCGAACAACTGGATCTGGGTTTCGGGGTGATCAACACCGTTATCCTGCTGGTTTCCTCTTTTCTGGTGGCTGCCAGCATCACAGCGGTGCACAAAAATCAGAGAAATATTGCCCTGTCGGCCCTGGCAGGCGCTTTGATCTGCGGGGCTGTTTTTCTGGTGAACAAATATTTTGAGTGGGGCCACAAGATAGAGATCGGCATTTATCCAGGCTCGGAAAGGCTGCTGGACGGCCCGGCACCCCAGAACTTGTTTTTCGGGTTGTACTATGTTGTCACAGGCCTTCACGGCATTCACATCGTTATCGGCATGGTTCTGCTGGCGGTGAGTTTTTTTTTGCTATTTCACCGGAAAATCACGGCCCGGAATGATGCAGTGCTGGATAATTGCGGCCTTTACTGGCATCTGGTGGACCTGATCTGGATATTTATTTTCCCCTTGTTTTACCTGGTGGTCTGATAACGGAGGCGTGATGGCACATGCATCTCACATATTTTCCTACAAAACCCTGGTCCTTGTGCTGGGGGCTTTGCTGCTGCTCACCGGCGTGACTGTGGGGGCGTCTTACATCGATGTGGGATGGCTCAATGTCTGGATCGCCCTGGTGAT
>JAZBPL010000025.1:0-15389 GCA_036351635.1 Desulfotignum sp.
CAGCTGCGCAAAGATATTGTGCCGTCCCCCCATGCCTTTGTCACCCATTGTCTGACACCGGATCTCCTGGCAGCGGGCATGTGTGAATATGCGGCAGCCGGAAAGCTGCATGCGCTTTTCAACACCCCGGATACCTGCAGCATTGGGTACAACTCCCTGGGATTTGATGACGAATTTTTGCGGTTTTTGTTTTACCGGAACCTGCTGGACCCCTATTCCCATCAGTATGCCAACGGATGTTCCAGGGCGGATATCCTGCCTGTGGCAGCATTGTTCAAAATTTTCTGCGGCCAGGTGCTCATGTGGCCCTGCAAAAAAAACGGCCGGCCCAGCCTGAAGCTGGATCTGATCGCCCGGAAAAACCGGCTTGACACCTCCGGTCCTGCCCATGAAGCCATGGCAGATGTGGAGGCCCTGGTGGCCCTTTCCCGGATTTTTTCAGGCCGGCCGGACATCTGGGAATATGCCCTGGGATTTTTTGACAAACACACCGACATATCCAGAACCGCAGCCATTTCCGACACATGCAGGATAGGCGACAGGACCTTTCCCATGGGCCTCATGGTCTCCTCTGTATTCGGACCGGATGCCAATTACATGGCGCCGGTGCTCCATATCGGCGGTTCCATTCCCTATGGGAACCAGCACCTGTGGATCCGGCTGGACCAGCCCGGGTGGGCCCGCATTGACCCGGACACAGGGGTCTATGCCTGGGCGCCCATCCGCAAAAAGCCGGCAGACCAGTGGATAGTGCTGCCCTGTCTGGACCGTTTCAAAAAACGCCTTTCCCCTGAATCCCGGGAGATTGCCAATGCAGTGATCCCCACCTTCCAGTCTGATCCCGCCCTGTTTTTCGCCACCGTGGACACCCATTTGTCCTATGCATACCCGGTGGTGCCGGACATCGACCCGGATGCAGCCCTGTACCAGGCGGGATTTTTTTCGCCGGCGGAAAAAAAAGATATCGCCCGGTTCCACGCAGCCCGGCCGTTTTTTGAAAAAAGACGGGATGATGCCCCGGCTGTCCTGGATACGCTGCAGTCTCCCCGGATAAAAACCCTTGGTGCCAGGATCCTGGCCCGCAATTTCAACACACCGCCCCCGCCGGAACTGGCAGACCATATGCATCGCCTGAAGACAGGGGACGGCCCGGTCAAAGGGTATCGCAGTGATGAAAAATATCCCTTGTCCCTGGCCCTGGACGATGTCAGAAAGCTGCAGGCAGATGCCGGCAGCCTGGATGCCCGGCAGCAGGATGCGCTGGCGCAGCTGGAAACCTATCTTCACACCCTGGGGGGAACCCGGTGACCAGAAAAATTTTCAGCGCAACGCACTGAGGCGTTTGAGTTCATCAATCTGGGCATCGTGAATGAATCTGTTGAGCTGGTTTTCATTGTCCCTGGTGATCTGGATGACTTTCAGCCCTGCCAGGATATGGGTTTGGGAGTAATCTGTGTTGACCCGTTTCACTTTTGTTTTCACCTGAAGCGTGCCTAAAGGATCCTTTTTGCGGGTATCCACAAGCACCAGGCCCATGGGCAGGATGTCATTGTATTCCAGGCGGCAGAGGGGGTTGGGCTTTGCTTGGACTTTTTTCGGGATCATGATGCCCATACCGGCAAAGGATATGTCCTGAATTTTGAAATCTGCTGCCGTATAAAATTCGGTGTTTCGGAAAATCAGTTTTGCCCTGACGATGTGGCGGCTGCCCAGGGGCAGGCGGAACGCGGATCTGATATTGGTCTCAACTACCGGTGGTGTACAGCGCAGGACCAGGGCTTTGGACACCGCATTGCCCGCAAGGGGGTAGTGGTCGATGAACCGTTCCACCTGACATGCCATCCCGACGCGGATCCGTTTCTGCCTGCCGGTCACGGTGGTGGTCACATGCAGGGTGTCAAATTGTGTTTTGGGCGATACCGGCACAAAGGGTTGTGCAATGGTGATGGTGCTGTCATTGAAATGTGCATCAAAAATGATACTGGAACGGGATGTGGGTGCAGGTGAATGCATATTGAACACCAGATCCACACCCTTGGAGGGTGCAAATATCGTTTTCATGTCAAATGTCATGGGCAAAAAACCGTTCAGGCAGTATGTATTTGGTTACAATACTGCCTGAACAGAAATTATAAAAGTGGCAGGGCGTTACTTTACAGCTTCTTTCAGGGCTTTTCCAGGGATGAATTTGGGGACATTTCTGGCAGGAATATCGATCTCTTTTCCTGTCTGGGGGTTTCTGCCTTTTCTGGCTTTTCTTTCTGCTGTCTTGAATGTTCCAAAGCCAACCAGGGTCACAGAATCATTGCTTGAGAGCGCATCTGTAATGGCTTTAACCACACAGTCGACGGCGGTTTGGGCATCTTTTTTACTGTCCAGGACTTCTGCTACCTTGTTGATTAAATCGCCTTTGTTCATCTTGATCACTCCTTTTTTTTTGGTTCTGTAAAGGGCAAAATTTAGAATTTGCTTTTCAAAACCGCGTTACATGGGGTTAAACTCACTTTAAGCAGCTTTTGAGCGTACGTTACGTCGTTGAGAAGTGCGTGTCAAGTATTTATTGACTTTTTTTGAAAATTTCATTGTCCTTGCAGCATAAAACACATAGAATTGACCAAAACAGGAGAAAAATATGGACGCAGCCCTTGTCAATCCGTTTGTTGAAGGCACTTTGCATATCCTTGACACCACCGCCGCAGTCAAAGTGAAGCCGGACCCCCCATTTTTGAAGGCCGACACCACCCCCCTGGCAGATATTTCAGGGATGCTGGAGATCACAGGAGACCTTGCGGGTTCTGCCGCCATCTGCTTTACTGAATCCAGTATTCTCGGCATTGTTTCCGCCATGTTCGGAGAAGAGATGACACAGATCAATGAGGATATTTTTGATGCAGTGGGAGAGATCAGCAATATGGTGGCAGGCCATGTGACCACCAAGCTTGCGGAACAGGGCAAAAAGGTGAAAGTAAAGTTTGTCCGGGTGTGCACGGGCCCGGACCAGCCCATCCGCCACACCGATTCTCAGAGTCCCGTGCTGGCGCTGCCCTTTAAAACCACCATGGGAAAGGTGGTGATCGAGGTGAGTTACAGCAGCTAGGAAAAATACCAGCGGATCAGAAACTCTCCAAAAAAAACATAGAGTATGGCCCCGGCCGACAGAAACGGGCCGAACGGAATCCGCATCTGCGCGCCTTTTTTCGGGTGCACCGCCATGCCTGCAATGCCGGCAGCCGTTCCCAGGACAGATCCGGCAAACAGGGTGAACAACACCCCGGGAACGCCTGTTGCAGCCCCGATCATGGCCAGCAGCTTGATGTCACCGCCCCCCATGCCCTCCTGCCTGCGGATCAGGTAATATGCCAGGGCCACCGTGTACAGGATGCCGCCGCCTGCCAGAATGCCGAAACCGATGGCGGATATGGGCATGTCCAGCACAAACCAGGCAAGCAGGGCAAAGGTGAAAATGCCCGGGATGCTGATGCGGTCGGGAATGATCTGAAAATCCAGGTCAATGAAAGATACCAGCAAAAGGGTGGCTGCAAAGGCAAACCACACCACAGCTTCCAACGTCAGGCCGAAGCGCAGGCAGACCAGCACACCGGCGGCACCTGTCAGGGCTTCCACCAAAGGGTAGCGCCAGGAAATGGCGGTGCCGCAGAAAAGGCAGCGCCCCCTGAGGGCAAGAAAGCTGATCACCGGGATATTGGCATAAAAGGGAATAGGGGTGCCGCAGGCCGGACATGCGGATCCAGGGGACACAATGGAGGCGTGGCGGGGTATCCTGTGGATGCAGACATTTAAAAAACTGCCCACGCATGCACCGAAAATAAAGGCCGATATCAGGGTCCACATAAGCTGGTTTGTCATGGCAGTAAATCCTTACGTGATAATATTTTTCAGCCGGGATATTGTAAAAGCCGAAATCTGTTTTATTGTAGCATCACATAAATACCTGATTTAAACAATTGTTACAACCGGATGGACCCCTGCCGTAAAAATCGGGGTGATCCGGATGGATAATGATAAAGGAGTTTGCATGGCGGAAGCTGATATTGATGATCTCATTGAGGTCATAGAAAAAGAAGGCAATATCGAAAATATACCCAAAACCCTTCCCATGATGCCGGTGCGGGATATTGTGGTGTTTACCGATATGCTGCTGCCCCTGTTTGTGGGCCGGGATAAATCCATCAAAGCCATGGAAGAGTGCGTGGAGTACGACCGGTATATTTTTTTGACGGCCCAGAAGGATGCAGAGGTTGAAAAACCCGGGATCGACGATGTGTATGAGACCGGGACCGTGGGCCGTGTCCAGAAGATGATCAAACTGCCGGACGGCCGCATCAAGGCCCTGGTACAGGGAATTGTCACGGCAAAGGCAGTGAACTATGTGAAAAAACGCTCTTATTTCAAGGTGGAGATCCAGATCGTTGCAGACCATGATCCAGAAGAGATGGATATCGCTGTTGAGGCTTTGATGCGCAATGTCAAGGAGAACAGCGAAAAACTGCTGGCATTGAAAGGGGAGCTGTCCGGGGATATCGGGGATCTGTTGTCCCATATCGACTCACCGGGCAAACTGGCGGACCTTGTGGCATCCAACCTGAACCTGCGGGTGGAAGAGGCCCAGGGGCTGCTGGAGACCACTGAAACAGCGGAACGCTTGAAAAAAGTCAATGACCTGCTGGCAAAAGAGCTGGCCCTGTCAACGGTCCAGGCCAAAATCCAGACCGATGTCAAAGATGAGATCTCCAAAAACCAGCGGGACTATTTTCTGCGGGAACAGGTCAAGGCCATTCACAGGGAGCTGGGGGAAAGTGATGAAAAACTGGCTGAGATCAAGGAGTTCAAGGCCAAGATAAAACGGTGCAAGCTGCCCAGAGAAGGGGAGGAAGAGGCTTCTAAACAGCTCAAGCGCTTAGAGCAGATGCATTCTGATTCCTCTGAAGCATCGGTTGTCAGAACCTATCTGGACACCATAGTGGAGCTGCCCTGGAGCCGTTCCACAAAGGATGTGCTGGACATTGTCCGGGCCCAGACCGTGCTGGACCGCAACCATTTCGGTCTGGAAAAGATCAAGGAACGGATTCTGGAATACCTGAGCGTGCGCAAGCTCAATCCCAAAAAAAAGGGGCAGATCATCTGTTTTGTGGGGCCGCCGGGTGTGGGAAAAACCTCCCTTGGCCAGGCCATTGCCAAATCCATGAAGCGCAAATTCCACAGGGTATCTCTGGGCGGCATCAGGGATGAGGCGGAAATCCGGGGCCACAGAAGGACCTATATCGGTTCCATGCCCGGCCGTATTCTCCAGGGACTGCGCCAGTGCGGCACCAACAACCCGGTGTTCATGCTGGATGAGATCGACAAGCTGGGCAATGATTTCAGGGGAGATCCCTCATCCGCCCTGCTGGAGGCCCTGGACCCGGAACAGAACTATGCATTTTCCGATCATTACCTGAACATTCCCTTTGACCTGTCAAATGTGATGTTCATTTTGACGGCCAATATTGCCGACACCATCCCGTCTGCCCTGCTGGACAGAATGGAGGTGATCCGGATCCCGGGGTATACCCACCAGGAAAAAATGGAGATCGCCCGGACCCATCTGCTGCCCAGAAAGCTGCGGGACAACGGGTTGATCCGGCGCTCCATCACCATCAGTCCCAAGGCCATGGAATCCATTGTCACAGAACACACCCTGGAGGCAGGCCTGCGGGAGCTGGAGCGCAAACTGGACACCATCTGCCGGAAAATCGCCAGGAAAATTGCAGAGGGGCAGAAGGGCAAGTTCACCATCACCCGCCAGAACCTGACCCAGTACCTGGGACCGCCCCAGTACCTCACCGAGCTGGACCAGGAGGAAAGCCAGGTGGGACTTGCCACCGGCCTTGCCTGGACCGAGGTGGGGGGAGAAACCCTGTATATTGAAGTGTCTTTGTTCCCGGGCAAGGGCGAGCTCATGGTCACCGGCCAGATCGGTGACATCATGCAGGAATCGGCCCGGGCCGCCCTTACCTATACCAAAGCCAACCAGGAACGGCTGGGGATTGACAAGGATGCCTTTGACAACCAGGATATCCACATCCATGTGCCGGCAGGCGCCATTCCCAAGGACGGCCCCTCCGCAGGCATCGCCATGGTCACTGCCCTGGTGTCGGCATTCACCGGCTGCAAGGTGAACAACAAGGTGGGCATGACAGGCGAGGTCTCTTTGCGGGGCCGGGTCCTGCCCATAGGCGGTTTGAAGGAAAAAGCCCTGGGTGCCCTGCGGGCCGGGATCAAGCATGTGATCATACCGGAGAAAAACAAAAAAGACCTGTATGATATTCCCAAAAACATCAAAACCAGGCTGAAATTCACCTGTGTCAGGGATGTGGACCAGGTGCTTGCCATCGCCCTGGAAGAGATGCCCGAGAAAGATGCACAGAACCGGGAGACACAGGAAAGTTGAACATCCTGGCCCTGAGCACGGCTGAACCCGGTTGCAGCCTGGCTGTCTTCAATCAGGGAGCACTTGCCTACGAGGCTTTCTGGCACAGCCGCCTGACCCATTCCAGGCGGCTGTTGTCCATGATCACGGCGGTGTTTCCGGAACGGGCCGGGTTTGATCTGTCCTGTGTGGACGGGTTTGTGGCAGCCAGGGGACCGGGGAGCTTCACCGGCCTGCGCATCGGCATATCCTCGGTGATGGGGCTGGCCTTTGCCGCATCCCGGCCGGCCGCAGGTGCCTCCAGCCTGGACGGCATCGGTTTTCGGTTTGCCCATGCCGGGGTGCCGGTGTGCGCCATGATGGATGCCCGGCGCAGCCAGGTGTATTGCGCTGTCTACCATTTTGAAAACGGACGTCTGAAACACAAAACCCCTGAAAAGGTGTGTCCGCCACAAGAGGCCATCTCCATGGCCCAGACCCCTGATGCCCTGTTTGCAGGCTCCGGCGCCTGTGCATACCAGGAGATGATCCGGAAACACACCCGCAGCCGGGCCGTTTTTGCCCCCCCGGACATGCACCACATCAGCGCTGCTGCCATGGCCCGCCCCGCACTCCTCTCCCCGGATTTCTTTGCCGCCCCTGAAAACACCCTCACCCCCACCTACCTCCGCCCATAAATTTGGGGTCAGAAGTTAACTTTTTTACCTTTTTTCGCTTGGGGTCAGAAGTTAATAAATTTACCTGTTTTTTTCTTGCACAAAAATCATAAATGTATCATAAAAAAAGATACCAGGGCCGGGATCATGGAATCACATGACCGTGGTAATATCTGAGATGACAGTATCTTGACCTGAAAATAACCGGCACAACTGTATCTGGCCTGAGAATAAACAGCCCGACAATAACTGGCCCAAGAATAACTGGCCCAAGAATAATTTGCCCGAGAATAAATGCCATGGGAGCAACTGGCATGGGACTATATTTCCGGGCATGAATATACTGGGAAGGAGGGAGCCGGCAGTGGCAAGGCAGCAGCGATTTAACATGTCAGGGTACTATCATGTGGTCAACCGGGGTGTCGGCCGGATGGCCATCTTTCTGGATGACATGGATCACGGCAAGTTCATGCAGATCCTCCAGGACAGCAGGGATATGCATCAGTTTTTTGTTCATGCCCATGTGCTTATGCCCAACCATTATCATCTGCTGCTGCAAACCGGGTATGAAAACCTGTCTGAGGCCATGAAGCAGATCAACGCAAGGTATTCAATATTTTTCAACAAAAAATACAACCGGGTAGGCCCCCTCTGGCAGGGGCGGTTCAAATCCTGGTTTGTCCATGATGAAGCTTATTTGAGAACCGTGATAAAATATATTGAATATAATCCGGTAAAGGCAGGGATATGTGAAAAACTGGGCCAGTTTAAATGGGCATCCCGGTACAGCCTGTCCTTTACAGATCCAAACGATCTGTCAAACGGGCTGAGCAAAGTTGAGCAAAAGCTGATTGCAGCGCATTTTGGTGCAGATGTGGGAAAGAACGCAGATACGGTGCCGCATGTAACACAAGACCATGCCACCCTCCGGCACACCAGATTGCTGGCTGAGTATTTTCTTGATGATGGAGATGCCCCTGGCTCTGTTGCAACCCGGAACTGGCAGATAATCCAGGCTGTCCAGGATGGCCACAAACAAAAAGATATTGCAGAACACCTGGACATAACAAATGCACAGGTGTCCCGGATCATAAAACTGTATCGTCAGAAAAACAAATTGTTTGAAAGTGTGAAAAAAAGGGGAGAAAGCCGGGCTTTTTCTGATACTCCCTGTTTTACCCAGGATACGGAAGCGCATCTTTGCATGCAGGTTCTCAAGCATGGAAATGCTGAAGACATAAGGCAATTGACAGCACTGTTTGGAAAAAAGGTAAAAAAGTTAACTTCTGACCCCGAGCTTTTGGGTTGACAGGGCGGCGGGGTTTTTGATATCTTGGCAGGGATATGATTTTCAAGGTGTTACAAAATATAGATGAATAAAACAAAATGGCCGGCCCGCTCAGTGCTGCCTGTGGCGGTTCCGGGAGTAAAATATATAATATTGGCCATCCTTGTTACAGGGATGTCTTTTTATTTTGGGTGGATGGCAACTGCCTGGGTGGCTGCCGGGCTCGGGGTGTTTGTGTGCTGGTTTTTCCGTGATCCGGAAAGAACCGTGCCTGAAGGCAGCAGCAATCTTGTGTCCCCGGCTGACGGCAAAGTCATCATTGCAGACCGCCTGGCCACAAGCGAATACCTGGATGGCCCCTGCCAGAAGGTGAGTATCTTCATGAATGTGTTCAACGTGCATGTGAACAGAAATCCTTTTGACGGGGTGGTGGAAAAGGTGGAATACACCCCGGGAAAATTTATCAATGCCGCTTTTGACAAAGCCTCCATCCACAATGAACGCAATGCCCTGACCATCAGGACCCCCGGCGGAAAACGGTTTGTGGTGGTGCAGATTGCCGGTCTTGTGGCCAGAAGAATCGTAAACCATGCCGCTGCAGGGCACCGCGTCGTTCGCGGGGACCGGTTCGGCATGATCCAGTTCGGCTCCCGCCTGGATCTGTACCTGCCCATGGATTTTCAGGTGCAGGTCAAAAAAGGGGATAAAACCCGGGCCGGAACCACCATCATCGGCCGGATGCCGGATACACCCTAAACCCATAACCGTCACATTCGGAGTAATTTGAGCATTTTGGAGCAAATACCCTTTACAAAACAAGGCTACCAGACCTTGAAACAGGAACTGGCAAGACTCAAAAAAGTTGAGCGGCCGGAAAACATCAAGGCCATTGAAACCGCCCGTGCCCACGGGGACCTGTCTGAAAATGCAGAATACCATGCTGCCAAGGAACGCCAGTCGTTTCTCGAGGGCCGCATAGGAGAGATCAGCTATAAACTCGGGGTTGCCAAGATCATTGATCCGGAATCGGTTCCCAAGGACATAGTCCGTTTTGCCAGCCGGGTTTTGTTGGAAAATCTGGACTCTGAAGAGCAGATTGAATATATGATTGTGGGTCCGGACGAGGCAGACATCAAAGAAGGCAAAATTTCCGTATCATCCCCCCTGGGCAGTGCCCTTATCGGCAAACGCCCCGGGGACGAAGCCACCCTCCAGGCGCCCGGAGGCAAAAGAACGTATGAGATCATTGATATTTTATAAAGTTTTTTTATAGAAGGTAAGGAGAACAGCCGTGGCAAGAGTTACCATAGAAGACTGTCTGAAAAACGTTGACAACCGGTTCACCCTGGTGCACCTGGCAGCCAAGCGGGTCCGCCAGGTCAGGGAAGGGGCGGAACTGCTGGTCCAGCGGACCAAAAACGGGGACGTGGTAACGGTGTTGCGGGAGATTGCCGCCAACCGCATTGTTTCCAAACCCAGACCTGACAAACAGGAAAAATGATTGATACGCAGAACCAGCCTGATTTCAGGAAAATTCCCATTGACAAGGTCGGTATCAAAGGCCTGAAATATCCGGTAAAGGTTTTGGACAAAAACCGGGGCACCCAGTCCACGGTGGCGGAGATCAGCATGTATGTGGATCTGCCCCACCAGTGCAAGGGCACCCACATGAGCCGGTTTGTGGAGATCCTTCACCAGTCAAGGACACGGATCTCCCTGGAATCTTTAACCACTGTTCTTGCGGACATGAAACAGATACTGGGGGCCAAATCCTCCCATATTGAGATCACCTTTCCCTATTTTATCAGAAAACAGGCCCCCAGCACCAGTGTCAGCGGTTTGATGGATTATACCTGTTCCATCTTCGGGTCCTGCAATGCAGACAACGCCACTGACATTGTTTTAAAGGTGGCGGTGCCGGTGACCTCGGTGTGCCCCTGTTCCAAGGAGATCAGTGACTGCGGTGCCCACAACCAGCGGGGAGAGGTTTTGGTGAGCGCCCGGTTCAAAAAGCTGATCTGGATTGAAGATGTGGTGGAGATTGTGGAAACCGCTGCCTCCTGCGATATCTATTCCGTGCTCAAGCGGGAAGATGAAAAGTTTGTCACGGAAAAAGCCTACAACAACCCCAAATTTGTGGAAGACCTTGCCCGGGACGTGGCCAAGGTCCTGAAGGCTGATGACAACATCACCTGGTTTTCGGTGAGCGCGGAAAACTTCGAATCCATCCACAACCACAGCGCCTACGCCTACATAGAAAAATAACAAAATAGCGGGGTCAGAAGTTAACTTTTTTCCCTTTTTTCAATGATCCTTATTCTCGGGCCTGCCTTAAGCAGGCAGCTTTTCGGAAGAATTGCCTTGTGGTTCAGGAGTTGAGAAAAAAAGGTAAAAAAGTTAACTTCTGACCCCATTATGTATGATGACAAAGGGGTAGAGGCGGTTGTCCTTTCCCAGAAAATACCCGGCCCGGCTCCTGACATCCGACAGGGTGCCGGTTTTGTAGTACTGGGTGCCGGTGCGCTTCAACAGCCTGTGAAGGGGCATGAATGCCTGGAGCAGTTTTCCCATCTGTGATGCGGTTACCCGGTTTTTCCGGGACAGGCCCGAGCCTTCCACCAGCTGCATCTGCTGCCACCCCAGCTCTTTTCTTGCAAAATCGGTGAGTACCCGCACCCCCTTATCCAGGATAGCCGGTTCCCCGAACGTTCGGGCACCCATGGCCAGCATCACCTGGTTGGCGATGAAATTATTGGAGTGTGTGAGCAGTTTTTCCACCACCTGTTCCAGGCAGTAAGGGGAGGGCAGGGCAAGGATGCTGATTCCCCGGCTGTTCAAGGGGTCCAGAGTATCCAGAGTATCCAGAGTATCCAGAGTATCGGGTGTGTCGGGTGTGTCGGACATCTCTGTTGTGCCGTCTGTCCAGTCGTGTACCGGAAATGGCCCCGGTTCCACAGGCCCGGTTACATCCACGCCCAGGGTTTTGAAAAAATGGGCCATGAGCAGCCCGGGATACAGCGGGCGTACCTGTTTTTCCACCAGAATCCGACCCTGCTGCAACCCGGTTTTTCTGATCTGTTTTTTGAAAATATCCAGCAGCGGGGTCTGGGGTTCGGCACTCACATGGGTCTGTGCTGCAGCATCCCAGGTGAAATGGATGGTGTTGAAATTGGCACACAACGCCCCGATGGTGGCATCATAGGGATTCAGGGACCGCCCTGTTCCCGGAATCTGGATGTTTTGGGCAAAAAAAGACTGGTCCACGACAATTTTTCTGATCTCTTTCACCCCGGTTTTTTCCTTAACCCGGCGGCAGAAGGATAAAATGGCTTCCGATACAAACAAGGGATCACCCTGGCCCCGGACATACAGGGTATGAGTGTCAGGATCAAGGGCTGCCAGGGTGGTAAAATGAAAATCCGGCCCCAGGTGGGTCAGGGCGGCCAGGCTGGTTAAAATCTTGAGAATGGATGCCGGCACCATGGGGGTGTCAGGGTTTTGGGAAAACAAAATCCTGCCTGTGTCATCGGTCACCAGGATGCCCGCCTTTTTGTCCTGTGCTGCCCGGGTCAGGGCTGCCCGGTCCCCGGGCGCGATTTGCCGGAGCGCATCCATGGAGGCCACAGATCCGGGGATCAGAGCATCAGAGACCACAGGGCCGGTTTCAGAAGCCTGGACGGGCAGGGCAGCCGCCCACAGCAGCAGCAGACCGGTCACAACCCGGCAGATCACACCGGTTTTCCGGAAAAATGCCGCACTGGACAAAAAGATATTTCCGGGCAAAATGTTTTTCCGGAACAAACTGGTATTCCAGGATAAAAGCGTTTTCCAGGATAAGCTGGTTTTCCAGGATGAGCAGATATTCCGGGATAATCGGGTATTTCCGGAAAAACCGGCATTGCGTGCTGCGGGCAGTATCGGTGTCATAGGGCTCCTTATTTTAACAACTGGAAGAACGCATCGATTTTTTCTTTGATATATGCCCTGGCTTTCAGTTTTTCCCACTGGTCAGGAAAGGCCAGCGGGGCAAAAAAGGTTTCAGCGGTATAGAAGAACATCGGCACACCTTCCCGTCTGACCAGGCCAGTTTTTTCTTCCGGCACCAGTTCCTGTTCCGGTACTGCCTGCTGTTCCGGCAATCCCCGCTGTTCCTGCACCGCTTCCTGTTCCTGCAGCGCTTCCTGTTCCTGTGCCGCGCCCTTTTTCGGGATAATCTGAACAGGGGTGCGCACCACCCCTTCATGGCTGACAATGGTGACCCGGTTTTCAGATGTCACGGATGTGAGCCCCCGGGTTTTGAGCAGCTGCTTGAGTGCCTGGTCCCTGGCCCGGGAAAAAAGGTGGTTTTTTGACTCTCCGGATGTCATGGATATGACACCGGCAATAGTTGCCCGAGAAAATTTTTCCATCCTGAACTCATTTTCCGCAGGCACCATCAGCAGATTTTCATCTGTGATCCTGTTGTCCGCATATTTGATGTCATACCGGACATAGTAGGTTTCAAGGCCTTCCTGCGCGGCAGACGCGGCGGCCTGCCCCTGGAAAAAACCGGCGGCAGGACAGGTGAAAACCAGAAAAATAAACAGGTTTTTCAAAAATGGCATGTTTTTTGTAATGTTCAACTCTGTAATAGCTAAATCCAGTGGGTTTTCTGCAGCAGGAAACATTTTCATGCAGCAGTATGTAATTCACCAGTAACTGGTCCGGGTGCATGAAGTTTACATGGTAACAAACATTTTTCAAAAGAGGAAATAAAAATGAAATATCCAATGGCCGGCATTTGCCTTGTGTGTCTTTTATCGGTTTTTTCCACAGGATGCAGCACCCTTGGCAAAAATAGCGACACCACAGCCCCGGGACAGGTGCTGGGACAGAACAACGCCGGGGGAGGGTCCGGGAAGGTGGTGACCTTTGAAGTGGTGGGCAAGGGACTGGAGCCGGAAAATGCGCTGACCAGGGGGGAAACCGCCCTCATGGCTGAGCGGGCCGCAGTGGCGGACGGCTACCGCCAGCTCATTGAAAAAATCAGCGGTGTGTATGTGGATGCCTTTATGAAGGCAGGGTACGGCACCGTTAACCAGGATATGATCACCACCAGGGCCCAGAGCTGGCTCCGGGGGGTGGAGGTGGTGGAAATCCGCAAGGCCGCGCACAACATCACCGAGGCACACCTGCAGCTGAGCATCTATTTTGCCAAAAAAGACATGGTCTGGTGGCCCAGCGGCCTGGGGGCAAAGGCAACACCTGTGGAAGACCAGACCTTTGGCAGGGGCAGCAGCCGGGCACAATCCAGCGGAAACTGACAACCAGGAAAATACCATGAAAACCAGCAGATGTGACAAGATAAATGCCTGTTTTCCCGGACCATGCAAGCCATGGGCTGCGGCTGTCCTGACAGCGGGATTTCTGCTTTTCTGGTTCTCGGGCCTTTGCATGGCAGATGCCCCGGCACCGGCAGCACAAAAAAACCAGGCCCATTCCCGGGACCAGGACCTTCTCTCACGGAACCAGGCCCATTCCTTTCAGGATCTTATCCACTACCAGGAGCAGGCTGCATTTATTGCCGAACAGATCCAGCAGATCCAGAATGACCTGGACTGGCTGATGCTCAAGGTCAGGCGGATGGAGGATTTTGACCGGTTTGTGCCCCAGCGCATGCACGACTCCATTGCTTTTAAGCAATCCAAGATTGCCTCTCTGGAAAAACTTAAAAAACGGTACCAGGATCTGATTCCGGATACACCGGAATCCCGGGGATTGGCAGATAACACCGCCCGGAACGATGCCATCCGCATGACCGATCTCTTTCCAAACAGTGATTCCCCCCAGCCGATGGATACCCCCCTCGGCAGCAGTTTCCGGCAGCAACTTGAGAACCAGATGGCGGCAGCCGGCCTGGATGCCTGGCTGGAGGTGGTCCCCCACACCATCCCCGTACGTCTGGAAACCCGTCTGCCCATCCTGTTTTCCAGCGCCAGTGCCGAGATTCCCAAGGGATATGAGCCGTTTCTCAAAAACCTGGCCGGCCTGGTAAAGGACCATGACGTGCGGATTGTCGTAGACGGTTATGCTGACACCGACCCCATCGATACTGCTGCATACCCCTCCAATTTTGAACTGGGTGCGGCCCGTGCCGCTGCCGTGGTCCGGGCCCTGGCAGGTTACGGTATCAAGCCCCAGGTCTGCAAAATCGGCAGCACCGGCCAGTACCGGTTCGATGCTAAAAAACAGACGGAATGGAAAAATCTCCAGCGCCACGCCACCATTGCCGTGTTTTTCAATTCCGGTGTCTGATGCATACCCCTCTCGATCACTAACAGCCAACAGCTAACAGCTAAAAGCTAAAAGCTAACAGCCAACAGCAAACAGCTTCCATGATTTGCTTTCCCTGCCAGGGCATGGCAGCGATTTTCCTTGATTTAAAATTCAAGTTTATGGCAAAAGATGTCGAGTTTTTATGGATATCTTTTTTTGGTTGCCAGTAACCTGAAATTTTAAATTCAAAGGTGAATCACATGAAAAACTGCATGAAATTTGTCGTTTTTGGGGCATTACTGTTTCTGCTGGCCGGCTGCAATATCTACCAGGCATCCCCGGGCCCTGTTGTAAAATCCGGTTCAGACCAGAATGACCAGAACCGTATTGTCACTTTTACAGTGACAGGCAAAGGGGTGGAACCGGAAGCCGCCCTCACCCGGGGCCAGGCACGGCTCATGGCGGAACGGGCAGCCGTGGCCGACGGATACCGCCAGTTTGTGGAAAAACTCGAAGGGGTGTTTGTGGAGGCATATGCCCGGGGCGGTTACGGCACCATTGACAAGGATATGCTCAAAACCAGCACCCGTGCGGTTTTGCGGGGGGTAGAAGTCAAAGAAATCACCCATGGAGATCTGGGCATCGCCCGGGCTGTCATGCAGCTGCGCATCAATTTTACCCGCCACGGCATGATCTGGTGGCCGGAGGGCCTTGGCCGGAATCTGGGATATTATACCCAGTCCTGAATTTGCGTCAATCG
>JAZBPL010000026.1:0-64541 GCA_036351635.1 Desulfotignum sp.
TCCGTGAGCAGTACGGGCAGCAGGCCCATAAAATCATTGCCCTTTGCATACCTGACCGGCTCCATATGGGTATTGTCATCCGGGTGCACGCTGGATGTGATGGCCACCCCGGTTGAAAAATCCACGTTTCGTGAACAGGCCCTGACAGCCAGAATCGCTTCGCTGTTGGTCCTGACCCGCTGCCCCAGATCATCTGATAACTCTGGCATCCGGCCTGTTTCACGCATCTTCAAAAGCAGAGAAAGGGTGCCCAGCACCCCGGCGGACAAAACAACGCCTTTTGTGCGAAAAACGGTTTTCCGACCCGATACGCCTGTGGTTTTGACAGAGGTGACTTCATATCCGTCAGACCCGTCCGCTGTCAGCGGTTGTATATCGATCACCCTGTTTTCAGGAATGATCCGGGTGCCGAATTTTTTTGCAAAATACAGATAATTTTTGTCCAAAGTATTTTTGGCATCTTTCCGACACCCGGTCATGCAGGCCCCGCAGAATTCACAACCAATTCTGTCCGGACCTTCACCAAAAAAAAAGGGATCTGCTGCCTTTTTGCCTTGTTCGCCAAAATATACCGCCACCCGGGTTTTATGAAACGTATGTTCCCGGCCGAAATCTTCGGCAGTTTGTTGCATCAGATGATCTGCTTCGCCGATATAGGGGTTTTCAACAGCACCCAGCATTTTTTCCGCCAGCTCATAATAAGGCAGAAGGGCATTTTTTCCTCCCATCCGTTTGACCACCTCATTTTCAAAAAAAACATCCGGCGGCACATACAGCGTGTTTGCATAATTCAGGCTGCCCCCGCCGACCCCGGCACCGCCCAATATGAAAATGTCATTGAGCAGGTTCATCCGCTGGATCCCGTATAAAAAAATTTTTGGCATCCACAGATATTTGCGCAGATTCCAGTTTACCTTGGCAAAATCATCGTTTTCCCATTGTTTTCCGGCTTCGATGACCCCGACCCTGTATCCTTTCTGGGAAAGCCGCATGGCAGACACACTGCCGCCGAAACCGGAACCTATGACAAGAAAGTCGAAATCACACCGCCGGCCGGTCATCTGATACTCCTGTTCAATTGTTCATTATCAGGGCACCATGCCCCAGGAAAAAATGTCTTCGTTGGCCAGGATGCCGGACACCCGGGCAGCCTGCACCAGATCCGGGTTGAGGATATCCAGGAGCGCATAATCCAGGCCGGCCGCTGCCAGCATGGCAAGATAGGTTTGCTCGACTGCCAGGCGCTTTTTTTTGTCCGGGGCACTGGTGCCCAGATTGGAGATGCCGCCGATGGTCCGGACCGGGAATCCCAGCAGGTCCGGCAGGGTGCAGATCACCTCCAGCACATGCCTTGCCTGGACAATGCCCTCCGCCCATGCCAGGGGTGGAATTACCGGATCGATGATCACACGTTCTTTTGCCACGCCGGCCGCTTCCGCATTTTCCATCAATTCCAGGGCCACTTCCAAACGCTGGGCCGCATCTGTTGGCACCCGGGAATCCGGATACAGCAAAAACCCAACGATATCTGCATCATGTTCTCTGGCCAGCGGCAGAATCTGTTCCAGTTTGCGGGGTTCCAAGGAAAAACCGTTGATGATGATCCGGTTTCTGGCGGCCTTCACCCCGGCTGCCATGGCATCTGGATTGGCCGTATCGATGAGCAGGGGCAGGTCTGTCGCTGCCTGCACCGCTTCCATGAAAAAGGTCATGCCGATGTCAGCACATTTTCCCAAAGGTCCGGTGTTCACATCGATGGCCCAGGCACCCCGGGCCGCACAGGCTTTCACCAGGTCCTGCACCGGTGCCGGATCAAACTGCTGCAGCGCACGTCTCATTTCCGGCCGGGTTATGCGCAGGTTGTCGGCAACCAGTTTCATTCCTTCTCCCCTTGTCTCGGGGGGGTGCGCACCGGCCACAGAAAAAATTCAGGCAGGGGCTTATACCCGACCCCCACGGCCCCGTCCTTGGTATACAGTACCCAGGCATAGGCGGTATCATACATGCTGGTGGTGGCGGACCAGTAAAATGGCTGCACATCGGCAAACCCGTGGTCCAGGGCCAAGGCCGGTGAATGGTTTTCAAGATCTGTCAGACTCTCCAGTTCACCAATACCGGGAACCCGCCAGTCATTGAAGCCGTAAAAGGTTTCCCTGTTCATCTGTGACACCATATCAGACGCGGATTTCCAGTCCAGGGGCTTTCGGGTCATATGTGCATTTTTCACCCATGTCAGGCCGGTGCTGCTGTCATGGACACATGCGCCTTCTGAAGTAAACCGGTTTTCTTTATGCAGCACCCCTGCCTGAAAGTCACCGTCCTGGCCGGACCCGTGACAATCCATGACACTGCCGCCTGCATCAAAACAGGTCTTCTGTCCGGTTTGAAGAACAGCCGTGCCCCTCTTGTCCGCCACCCGCACAGGCCAGACCATATATGACCCATATTTCATCCCCTTGAAAACCCGGGCACCGCCCAGGTGCACATACCAGGCCTGGTCCGGCAGCCGTGCGCAGCTCGATGCCGTCCAGTAATAGCCGGTAAACACATTGGTGAACGGGTGGCCTTCCGGAAGGCTGGGATTGATCATTTCATGGCTCATCAGGCTGAACAGTTCCCTGCGGTTGGGCAATTTCCAGTCCTGATACCCGAAAAGCCCGGATGCGTTGCATGTATCCACCTGGTCCAGTGCCTCTTCCCAGGTCATGGGAAATTCCACCAGCCCGGCGTTTCGGGTCCACATCAGGCCGGTGTATGCATCGATGACAACATCGTTATCTGTGCTGAACCTGTTTTTCATATCAC
Source organism: Desulfotignum sp. (assembly GCA_036351635.1). Taxonomy (GTDB): domain Bacteria; phylum Desulfobacterota; class Desulfobacteria; order Desulfobacterales; family Desulfobacteraceae; genus Desulfotignum. Next base: position 2,806 of record JAZBPL010000026.1, read on the forward strand.
TTTCTTTTTCCCGGGGCTGCGTTTTTTTTCCCATGGGGAAACCATTCCTGGGCACCGTATAATTTTTTTTCGCATGCCGGACACAGACCATGACTGAAAGATGCATGGGAGTGTTCTTCAATAAACACTTCCAGGTGGTTCCAGAACCCCTCGTCATCCCGAATTTTCTTGCACCCGGAACAGATGGGAACAATGCCTTTCAATGTTTTGATCTCAGCCATGGCAGCCTGCAGTTCCGCGATAAGCTTTTTTTTGGCTGTTATTTCCTTTTTCAGTGTCCGGTTCCATAAAACCACCAGTATCAAAATAGCGGCAGCCCCAAATACAACAATGCCTACCCACAGTAATATATCGCTTTTCCGCAGTCCATGCTCATACCGCACAGACAGCCAGTCATTTTTTATCCGTATCTGCTGCCCGGGGGTGATAGCCCCGATGGCTTTGTTCAATATTCCCAGCAGCTCCGGATGATTCCTGTTGACTGCCATGTGAAGGTCATAACTTTCATACGGTGTGGGTGCGGCAATCTTGACATTTGTCAGGCCATGGTTCTGGATGATATAGGCGGCAGCCGCCAGATTTTCTATACCGGCATCCACCCGTCCGGCTGCCACCGCCCTGAGCCGCTCAGCCGGCGAATCGACAAAATACGGTATATATGCAATCTTGTCTTTTTTCAGCCAGTCGACCGTGGCATTTTTTTCAATAACCGCCAGTACTTTGCCATGAAGATCATGAATACCGCCGATAAACGGTGCGTCTTTCCGGGTAAGAATCACCAGGGGAAAAGACAGATAAGGCATGGAAAACAGCAGAAAAGTTTCCCGTTCCGCGGTTTTTGCCGCACAGGCAATCACATCGATCTTCCCGGATTTTGCTTTTTTCAGAACTTCCGGCCATGGCAGATTTTTTTGAACAATGACCTCCAGTTCCAATGCCTCTGCTATGGCAGACAGATAATCCGCTGAGATGCCCTGCAAATCACCATTATCGTCAAAGAAATGAAACGGCGGGAATGCCCTTGGTCCCCCAACAGTGATGGATGGGTGCGCATCCAGCCAGGCTGTTTCATCTGCCGTCAGTTGCAGCGAATCACGGGACAGGGTAACCTGGGCAGCATATCCTTTGCCGGCACTTCCATATACCACGGAGAAAAACAGCAGTAAAAACACCCATAGTGTGAGACAGATGTGATCAGCAGCTGCATGAAAAGGCGGTGTTAACCGATAAAATTTTTCAGATAAAAAAATGCTACTCCCCCTGTTCATGCAGGCTGTTACACAAAAATATATCATTACACCAAAAATTGCACTTTTGCAAAAATTTTGATGCGTCTGGCTCATTACAAGTTGTCAATACCATTTCTGAAACCCGCCCGGGGTATCAGCTTTTCCCCACATACATCCCCTCATAATCCTGGGTTGAAAGGGGACTCCCTTGTGATTGAACATCCGCATCCACAACCGTGCCGATAAAAAGACTGTGATTGCCCGGCTGGTGATGGTGGATCATCTGCAACTCAAACCAGGCCAGGCAGTCTTTCAGAATGGGCACCCCGGTTTTTCCGGGTTTCCAGTCCATCCCGGAAAATTTTTCCCCCGGATCCGGCCCCTTGAACCGTCCAAGCAGTGCTTTTTGCGACTGATCGATGATGTGCAGCCCAAAGGCCCTGCTGTTGACAATCATGTCATGGGAATACCGGTTGGGATGTACCGCTGCCATGATCAGGGGCGGGTCATAAGACACCTGGCTCACCCAGGAAGCGATCATGCCGTTGACGGTATCATCCATCACCGTTGTCAAGACATAAATGCCGTAGGTCATCTGCCCGAAGGCGGCCTGCCACTGCTGATTCATATCATTCTCCTTTTCTGTGTGTTGCCGTTTTGACCTCTCTGCCAAGCTTGAACATGGCGGAAAACCGCATCACCTGTCTGCCCGCTTCATCAAAAACCAGGGCCTGTCCCTGCACCTGCCGATTTTCCAGCGGTGTCACCTCTGCTCTGGCAGACAGGACCCCTTGTGTCACCGGCCCCAGAAATTCCGCGTTCAGGGAGATGGTCCCGAACCGGCTGTCCGGGGGAAGGATGCTTTTGACGGCCATGGCCACTGCTGTATCCGCCAGGGTGACGATGGCCCCGCCATGGGCCATGCCCTGTCCCTGGGCCAGCTCATACACAAAGGGCATGGTCAGATTAGCGCGCCCGTCTTTTGCCTCCACAATATCGAGTCCCAGCAGTTTTTCAAACGGTGCACAGCTGATCCATTTTTCAAGCATGACCTGGTGCGGCCCGGTGAAAGTCCCGTCCGTTTTCATATTTTTCTTTTCTACCCTCCAAAATCTATCTTCCATATGCCTGCTGCAACAGATGCAAGCTGTTTCTGTCTGGCCTCTATTTTCTCGGCATTCCAGGTATCATAGTGTTCGGCCACCGCTCTGGTGATATGAAATGGGCTGTGTTGATACACCGATCGTTTCACAGCATATGCTTTGTTGCCCATATGCAGACGTTGTTGCCTTTCTATGTTGACATTTATTCAAATTTTTTTCAATATATCAGATACTGCCCTGATATATTTCCTCTCCCGGCAATGACAGGTGATGTGGCTCAGGGTTGATTTTTTCATCCTTTTTTCTCTTTATTTTTAAAATAAAAATCAGGTATGATGTAATTTTTATTTCCAATACAGTTATTTTACAGGGAGTCACATGGTTGTGGAAGAAAATATCATTCGTTTTGCCGGCCGCATGGAACAGCTGCCGCCCTATCTGTTCGGCATGATCAACAAGATGAAAATGGAAAAACGGCGCAATGGGGATGACGTCATTGATTTAGGGATGGGCAATCCCATGGATCCCACCCCGGATGCGGTGATCGAAAAACTGGTGCAGGTGGCCAAGGACCCCAAGTCCCACCGGTATCCGGAAAGCTCGGGCATGCCCCATTTGAAAAAGGAGATCGCCAAATATTACAAGCGGCACTATGACATCAACCTGGATGCGGAAAAGGAAACATATTTCACCATCGGTTCCAAAGAAGGGATTTCCCATCTGTGCCTGGCCATCATGGGACCGGGGGATTCTGTGCTGGTGCCGGCGCCGGCCTTTCCCATCCACATCTATGCCGCGGTCATTGCCGGGGCCAATGTCATGCGGATCCCCATTGCACCGGAGCAGGGATTTTTGAACCGAATCATCAACATCTGCGAATCCTGCTACCCCGCCCCCAAAGTGTTGATGCTCAACTATCCCCACAATCCCACGGGCGTGGTGACGGACACTGCTTTTTTCACAGAGATCGTTGCCCTGGCCAAGCGGTTCAAATTCATGGTGATCAATGACTTTGCCTATTCCAAGATCACCTTTGACGGATACAAAGCCCCCAGTTTTCTGGAGGCCCCCGGGGCCAAGGATGTGGGGGTGGAGTTCGGTTCTTTTTCCAAATCTTACAACATGGCGGGCTGGCGTATCGGTTACTGTGTGGGCAATGAACAGATCGTCAAGGCCCTGGGCCAGATCAAGGGGTATTTTGACTACGGCATCTTTTCCGCCATCCAGGTGGCGGGCATCATTGCGCTCAGAGACTGTGACGACACCATACCGGTGCTGGCCAAGACCTATGAAACCCGGCGGGATGTCCTGTGTAACGGCCTGACCCGCATGGGATGGAATATCACCCCGCCCAGGGCCGGCATGTTTGTATGGGCAAAAATCCCGGCACCGTTCGATAAAATGGGGGCCCTGCAGTTTGCCATCGAGATGATGGACCGGGCCAATGTGGCGGTGGCACCGGGCACCGGGTTCAGTGAGGAGGGCGAAGGCTATCTGCGCCTGGCCCTTGTGGAAAATGAAGAGCGGCTGCGCCAGGCCATGCGGCAGATGAAAAAAGCCATGGACGCCCTGTCAGCAGAATTATAAAAAAAGACCTGATATCCGCTTTCTTGTGATATCAGGTCTTTTTTGCATGATTTTTTCGGGATGCTAATAATCCAGAGATGACACCTCTAATGCATGCTTCTGGATAAAGTTGCGCCTTGGTTCCACCTCTTCGCCCATGAGCAGGGTGAATATCTCGTCCGCTTTTTCCGCATCCTCGATGTTCACCTGAAGCATCATGCGCTTTTCCGGATTCATGGTGGTGTCCCACAGCTGTTCCGCATTCATCTCCCCTAAACCTTTGTACCGCTGGATGGTAATGCCTTTTTTGGCCTCCGCCATGATAAAGGCGTACAGGTCGTCTATGGTGGTAAACGCATTTTTGATTTTGGCATCTTCCTGTTTGGACATGATGCAGAAAGGGGGTTTGTTGAGTTCCGCTATTTTTTCATAGCTTTTGAGCATCTGCTTGTAGTCGCTGGTGGCCAGGATTTCCCTGCCCACCCGGAGCAGAAACTGTTTTCCCTCCTTGTCATAAATATCCATCTCAAAAATGCTGCGCTCCTTGTCATATTCGATCTCCCTGGGCTGGTACCCGGCTTTTTCCAGGTCTTTTGACAATGCCTCGAAATTGCTGTGTTTCTCCAGGAAAAATTTGTCTTTCACCCCGTGGTGGATGACCTTGAGCAGCATGCCGGTATCAAAATCACGCTTGCGCAGCAAAGACACGGCATTGAAGTAACTGGTCATGTCCAGCATGAACTGGTAGAATTTTTCCTCGGGGACCGGGTCGGTCTGCTCGTTGATGAACAGATCTTTCTGGGAGGCGATGCGCTGGATCAGGTACTGGGAATATTCCTCCTCGTTTTTCAGGTACAGTCCGCTTTTTCTGGATCCCACCCGGAACAAAGGCGGCTGGGCAATGTACAGATATCCTTTGGCGATCATCTCGGGCATCTGGCGGTAGAAAAAGGTGAGCAGAAGGGTCCGGATATGTGAGCCGTCCACATCTGCGTCTGTCATGATAACCACCTTATGGTACCGGATTTTTTCCACATCATATTCTTCCTTTCCGGCACCGGTTCCCAGCACTGTGATGATGTTCTTGATTTCATCACTGCGCAGGATTTTGTCAAACCGGGCTTTTTCCACATTGAGAATTTTGCCTTTCAAAGGCAGGATAGCCTGGAACCTTCTGTCCCTTCCCTGTTTGGCAGACCCGCCGGCAGAATCACCCTCCACCAGGAACAGCTCTCTTTCCGCCGGGTCTGCAAACTGGCATTCCGCCAGCTTGCCCGGCAGGGTGGAATCCATGAGTGTCCCTTTTTTCCGGGCCAGTTCCCTTGCCCGCTTGGCGGCATCCCTTGCCCTGGCGGCATCCACAGCCTTGGATATGATCTGTTTTGCCACGGTGGGATTTTCTTCCAGAAACTGCCCCAGTTTCTCGTTGAGCATAGATTCCACTATACCCTTGACATCGTTGTTGCCCAGCTTGGTTTTGGTCTGGCCTTCGAACTGGGGCTCCATGATCTTTACGGAAATGATCACGGCCAGGCCTTCTCTCATGTCATCGCCGGAAAGCTTGAGGTTCTGCATGTTTTTGGGCAGGGTTTTGGAACCGGCTATATAGGCGTTCACGGTCCGGGTGAGGGCAGCCTTGAACCCGGATACATGAAATCCGCCCTCGATGGTGCGGATGTTATTGGCATAGGAATACAGTTTTTCCTTGAAGGTGTCATTGTACTGAATGGCCACCTCCACCTGGACATCTTTTTTGTCCCCTTCTATGTGAATGGGATCATGCAGGGGGGTGGTGGATCTGTTGAGATACTCAACAAACGATACAATGCCGCCTTCATAGAAAAAATCATCTTTCTGGGCAGACCGCTCATCTTCGATAATAATCCTGACCCCTTTGTTCAGAAATGCCAGCTCCCGCATGCGCCGGGACAGCACCTCATAATCAAACTCATTTTCATTCATGATGGTGAAATCCGGGGTGAACCTGATCCTGGTCCCTTTTTTCACGGTATCGCCTTTGATCACAAGGTCGGTGAGTTTATGGCCCCGGGAATAGGTCTGGTGGTAAATTTTCCCGTTTTTATACACCTCCATTTCCAGATGCTGGGACAGGGCGTTGACAACGGAAATGCCCACACCATGGAGACCACCTGACACTTTATAGGAATCCTTGTCGAATTTTCCGCCGGCATGCAGCTTGGTCATGACCACTTCACAGGCCGGTATGTGCTCTGTTTCATGCATTTCAACCGGAATACCCCGGCCGTTGTCAATCACACTTACGCTGTTATCCGGGTGGATGGTGATGTTGATGGTATCACAATGGCCGGCCATTGCTTCGTCAATGCTGTTGTCCACCACCTCATACACCAGATGATGAAGTCCTTCCATATCCACGTTACCGATGTACATGGACGGTCTTTTGCGGACCGCTTCCAGTCCTTCCAGAATTTTAATACTGTCTGCGTTGTATTCTTTTGTCACGGTGTTTTCTTTCATGATAAATGCATTGCCATTATTGCACAAATGAGTTTGTCATCATCCAGGGATTTGATGATGCACGGACTTTTGATCTCTTTTATATGGAGTACCACAGTGGCCTGGTCAAACAGGTTCAAAGCATCCATAAAATATCTGGGGTTGAAGGCGCTCTTGATTTCTTCACCATCATACCCGATCATCATGCGCTCTTTGGATTCGCCGATTTCCGGATTGGTGATGGTGACGGTGAGTTCGCCTTCCTTGAAATTGATGATCACGCTCTTGTAATCATCTGAGGTCAGAATGGACACCCGCCGCATCAGGGTGAAAAACATGGTGCGGTCCACTTCGATGCCGGTCATGAGATCGGTGTTTATGATGGGCCTGTAGTCAGGATACGCTCCCTGCAGCAGTTTTATCATAATGGATTCATTGACCCGCTGGAAAATAAAGTGGTTGTCCTTGATACCCACCCGGATGGTTTCAGAACTGTTATCAATGAATTTATGCAGTTCTGACAGCCCTTTTTTGGGAATAATCACATCTTCTTCAGGCAGGACAAGATCCCCGGTGTAAGGGGCATCATAACAGTTCAGGCGCCTGGAATCAGTGGACACCATGCGTAAAAACGGTGTGTCATTTTTTGTGATTTTTTCAATCAAAGCCCCCAGTACATAGATGCGTTTTTCATCTCCCAGGGCGGAAACCACAGCGGCAGCCTCCACCATTTTCCGCAGATCCCTGGCATCGATTTCAATGAAATCCACATTTTCGATCACCGGGGTTTCCGGAAAATTTTCATAATCTGATGACACAATATGAAACAGGCTGTCGCCTTTTCCGATCTCCACCCACCGGTTTTCCACTTCATTGACAGGAATGGTATTGTCCGGGTATTCCCGGATGATTTCAAAAAATTTTTTTGAACTGATGGACAAAATGCCTTCTGTTTCCACCTGGGCATCATAGGTCCCTGTAAATACGGTTTCCAGGTCATTGGCAGTGATGATGATCTGGTCTCCCATGGCCTTTATCAATACGTCCGAGGTGATGGTCAGATTTGTTTTTCTGCCGGTGATCCCCTGGATTTTTGAAAGGATCTCCAGGACCTCTTTTCTGTCAAATGAAAATCTCATTCAGGTTCCTTTTCCTATCTCTTATTGATTCTATTTTTTCAAAATATTTATCTTAAAACAGGGCAATTATCAATTGATAAATATGTTGGGTATTTATTTATAATTAGATTTAAAAAAACAATAATAACAATAAGGGGTGTTCATATGTTTAAAACTTTTTAATTATTTGAAATACCATTATATTTTTATGGGTTTTGTGTTGAAAAAATGTTGGTATACATCACACAGGTCACAGGTTTTGAACCCCTGCTGCAAAAGGTGTTTAAAAAGGGGCAGTTTTGATCATTTTTTCAACACAGTTTTAATCATTGTATATCCAGGCGCGCATCCGGGACAAGCTGTTGTCTTTCCAGTCATCTGCCGTGCGCAGGTATAGATAGGCCAAAAACAGGGTGTCAATAACCTGGGTGATCCGGAACAGCAGATGGGCTTTTTCAAGGATCAGGCCTTCGATCTCATCATCAGCACCATCCCTGCCGGCAGCAGGGGTTTTCAGCCCGGTGATATTGAAGCTCTCTCCTTTGATGGTGAATGTGTATTCCTCTTCCTGGCCAAGGGTGCACAAAAGGTTCATTTCCGTAACCTTGGCCCCTTTTTTCAGGGCGGTGGTTCCTTCTTCAAGACCGGCCTGGTCCCCTTTGATGGTGATTTTTTCCTTGGATTTATCACCCAATGTATTTTCCAGTACCAGAGAATTGCCGATATCAAGGGAAACCGGTTCCTTTGATGCCATTATCCGGGTGATATCCTGGTCTGTTTCGATGATAAACCACAGCCAGGTCAAAAAGTCATTTCCTAAAAAGCCGTATTTATTGTAGGCGGTTGCAATATCCAGCATGGGTTACCTCACATGGTGCAGGGGGGTCAGGGTCAATATCCGGTCTTTCTGCGCAGATGAAAAAGCAGATTTTGTTTCAACCAGGGTATAGGGAAAAATGCGGATGGGTTTGAGGGTAAATGATTTTAAAAATATGGTTTCAAAAAATTCATTGGCAGCCTTCTGGGTGGTGAGCAGAAACAGGTCGGCTGATTCATAGTTCCAGAGAATATCATACACATTGGGGATGGATGGCATTTTGTGCATGAGCACATCCATGACCATCTCCTTGATTTCAGATTTTTCGTTTTTGGAAATAAAATCCCTGCCGGATTTTTCTTTTTTCTTTTCAATTTCAATGGCCATCTGTTTTTGCACAAGTTTGGCAGGGATCGATTTTTTATCGATGCGCAGAGAAAAAAGAAAATAGGGACCGAAAACAAAGGAAAATTTTTCAAAATCAGGCAGATACGGGCTTTCATAAGGGGTCCACCCGGCCGAAATTTCTTCGTATTCATTTTCCAGCTTCGGGATGGCATGTTTGACCAGTCCCTGGCGCACCTGTTCCATGGGCTCACTGTCAAATGTATTCTGGATGTGATACCGGCTCACAGAAAAGGTGGTGGATAAAAATCCCATGTAAACTCCTTGTAATATGCTGCTAAGGTATTTTTTTTATTAAAAATATAATTATAAAACATCTGAATACTCTACCATATTTTTTAGCAGAAGCATAGGAAATAGATACAGGATACCATTGGGGATGACATGCAAAGCACAGATGTGTGTGCATTTATTCATGTAATTACGGTTGGGAGGTGGATACGGCATTTACAAATTTGATAATTTATTGTATGACTTACAGGTTATATTGGGATTTTTATATGTTCGCATAAAACCACAAGAGGTGAAAATTATGAAAAAAAGCATGCAGACAATTGACGGGAATACCGCTGCAACCCATGTGGCATATGCCATGAGTGAAGTGGCAGCCATATATCCCATTACGCCATCCAGTCCGCTGGGGGAAATAGCCGATTCCTGGGCGTCCAAGGGCCGCAAGAATATATTCGGCCAGGTGCTGGATGTCAAGCAGATGCAGTCCGAGGCCGGTGCAGCAGGGGCTGTCCACGGGTCTCTGGCAGCAGGGGCTCTGACCACCACCTTTACCGCCTCCCAGGGGCTGCTGCTTAAAATTCCCAATATGTACAAAATATCCGGGGAGCTTCTGCCCTCTGTGTTTCATGTCACTGCCCGGTCCATATCCGCCCATGCCCTGTCCATATTCGGGGACCACCAGGATGTGATGGCCGCCAGACAGACCGGATTTGCCATGATCGCTTCTTCATCGGTCCAGGAAGCCCAGGACCTGGCCCTGGTGGCCCATCTGGCCACAGTGGATGCCCGGGTGCCGTTTCTCCATTTTTATGACGGATTCAGAACCTCCCATGAGATCCAGAAAATTGAAATGATTGACTATGAAGATATGGCATCCCTGTTTAATTTTGAGGCCTACAAAGCATTCAAATCCCGGGCTGTGAACCCGGAACATCCTGATACCAGGGGTACGGCCCAGAACCCGGACATCTATTTTCAGGGCAGAGAAGCGGTCAACACATATTATCTGAAAGTTCCGGCCATTGTCACCGCGTATATGAAAAAGGTGGGGGATTTGACCGGCCGGCCTTACCGTCTGTTTGACTATGTGGGAGATCCCCAGGCATCCCATGTTGTCGTAGCCATGGGATCTGCCTGTGAAGCCATCGAAGAATCCATTGCATGCCTCAATGCCCAGGGATACCGTTTGGGCCTGGTCAAGGTCCGGCTGTACCGGCCCTTTGACACCCAGGCATTTTTACAGACCGTTCCTGCCACCGTGGAAACCATTACGGTGCTGGACAGAACAAAGGAACCCGGCGCCATCGGAGAACCTCTGTATACAGATGTGTGCACCGCATTCATGGAATACGGGGAAGGACCGAAGATCATCGGGGGCCGGTACGGGCTCTCTTCCAAGGAGTTCAACCCATCCATGATCAAGGCGGTGTATGAAAACATGAATGCCGTATCCCCGAAAAACCATTTCACCGTGGGGATCGATGATGATGTGACCCACACCTCCCTGGAGGTGCAAAAAGGGTTTGACCCGGCACCGGAAGGCACCATTTCCGCAAAATTCTGGGGACTGGGGTCTGACGGTACGGTTGGTGCCAACCAGTCCGCCATCAAGATCATCGGAGATAACACAGACAAGTACGCCCAGGGATATTTTGCCTATGACTCCAAAAAATCCGGGGGTTTGACCGTGTCACACCTGCGGTTCGGGGATGTGAAGATCAAATCCACCTATCTGATTGAAAATCCGGATTTTGTGGCCTGCCACAAATCCAATTATGTGCAGATCTATGATGTGCTCAAGGGCATCAAGGAAGGGGGCACGTTTCTGCTCAACTCCCAGTGGTCTGTAAAGGATATGGAAACCCAGATACCCGGGGATGTGCGCAAGACCATTTATGATAAAAAACTCAACTTCTACAATATTGATGCAGTGGCCATTGCTGAAAAGATCGGCCTGGGCAACCGCATCAACATGATCATGCAGACCTGTTTTTTCAAGCTGTCCAATGTGCTGCCCGTGGAGGAGGCCATCACCCTGCTCAAGCAGGATATCCAGGTGATGTTCGGCAAAAAAGGTGATGCCGTTGTGAACATGAATATCGAGGCGGTGGACAAGACCCTTGACAACCTGAAAAAAGTAAAGGTTCCCAAATCCTGGAAAGACGCGGTCAGAAAAGAGACCCATGCGGAACCGGCCACGCCGTTCGTTGAAAATGTGATGCGCAAAATCAATGCCCAGGGCGGAGATGACCTGCCTGTATCAGCATTTTCCGTGGACGGGGTCTTTGAACAGGGAACCTCCAAATATGAGAAACGCGGGGTTGCCATCAATGTGCCGGAATGGATACCGGAGAACTGCATCCAGTGCAACCAGTGCGCCTTTGTCTGCCCCCATGCCGCCATTATTCCCATTGTAGCCGCACAAGATGAACTGGCAGGTGCGCCGGATACCTTTGTCACGGTGGACGGCAAAGGCAAGGGCATGGAAGATTATAAATTCAGAATTCAGGTAAACCCCCTTGACTGCCAGGGCTGCGGCAACTGTGCCGACATCTGCCCGGCCAAGACAACCGCCCTGGTGATGAAACCGTTGTCCACCCAGGTGGATGAACAAAAAACCAACCACACATTTTCTCTGGGCATTCCCTTTAAAACCGATATTCTCAAACGGGAAACCGTCAAGGGCAGCCAGCTGCACAAACCCCTGCTCGAGTTCTCCGGAGCCTGTGCCGGGTGCGGGGAGACCCCCTATGTCAAGGTGATCACCCAGCTCTTCGGCGAAAGAATGACCATTGCCAATGCCACAGGATGTTCTTCCATCTGGGGAGGATCAGCACCGTCTACACCTTACTGCACCAATGCAGACGGACACGGCCCTGCCTGGGCGAGCTCCCTTTTTGAGGATGCTGCAGAATACGGGTACGGCATGATGCTGGCCACCCAGAGCCGCCGCAGCACACTGGCATCCAAAATGAAACAGGCCCTGGAAACAGATCTGGCCCCGGAGGTAAAACAGGCCCTGGAAGGCTGGCTGGATGGCAAGGATGACCCTGAGATATCCGCCAAATACGGATTTGCCCTCAAAACCCTGCTCAAGGATGTAAATCATGGGCGTCTCAAGGAAATTTATGAAGAAAAAGATGTGTTCACCAAAAAATCCCACTGGATATTCGGGGGGGATGGCTGGGCCTATGATATCGGGTTCGGGGGTCTGGACCATGTGCTGGCCTCGGGAGAAGACATCAATATCCTGGTGATGGACACAGAAGTGTACTCCAACACCGGGGGCCAGTCTTCCAAAGCAACCCCCACCGGCGCTATTGCCAAATATGCGGCATCCGGTAAAAAGATCGGCAAAAAAGACCTGGGCCGGATGATGATGACTTACGGGTATATTTATGTGGCATCCATCTCCATGGGCGCCAACAAGAACCAGACCATGAAAGCACTGCTGGAAGCGGAAAAATATCCTGGGCCATCTTTGATCATCTGCTATGCCCCCTGCATCAACCAGGGGATCAGGAAAGGCATGGGAAAATCCCAGGAAGAGGGCAAACTGGCTGTGGAATCCGGTTACTGGCCATTGTACCGGTTCAATCCGGATCTCATGGATGCGGGTAAAAACCCCTTTATTCTGGATTCAAAGGAACCAGACGGCAGTCTCCAGGAATTTTTAAGCGGTGAGGTGCGGTTTGCGGCCCTGGAAAAAAGTTTTCCTGAAGAATCCCGGCGCCTGCGCAAAAAAATAGAAGAAGAGGTCAATGACCGGTATGCCATGCTCAAAATGATGGCAGACGTGGGAAAAGCAGCTGATGATAAAAAAGAGAAATAACAGTTTTCTTTGATGCGGTTTTACACCCTTTAATGGCCGGCACCTGTGACAGGTTCCGGCCATTTTTCCAGGATGGTTTCACGGCGGGCAGATGAATTTTGCGCGACTCAGAATACGCCTGATTATGGCATTTATGCTTGTGTCACTTGTTCCCCTGGCCTCTTTGGGATACAAGCTCATTTCCCAGGGAGAAACCCTGATTAAAGAAAGGGCCTCCTCCTATCTGAACGGGCTGTCCAAACAGAACGCCGGGGCAATCAGGGAATTCATGCTGGAAAGAGTCAATGATCTCAAACACCTGTCCGGTATGATCTGTTTGCTTGATCCGGAGACTGCCGTACTTGCAGCACATCTGGAAAAGATGAAAGATCGGGTTCAGCCCTATCTGGGGTTTTTTGGTGTGGACAGGGCGGCAGCCGTTTTTTTCACCCGGAATCCTGCCATGGATCCGCTTCAGGATCAGCAGGCAGTGACGCACACATGGATGGGTGCGTCATTTACCGATATTTTTGCCTTTCCCTTTGGACAGGAAAAAATACCCGCTTTGGTGATCTGCACACCCATTGCAGCAGCACCGGAAAAAAATTGCACCAGGTTGTGCGCGGTGATAGATTTTCGCTTTGTGGACGTGCTGCTGCGGAAAAGCAACATTGAAGATACCGGTGAAGTGTATCTGGTGGATGATACAGGCAGGTTTTTGTCTGCTTCACGTTTCGGGGCCAGGGCACTTGCAGACACCATTGCCATCGACCTTTCAGACGGCCGGGCCCACGGGCTGCATGAAATAAGAGACTACAGAGGTGAACAGGTGCTACAGGCCTACCAGAGAGTGGACACCTTCCCCTGGTATGTGATGGCGGACCAGGATATGGCGGAAATTTTGAACCGCATCAGAAACCTGGGGCGTGAGGCCATAATTTACGGACTGTTGACCGCCCTGGTTGTTTTCGGACTGGCGCTTTTTATTTCAACGGTTATCGTCAATATTTTAAAGGCCAAGTACCAGTATGAAAAAGAGCTGGAGTTTCAGGTCATCCAGAAGGAAAAACTGGCATCATTGGGTCTTTTGACCTCCGGTCTTGCCCATGAACTGAACACACCCCTTGCCAATGCCCTGCTCTATACCCAGATCGCAAAAGAAGAGCTGTCAGAATCCGGGGATGAAAAGGTGCATCAAAGGCTTGCCACAGTCATTGATGAGGTCAGGCGGGGCAGCACCATCATCAGAAATCTGCTGGATTTTTCCCGCCATTCCCAAAAAGATGACAGCACAACCGACAGCAACAAGATTGTGGCAAAACTGCTGGATATCACCAGGCCCCATTGTGGGGCAAAAGATATCAGGGTAACAGCAGAACTGGAACCGGCAATCCCTTTTGTAAAGGCTGATGCAAGCACGTTTCAGGCCATATTGACCAACCTTGTGGCCAATGCGGTTGAAGCCATGGAAAAAGGCGGGGTGCTCACAGTGAAAACACGGTATATACCGGCAGTTAAAAAAATAAAAATAGAGGTTGCGGATTCAGGACCCGGCATAGCCCCGGAAAAACTAAATAAAATTTTTGATCCGTTTTTCACCACCAAAAAACCAGGGGACGGTATTGGACTCGGCCTTTTTGTAAGCTATGAAATGGCCAGAAAACTGGGGGGAGATATCAGGGTTATCAGTGCAACCAGAGAGCAGGCAAAAAAGCCTGGTACGGTTTTTACCCTTGAACTGCCTGCTGCACAGGATGTTTTATGAAAAAATGTAAGATTCTGGTGGTTGAAGATGATGAAAAGATGAATCAGGGACTGGTGTATGTGCTTTCAAAACAGGGCTATGCCGTGACATCGGTTGATACCGGCGAAAAAGCACTGGAACAGATTAAAGACAACCGGTTTGATCTGGTTCTGTCAGATTTGAAACTTCCGGGTATTGACGGCAGCCAGCTTCTGCGTGCAGCCAGAAAATATGATCCGGATATGATGTTTATCATCATAACGGCATACGGCACAGTTGATACGGCAGTATCTGCCATGAAGCAGGGGGCGGAAGACTATATCCTCAAACCCTTTGACATGGAAGAGCTGCGGCTGGTTATCAAAAAAACCCTGGAAAAGCGGCAGCTGGTTTTAAACAATCTCCGGCTGCAGCAGCAGTTGGAAAAAAAATATACCTTTGACAATATAGTGGGCACCAGTGAAGCAATGATGGGGGTTTTCAAGGCCATCAATTTTGTCAAGGACGCACACGCCACCGTGCTGATAAAAGGAGAAACCGGCACAGGAAAGGAACTGGTTGCAAGGGCCATCCACTTTAATTCCAACAAGGCATCAAAACCCTATATTCCCGTCAATTGCGCCGCCCTCAATGAAAATCTGCTGGCCAGTGAATTGTTCGGCCATGTCAAAGGGGCATTCACCGGCGCCATCTCCGACAAAATGGGGTTTTTTGAGGCGGCTGACGGCGGCACCATATTTCTGGATGAAATCGGTGATATCGGCCAAGGCCTGCAGCAGACATTTTTGCGGGTCCTGGAAAACATGGAAATTCAGCCGGTAGGTTCCCATGAAACAAAAAAGGTGTCTGTCAGGGTCATTGCAGCCACAAACAAGGACCTTGAGGCCATGGTTGAACAGGGCAGGTTCAGAAAAGATCTGTATTACCGGCTGCATGTGGTTGTAATCGACCTGCCGCCTTTACGGGAGCGGCAGGGGGATATCAGTCTTTTGGCACACCATTTTCTGCACCAGTATTGTGCCGGCAACAACAAATCCATAACCGCCATCTCACAGGCGGTATTAAAAAAGCTGGAGGCATATCCCTGGCCCGGAAATGTAAGAGAGCTTGAAAATATCATTGAACGGGCCACGCTTTTTGAAACAGGACCGAAACTGACCCTGAACAGCCTGCCCCATGCATTGATCAGACCGGATACTAAGAAAGATGCCGGCGATATCCATTCTCTGGACCAATTGAACAGGCACCATATCTGCAAGGTTCTGGAAAAAACAAACCAGAACAAAACCCGGGCATCCAGACTGCTGGGAATTGACCGGTCCACCCTGTGGCGCATCATGAACCGCCTGGACATAAAATAGTGTTGCATATTGCACCACCTGATGCATTGTGCAATAGTTTCGCCGGTTTCCTTCCTTCCTGATTTTACCAATATATTTTCTATAACATATTAAATTTACAGTTATTTTTTTTTATTTCTGTCCGTGGCACGCGCATTGCTCCTGAAGTATAGCGGCAGATCCTGTATTGTTATGTGCCGGTATCGGTAGATGTCCGGTCTCCGGCAGTGCAGGGAAAAAATACCACGTAAAAAGCAAAGGATGCCCTATGGAAAACAACGTTTTTGGAAACCTGATGGATTGGGGGGCTGTTCTGGAAAAACTGGAAAGACTGTCCCGGACCGGTGAACTGGGATACTGCCAGGATGAATTGATCCGCCTGCTCAGGTTTGATCATAACTGGCGGCTGCGGGAAGCTGCCATCGAGGCATTGCCGTTTGTCGAAAATCCGGGCCTGGATCTGGCACAGGAGGTTCTTTTAGTAATAAAGCGCAGGGATCTGTATTATGATATCAGAATTCTGGCAACAGACAGCTTTGAAAAAATGGCGCGTGCCATGGTGAAGAATCCTGACATTGATAAAGACCAATTACAGGCATTTTTCACGGCCGCCATAAAAGATCTCAACGCCCTGCTTTCCTCTCCTGAACCGCCGATATTTTACACCGCTTTGCAGCAGTGTGCCGGCCAGATCAAAAAAACAGCATCTGATCTGTAGCAGGAAACCCCTGAAAACCTATTTATCCAGAATAAACAATAAGGAGCCATACCATGTTGATCGGGATACCCAAAGAGATCATGTACAAGGAAAACCGGGTTGCAGCACTTCCGGAAACCATTGAAAAATTCATAAAACTGGGATTTGACGTGCTTGTACAAACAAAGGCCGGTGCCGGGGTTTTTGTGGATGACGACCATTACCGCAGTGCCGGAGCCGACATTGCAGCAGACGCTGCCCAGGTGTTTGAAAAGGCGGATATTATTTTAAAGGTGAAAGAACCCTTGTTCAATGAACAGTTCAACACCCATGAGATAGACATGATAAAGGAAAACACCATCCTCATCACCTTTCTGCACCCGGCTGCACCATCCAATCATAATGATGTGAAAAAGCTGCAGAAGCGGCATATCACGGCATTTACCATGGATGGTATTCCCAGGATTTCCCGGGCCCAGCGCATGGATCCGCTGACATCCATGAGTGCCATCACAGGCTATAAATCCATTATCATTGCAGCAGCCAATTTTCCGAAATTTGTACCCATGATCGGTACCTCCATCGGCATGATAAAACCGGCCAATATCCTGGTGATCGGCACGGGTGTGGTGGGTCTCCAGGCCATTGCCACAGGCAAACGGCTGGGGGGGGTGGTCAAGGCGGTGGATATCCGGCCGGATGCACAAAAAGAGGCGGAAAGCCTTGGGGTCAAAGTGGTGGGATTTGATGCCCCGCCGGAACTTGTGATCGGAGACGGCGGGTATGCAAAAGCCCTTTCTGAAGACTGGCTTGAAAAAGAACGCCAGGCCCTGGCCCCCCTGGTGGCAGAGGCTGATATCATTGTTCTCAGCGCCCTGGTGCCCGGGGAGGTGGCCCAGACCCTGGTGACCCGGAAAATGGTGGAAACCATGAAACCCGGTTCAGTGATTGTGGATGTCTCCATTGACCAGGGCGGCAATTGCGAGATCACGGATCCGGGAAAAGAGTTCATCCATAACGGGGTGTATATCTGCGGTATTAAAAATATTCCAGGTTCGTTGCCCGTGCATTCCTCCTGGCTGTATGCCAACAACCTGTATTATTTTGTGGAAAACCTGTTTAAAAACAAGGCAACCAACTTTGATATGACAGATGAGATCATCAAAGACTCCCTGGTGACCCATAAAGGAGAGCTGTTCCATAAGGGTACCAGAAAAGCCATGGGCCTGTCTGATTAACCGCAACCCGTAACGTTATCCGGAGCCGTCCAATGACAAATCTATTATTGATGGCAGGGGTGTTTGTTTTTTCCTTTGTGGTGGGGTATTTTCTGATCTCCCGCATCCCGACCCTGCTGCACACCCCTTTGATGTCCATGACAAACGCCATATCCGCAGTCACCATTCTGGGGGTGTTGATTCTTTTTTCCGTCACATCCACACGGTCTGAACAGATCATCGGATCTGTGGCCTTTATCATGGCTGCCTTCAACCTCGTGGGCGGATTTGCCATAACCGACCGGATGCTGCGCATGTTCAGGAAAAAACAGGGGGAGGGGAAAAAATAATGCCACAGACATATGCTTTTGTGCACCTGGTTCTGGATTTTTGTGTCATCGGTATTCTGATCCTGGGGATATGGCTGTTCCGCCGGCCCTTTCTGGCAAAATACGGTAACCTTGCGGCCGCCTTTGCCCTGTTGTGTGCCGCAATCCTGGTGATTTCCCGGAACGGGATCATGCATCCCAATATTGTGGTGTTCTGCCTTCTGGCCGGTGCAGCTCCCGGGGTTTGGGTGGCCAGAAAGATCACCATGATCCAGATTCCGGCCATGGTGGCGTTCCAGCACGGTGCCGGCGGGATTGCCGCGTTTTTTCTGTCCCTTGCAGAGCTGATGCGGGGCTTCCATCACCTGGGGGCCATGAATGAAATATCCGGTCTTCTGGGTCTGGCCATCGGTGCACTGACCTTTTCCGGCAGCATGGTTGCCGCAGGCAAGCTGTCAGGCAGACTGGGGCAGACCCCGACCATTCTGCCGCACCATACCCGGCTTGTCATGGCAATCCTGGGGGCCATGATTGTATTGGTCATTGCAGCATTTTTTGCACCCGCCGGGGCTGTTCTGGTATTTTATCTGCTCATCATCGCCCTTTCCATCCTGTTCGGCATTGTGTTCTCCATCCGCATCGGCGGGGCGGACATGCCGGTGCTCATCTCCTTTTTAAACGCCACTGCAGGTGTGGCAGCCGCCTTTTGCGGCATGATTATCGAGAACCAGCTGCTTATCGCCTGCGGGGCCACCGTGGCCGCCTCCGGTTCCATCCTTACCCATGTGATGTGCAAGGCCATGAACCGCAGCCTTTTCCATGTATTTGTACCGGAAAAAATCCCTGAAAAACCTGGTACCGGTCCGGGTACAGAACCTGATACACCTGCCCTGTCCAGTATTGCACCGCCTGCGGCGGAACAGGCCCCGAAAATGGAAACCCCGGCATCCGATCCTTTTGAAACTGCAGCGGATCTGGCCCGCAATGCTGAAACAGTTATTATTGTGCCTGGATACGGTATGGCGGTTGCCCAGGCCCAGTTTGATGTGATCGATCTGTCCAGCAAACTGGTTTCCATGGGCAAAAAGGTGACCTTTGCCATTCATCCGGTGGCCGGACGTATGCCGGGCCACATGAATGTGCTGCTGGCCGAGGCCGGGGTGGATTATGATATGCTGGCGGAAATGGATGATATTAATCCTGCATTCAGCCAGACCGATCTGTGTTTTGTGATCGGGGCCTGCGATGTGGTGAACCCGGCTGCCATGGAAACGGACGGATCTCCCATATCCGGCATGCCCATTTTGCGCAGCCATGAAGCAAAACATGTGGTGTGCTGTAACCTGGATGACAAACCAGGGTATTCCGGCGTTGAAAACTCCCTGTATAAAAACAGAAACACCGTCATGCTGCTGGGAAATGCCAAAGAAACCATCCGGCAGGTTGTGGAAAACCTGTCAGAAGAACAGCCACATGAAAAGGGTGCCCGGTCAGAAACCGGCACCGGGGTCCAACCCCAGGACCGGAAGCAGGAAAATTTTCTGGATGCTGCCGTGGCACAATTGGTGTCAGCCGAAAAAATTATTATCATTCCCGGCTATGGCATGGCACTGGCCCAGGCCCAGTTCAAGGTGGTGGAACTGGCTGATCTGCTTGCATCCATGGGGGCCCAGGTTGCATTTGCCATCCACCCGGTGGCCGGACGTATGCCGGGCCACATGAATGTGCTCCTGGCTGAAGCAGAAGTGGATTATGATAAACTGGTTGAAATGGATGACATCAATCCTGCATTTTCCCAGACCGATGTGGCGCTGATATTCGGGGCCTGTGATGTGGTGAATCCGGCTGCCATGGAAAGCGATGGCAGCCCCATATCCGGCATGCCCATACTCAAAGCCCACGAGGCAAAAACGGTGGTTGTCTGCAATTTTGATGCAAAGCCCGGTTATTCCGGGGTGGACAACACCTTGTATGCTGATTCCAAAACCATCATGTTACAGGGAGATGCTGCCGCCACCGCCGAGGATCTGATTGCCGGGGTAAGAAAAGCGCAATAACCGGCAGGCCGTCACCGGCACGGGATATTTGCCATAAGCATGCCAGTTTTTCGATCGCTGTGTGCAGCACGCTGTCTCAAGCTCCGCCCCTGGTGGTGTCCTGTGCCCGGCCCGAGATCTACGGGGGCCTGTCTGCATGAGAACACTGAAGCGTGGCAACCCGTCCTCTGGTTGAAAACCATTCCGGCATATTTTACCAGGCCCCCTTAAGGCTCTGACGGTCCGGGCACAGGACACCACCAGGGGCTCCCCATAGAAGTGCACGCTGCTATAGCCAATATTCAGACCGGCATAAAATCCTTTACTATTTTTCCATCTTTGGATATGTTGCTGCCCAGCCTGCTGTATGCATGGGTATCTGGATGGTCATAGGACTGTCCGGAAGAATCGCAGGTTGTTTCAATGCACAGGAAAGGCGGTTTTGCAAAAGAGAATACATACAAAAATATTGACCCTTCCCGGAAAACATCTGCTGCCGTGTATATTGGCACTGGTGTTGCTGGTTTACACGGTTGCAGCAGTTTGTCTCCCATCTCCGGCCTTTTGCCGGACCCAGAATTTTCCTGCTGACCGGTTTGATAATACAAATGATCAAACTGAAGCATCTGACATACACCTTATTAAAGGATGCTTCAAAAGCGGGGATACCGCCTCTGATGTGCTTGGGCCATTTCTGCCCCTTACGGAGATTTTTCGCCTTGAAAAACAAAGCCGGCCTGTTTTTTCATTCACCCGGTTCAAACAAGGGCAGCCATTTGACATATCCCTTCACCAGGACCGGTTTGTGGCATTTGCCTATGACATCGATGACCGGCACCGGCTGGTCATAAAAAAAGAGCAGGACAGCTATGATATCAGAAAAATTCCCATCCAGTATGATATCCGGGAAGCGGTGATATCGGTTCACATTTCATCCAGTATTTTTGCGGCTGTAAAGAAAGCAGGGCACTGCACCTCCCTTGCAGGGCAGATGGCGGATATTTTTGCCTGGGACATTGATTTTGCAAAAGATATCCAGCCCGGGGACCGGTTTCAGGTGCTGGTGGAACAACGGTTCCGTGATGATGCATTCCAGGGATACGGCAATATTCTGGCAGCTGTTTTTGTTAACAAAGGAAAGGCCCACAAAGCATTTTTGTTTACAGATGCAGATGGCCATGCCGGATATTATGATGAAAACGGGCAATCCCTTCAAAAGGCATTTTTAAAATCCCCGGTGAATTTTTCTAAAATCACCTCCTATTTTTCCGCCAGCAGGCTGCACCCTATTTTAAAAACCAAACGGCCCCATCCCGGGGTGGATTATGCAGCCCCGAAGAACACCCCCATCAAAACCGTTGCCGACGGCACTATAACTGAAATGGCCTATAACAATACAATGGGCCGGTATATGACCATCCGTCATTTTAACGGGTATGAAACCAGTTATTATCATATGAATAAATATGCCGCCGGCATGAAAAAGGGTGCATCTGTTTTCCAGGGAAATGTCATTGGATATGTGGGAAAAACCGGCCTTGCCACAGGATACCATCTGTGTTTCCGGGTGGTGAAAAACGGCAGTCCTGTTAATCCTTTGAAAATTCCGCAAACCAGTGCAACACCCATTTCTTCTTCGGAAAAACAGCGGTTTGCCAATACAATTGCACTGTATTCAGAAAAACTGATGACAGCCGGGTCCCTGGCCCGGTCCACCCCGTAAAACCCGCAACAAGGCAGGTATCCATGGCCAATCCGGTACGGGAACGTGCAGTTCAGGGATTACAGCCAGGTGATACATTTTGTTTCACCCGGCAGTTTTCACAAAAAGAAACCCGGGATTTCGGCGATTTGACCCAGGATTACAACCCGGTGCATTACGATGCCCGCTGGACCCGGAGCAAGGGATTCAAGGGTCTCATCTGCCACGGGCTTCTGGTGGGGGGGATGATCTGTGAATTCGGGGGCCAGGTGGGGTGGCTGGCCACGGGCATGACATTCAAATTTTTGTATCCGGTCTATTTCGGGGATACCATCCAGTGCAGGGTCACCCTGACCAGTGTCCAGGAAAGCGGCAGGGCTGAAGCAGAGGCCGTTTTTACAAACCAGGAGGGCCGGCAGGTGGCACTGGCATCCCTTACCGGCCGCCTGCCCCTGGAAGGGGAAAAAGCCCTTTTGAACCAGATGGTGTCGGAAGGAGACCCTTTCAACGGTGCATCCCATAAAACCGGCTACGGCATAAACCAGGAACCCGGCGGCAAACCGGGATTATAGCAGATATCGGTTGCCGATCCTGACGTTCAGTATGGAAAATTTCCATACCTTTGGAAATTTTCCACAGAAAAATGCTGGCAGTGCGGTAACAGGACAATGTCATAATCATTTGGAATATAAGCTTTTTTATAAAAAAATTTCCCCAGGCACACGCTTTGCTTTAGGATCAGGGTTGTTTGCTGACCTTTAAAGATAAAGGAGAGATCATGCCGGAAAAAAATATTTCATCAGGTCTTTGTGCCAATTGCATACATGCGGGGCAATGCGGTTTTATGAAAAACAATACCAGGCCCATAATTTTTTGTGAAGAGTTTTCCTGCACCTGCCCGGAAGGCGCATGCGCACAAACCATTGCAGAGATCACAACACCATTGGCTGCAGTCAATGGATCATCCCGAAAAAATATCTGCAGCAATTGTGAAAACCTGGAAACCTGCTGCCTGCAGGAAAAACACCATAACACAGTGATGTGCTGTGAAGAATACAGGTGATATGCAAAAAAAAATTGCTGCCCTTGAAAAGCAGAACAGGAAACTGCAGCAGTTTTATGATGCATACCAGCAGGTGCAAAGCAATGAAAAAGAACGGGTAAAAGAACTTAACTGTTTGTATCAGGTCGCCCAGTGTGTGGTTCTGGAAAGAAACACCACCGCTGCATTGAAAAAGATTGTTCACATCATTCCCACAGGCTGGCAGTTTTCCCAAAACTGCTGTGCCCGGATTCGGTTTAAAGAAAACATTTATCTGTCCTTTGAATTTTTTGCATCAGATATATGCCAGTCAGAAGACATATGCATCGACAATGAGGCTGTGGGGGCCATTGATGTGTGTTACCACCCGGATGCCGTTGCCGGGACAGCAGATCCTTTTTTAAGGGAAGAACAAAATCTGCTCAAAGGCATTGCCAACATCATCAGCTTTTATATAAAAAAACAAAAAGATGATGAAGCCAGAAAAATAATTCAAAAACAATTGCTGCACAATGACCGTCTGGCCACCATCGGCCGGCTGGCAGCCGGCGTGGCCCATGAATTAAACGAACCCTTGGGCAATATTCTGGGCCTGGCACAGCTGTCACGCAAGTTGCCCAACCTGCCGGAACAGGCAAGAAACGATCTTACCCGGATCCAGGAATGTGTGATGTATTCACGGGAAATTATAAAAAAACTTCTCGCGTTTTCCCGTAACGCCCCTGTGCGCAAAGAAAAAATCTGCCTGAACCATGTGATCGAAAACAGTCTCACGTTTCTGGCGGCACGGTGTGCCAGGCAAGGGATCGCCATTGAAAAGCGATTTTTTGAAGATGTGTTTGTCATGGCAGATGCCAACCAGATAACACAGGTGGTTACCAATCTGACCATCAATGCTGTACAGGCCATGGAAAATGGTGGGAAGATCACACTGACCGTAAAAAAAACCACAGACAAAGCGGTTTTTTCCATTGAAGATACCGGGGTCGGAATACCGGGCGAGCATATCAGCAGTGCGTTTATGCCGTTTTTTACCACAAAGGATGTGGACCAGGGCACCGGCCTGGGACTTTCTGTTGTGTACGGCATTGTTAAAAATCATGATGGTGATATAAAGGTCAGCAGTGAGCCTGGAAAAGGCAGTGTTTTTGAAATTTCACTGCCGCTGGAGAGCGATTGATGCCGGACAAAAAACCACAGGCACAAATTCTGGTTGTGGATGACAACAAAATTACCTGTGAGGTCATTCAAAGAAACCTTGCATCTGAAGGATACCGTGTGTTTCTTGCCCATAATGTGGAAGATGCGGCTGCTGTTCTTTCCCGCCAGGATATTGATCTGCTGATCACCGATTATAAGATGCCCCGGCTGACCGGACTGGATATGATCCAATATGCCCGGGATCATTTCCAGGACCTGGGCATCATCATGCTTACAGGGTACGGGTCCATTAAAGGGGCTGTGTCAGCCCTGAAACAGGGGGCAGATGAATATATCACCAAGCCCTTCACTGATAAGGAACTTATGGACACCGTGGCAAAATGCATAAAAAGATATCAGGAGCGCAGGATAGATCCTGGTATGCTCTATTCTGACACCTGGTCCCGGTTCGGTATTATCGGGCAGTCTGAAAAAATGCAGCATCTGTTTGCCACCATAAAAAAAGCCGGTGAAAATGATGCCACAGTCCTGATACAAGGGGAAAGCGGGACAGGCAAGGAACTGGTGGCCAGGGCCATTCACTACAGCCATAAAACCAGGTCTGTATATCCTTTTATTCCCTTCAACTGCCCAGGTGTTCCCCCGGCCCTTTTTGAAAGTGAACTGTTCGGCCATGTGAAAGGGGCGTTTACCGGTGCGACACAGGACAGCAAAGGGTTTTTCAGGGCAGCTGAAAACGGGTGCCTTTTTCTGGACGAAATCAGTGAACTGCCCTATGAACTCCAGGGAAAACTGCTCAGGGTGCTCCAGGAAAAAGAATATACCCGGGTGGGAGAGACACGGCAGAATAAAGCAGATGTCAGGATTATGGCGGCCACCAATCAAAACCTGGAAGATCTGGTTGAAAAAGGATTGTTCCGGCAGGATCTGTTTTTCCGTATCAATGTCATCACTATTGATATTCCGCCGCTGCGGGATCGGGGTGAAGATATTCTGCTGCTGGCAAAGCATTTTATTGTGAAGTATGCAAAACAGCTGGGAAAAAATGAACCGAACCTCACACAAAATGCCATTGCCGCCTTGGAAAATTATGCCTGGCCCGGAAATGTCAGGGAACTTGAAAACCTGATACACCGGCATCTGATCATGAATGATACACAATATATGGACAGTGCTGCATTTCCGGCAGCAATGAAAAACACCATATCCCGGGAAAATACAGTTACCCTGAGCCTGTCGGAGATGACCAGAAAATATGTCAGAGAGGTGCTTGCCCACACCGGAGGAAACAAGGCAAAGGCATTGAAAATACTGAAAATAGATCGCAAAACTTTGCTTAAAAAATTATAGCGGCATTGTCAGGCTTTTGGAATTTTGAACAGTTTTTCCAGGATGTTTTCCATGGGGCACAGTCCGGTGAACGCAGACTGCAGCAGGTTCAGTCCCACAAAAGCGGTGAGCAGGAACCAGTAGGGAGAAACCCAGTGGCCCAGGGCCAGGGATGCCAGGATGAACAGGCCGGCAATGGCCCTGATATAGTCTTCCATTTTCATTTCAACCTCTCCTTTTATCTAAAATCCTTGTATTGAATGCCGTATCTGGCTGCTTTGTAGGAAAATTTGCGCACCGTGATCTGGATGAGCCGGGCAGCCTGCTTGATGTTGCCCTTGGTGTTTTTCAAAGCATCCATGAGAATTTCCTTTTCCAGCCCTGCCACGGCTTTTTCCAGAGACTGGGGCAGGGTTTTGGAATCAGTACCGGTCTGGAGGGTTGCCGGCAGGTGATAGGAATGAACAGCCCCTTCATTACACAGAATAACAGCCCGTTCAATGCAGTTTTCAAGCTCTCTGACATTACCGGGCCAGTGGTATTCCATCATCATATCAATGGCCGGGGTGGTGATGCGCTTGATATCCTTGCCATGCTCCTTTCGGTATTTTTCCAGAAAATGGTCTGCCAGGAGAATGATATCTGTTTTGCGCATGCGCAGGCTGGGAATATAGATGGGAAATACATTGAGCCTGAAATACAGGTCATCTCTGAATCTGCCCTGCTGAACCATCTCTTCGAGATTGGCATTGGTGGCGGCAACAATCCGTACATCCGTCTTGATAGGTTTGTATCCCCCCACCCGTTCAAACTCTTTTTCCTGGAGAACCCGCAGCAGCTTGACCTGGGCACCCGGGGCCATGTTTCCGATCTCATCCAGGAAAATAGTGCCCTGATCCGCAATTTCAAATTTGCCTTTTTTCAGATGGGATGCCCCTGTGAACGCCCCTTTTTCATGTCCGAAAAGTTCGCTTTCGATGAGGTTTTCCGGAATGGCGGCGCAATTTATTTTGATGAAGGGCTTGTGGTGGCGTTCTGAATTATAGTGGATGGCGTTGGCCACCAGTTCTTTGCCTGTGCCGCTTTCTCCCCTGATCAATACGGTGGCCGATGAAAAAGAGACCTGGGATATCATCTGGAGCACTTCCCGCATTTTATTGGAGTTGCCGATGATATTGGAAAAACTGTACCGGTTTTCCAGCTCGGTTTTCAGCCGCAGGTTTTCCGATTTCAGCCGTTCTTTTTCCAGGCGCACGGTTTCGATATTGATCACATGATGGGCCAGCATGGCCGCCACTACGGTCAGCAGTTTTTCCCCCTGCTGCAACGCATGTTTTCCCTCAAAGGGGCGGTCTGCGCTGATGGCACCCACAACCTGGTTTTCCTTTTTTATGGGCACACAGATAAAAGAATAATCCTGCCCCTGGATACGCTTTCTGGAATGGGTCTTGTCCAGAAATAAAGGTTCTTCGCTGATACGGGGCACCACAGCAGATTTTCCCGATTCCACCACCTTGCCGACGATACCCTCACCCGGAAGGTATTTTATCTGCCGGGTGGTTTCCTCTGAAATGCCATGGGCAATTTCAATGCGGATTTCTCCGTTTTCCCTATTGGTCAAAAAAATGATGCCCCGGACAAGGTTCAAAGACTCGGACAATACACCCAATACCTTGAACAGGGATTTTTTCATGTCCATGTGCTGGTTCAACGCCTCACTGATTTCATACAGCAGAGAAATTTCTTCAAGAGATTTCATAAATGGGTTTCCTGTGGCCTGTTCATCCGGCAATGGGTAACATACGCAATTTTTTTATCCTGAAACCCGGTATGCTGCCAGGTTTTCCGATAATTATATTATGGCATAAAATGCAGTTGGGCAAAAGAAGATATCCAGTCCATGCCAGAGTATGAACGGAAAAAACAGGCAATGTAAACGCTGGGAATCTGGAGAAAATTCAGGCACGGCAGCAGGTTATGGAACCTGTTTTTGAAAATTCACCTGTGGGAATATGCCGAATGGAAAATCGGGTATTTCAATTGAAACAGTTTTATACTCAGGCCTGTTCCAGGGCCTGGGATTCTTCTTTGGCAAGGGCGTTTTCCATGGCTGCTGTTTTTTCCAGGGCCAAAGTATCCAGGTGCTGCTCCACATATGCACGCAGATTCCGGTCCGGATCCAGGGATTCAGAATAGTAATTGAGCACCCACCAGAGTTCGTTGAGTTTATATTTGTTGTCCTGCCACCAGGAAACCGATTCTTTTATGGCATCGGCTGTTTCCAGCTCAGAGTTGATTTTTACATAAAAATCGTAACACATGTTGCGGGTTACGGGTTTCAGGCCCAGTACGCTGACAGTACTTCGGTTGATCACACCTGCCTCCTTTAAACCTTAGAGCATCATGTAATGAATGGGTTTTCATTCTTTACAGTAAACAAAAAAGATTGTAAACCCCTAATCTGTTTATTTTTTTTGGTTGCATCTTTGGTTGTGGATACGGTATTTTGGACAGGTTTAACCATGTACCAAAAAGGAAGAAAAACATATTGTGACAAAAAAAAACATCATAACCCTTGTCATAGGGGGCTGCAGAAGCGGCAAGAGCCGGTATGCCCTGGATGCGGCCAGTGCTGTTCCCGGCAGCAGAAAGATCTTTCTGGCCACATCCGTACCAGGGGACCGGGAGATGGAAAAACGGGTGATCGCACATCAGGCCCAGCGGGGAGATGACTGGCAGACGGTCGAAACCCCGGTGCATATCCATGAAGAAATTGCAGCCCATGCCCGGACAGCAGATGTGATTCTGGTGGACTGCCTGACCCTGTGGACCGCAAACATGCTGGCCCTGGAAATGGATGAACCGGCCATGCAAAAATGCATGCACCAGACCACCATGGCCCTTTCTAAGGCCTGCTGCCCGGTATTTTTGGTCACCAATGAAGTGGGGTACGGGATTGTGCCGGAGAACAGCCTGGCAAGACGGTTCCGGGACATGGCTGGGCTGGTGAACCAGCACATGGCAAAGACGGCAGACCAGGTGGTGCTCACAGTGGCCGGGATTGCCGTTACTATCAAACCAAGGAATGGCATATGAAATACCGGCATCTGTTCGGCCCGGTGCTGTCACGTCGCCTGGGAATCTCTTTGGGGGTGGATCTGGTGACCCACAAGGTCTGCAGCCTGAACTGTGTATATTGTGAATGCGGAAATACCACCCTTCTGACAACGGAGCGCAAAGAATATGTTTCCTGTGACAACGTATGCCGGGAACTGGACCATTACTGGACACATAATGAAGATCCGGATTATATCACCTTTTCCGGATCAGGTGAGCCCTGCCTGAACCTGGCCCTGGGACAGGTGATTGCCCATATCAAAAAAAACAAACCAGGCGTGAAGGTGGCCGTGCTCACCAATGCCACCCTGATGTCTGACCCCGGGGTCCGGGCTGATCTAACCCTGGCCGATATTGTGGTGCCGTCTCTGGATGCGGTATCCCGCAAGATATTCAACCGCATCAACCGTCCCTGTGCCGGTATCCAGCCGGAAGAAATTGTGGATTGTCTTGCCGGGTTTGCCAAGGATTTTACCGGTGAGATCTGGCTGGAAATATTCATTCTGCCGGGGGTGAATGATACAAAAGAAGAACTGCACATGCTCAAGGCAGCCATCAGAAAGATACAGCCCCACCGGGTACAGCTCAACACCCTTGACCGGCCGGGCACGGTTGATACCCTCACACCGGCTTCCCCGGATGAACTGGACCGGGTGATTCAAATCCTGGATGAAAAAAATGTGGAGATCATTGCCCGGGCAGGCACCAGAATCAAGGGTGCAAAGGCTGCAAACCCGGCTTCTGCGGTGCTGGAAACCATTCACCGCAGGCCCTGCACAAAAGAAGATCTGGCCGCCACCCTGGGACTGCCGGCAGAAGAAATAGATCTGCTGCTGGCCGAACTTCTGGCAGCAGGGCACATTGCCTCCAGAACCCAGGCCAGGGGGGTGTTTTTTTCCACCAGGAAAGAAGGTACATGACCCCGCCCAAAACAATCGGATTTCTTAACGATCTGCAGTCCTGTCTTCTGTTTTTAACCGTTTTGCCGGCGGGCAGGCATGCTGTCTATTCCCCCATGGGCATGATCCGTTTTTTTCCGGTGGCGGGCCTTATACTGGGAAGCCTGCTTGTGTTCACAGATCTTGCAGCCTCGTGGCTGTGGCCTTTGCCTGTGGCTGCACTGGCCGATGTGCTCTGCCTGGTGATTCTCACCGGGGCGTTTCACCTGGACGGCCTCGGGGATACGGCAGACGGCATTTTCAGCCACAGGTCCCGGCAGCGGGCCCTGGAGATCATGAAGGACAGCCGCACCGGTATGATGGGGCTTGTGGCCGTGGTCTGTGTCCTGGCCATGAAGGCGGCCGGAATATATGCGGTGAAAGTTGCTTTCGGCACTGGTCAGGCCCTGCTGGTCCTGCTGCTGGTACCTGCATATGCCAGGGCATCCATGATTTTCGGCATCCGGTTTCTGGACTATGGCCGCATTGGCACCGGCACCGGCCTGGACCTGTTCACATCTGCCCTGGGAGCAAAAGATTTTGTCTATTGCCTGATTCCCTTGTTTTTATCTGTGTTTTTAGGGTATAACGGCCTGGCTTTGAACCTGTTGTTCGGCATCAGCTGTGTGGGTATTTTATGGTTTTACAAAAAAAAGATGAATTGTATCACAGGGGATATGCTCGGGGCCATGACAGAGATTGTGGAAGCAATTTTGTTTCTGGGCTGCGGGGCTGCATTTCTGTGAAAAGGATCGTATCATGATTATCGGTCATGGCGGCAACACAAAAGGGCTGGCAGAAGAACTGGGATGCTCTGCAGATGAGATCATCGACATGAGCGCCAACCTCAACCCTTTAGGGCCGCCGGAACGGATCAAAGCCGTTATTATGGAGAACCTGTCAGCCATCCATCGGCTTCCTGAGCCGGACGCAGGTTCCATGACCCGGGGGTTTGCCCGGTTTCACGGTATTGATCCGGATACAGTGATTGCCGGCAGCGGCACCACCTGGTTTATTTATACTATCCCTAAGGCCCTGGATGCGAAAAACGTTGTGATCCTGGGACCCACCTATTCTGATTACGCAGATGCCTGTACTATGCAGGGCATTGTCCCTGCCTTTTGCATGGCCAGAGCTGAAGACGGCTTTTTACCTGATCTGGAAGCGGTGTCAGATATGGCTGCCAGGGCAGACCTGGTATTTATCTGCAACCCCAACAACCCCACCGGGGTGCTGGTGGAAAAAGAATTCATCACCACCCTGGCGCGCAGGCACCCTGATGTGTGTTTTGTGGTGGATGAATCATACCTTCCCTTTGTGGAGGGAGCCGGTGACATTTCCCTGGTACAGGAGAGGTCATATGACAACCTGCTGGTATTGTCCTCCATGTCGAAAATTTTCACCATTCCCGGGCTGCGTACCGGCTTTTTAAGCGGGGCAAAGCCTCTGGTTGACACTGTCATGCATTGTTACCAGCCCTGGAGTGTCAATGCCCTGGCCCAGGTCGTGATCACAGATATTTTTGACCACCCGGAACAGATTGCGCCTTTTTATGAAAAAACCCGGGCCTATATTGCCGGGGAAAAAAAGAAATTTCTGGATACGGTGACAGACATGAAGGGTCTTGTGCCAGTACCCGGCCACACCTGTTTTATCCTGGCAAAACTGCTGTACCACACCGCACCGCTGGTGTGCCGGCAGGTGGGTGCAGACCGGATCCTGATCCGGGACTGCAGCAATTTTACCGGCCTTGGCTCCCGGTACGTGCGGTTTTCCCTCAAGGACCGGAAAACCAATACAGCTTTGGTCCGCAGCCTCGAAAAGGCCCTGGCCCGTGGTTGAGACTGCCTGGTATATATTTTTCGCCGCCTTTGTTCTGGATTTTTTTCTGGGTGATCCCCGAAACCTGCCCCACCCGGTGGTTTACATGGGCCGGGCCATTGGGTTTTTTGAGCCCCGTTTCCGTCGCTTTGTTCTCAATCAGTTAACAGCGGGCGTGTTATTTTCTGTTTTTTTGATTCTTTGCACCTATATTCTGGCCCTGACCCTGGTGTGGTCAGCCGGCCGGATCCATCTGTTTTTTGGTTTGGGGGTCCAGGTGCTGCTGCTGTTTTACTGTTTTTCCGTCAAAAGCCTGAAAGATGCAGCCCTTGCTGTTGCGCAGCCCCTTGGGGCAAAAGATCTGCCCACAGCCCGGGGTAACCTGTCCATGATTGTGGGCAGAGAAACCCGGACCCTGGATGAACCGGGCATAACCCGGGCTGCGGTTGAGACGGTGGCGGAAAATTTTGTGGACGGGTTTTTATCCCCGCTTTTCTGGGCACTGGTACTGGGGGTGCCCGGCGCTGTGGCCTACAAAATGGTCAATACCTTAGATTCCATGGTGGGATATAACAATGATATTTATGCTTTGTTCGGGCGGGCAGCCGCCCGCATTGATGATGCAGCCAATTTTATTCCGGCCAGACTGGCGGTGTTTGTGATTGCGGCAGCAGCCGTTTTTGTGCCTGAAGCATCCGGTGCCGGTGCTGTGAAAACCGGATTTTCCCAGGGACGGCAGCACAAAAGCCCCAATGCAGGATTTCCCGAAGCTGCCTTTGCCGGGGCTCTGCGCATCTGCCTGGGCGGACCTGGTATCTACCACGGCAGGCGGGTGGACAAACCCTATATTGGTGCTGCCTTTGATGATCCGCAAATATCAGCCATTGTTTCTGCCTGCAGGCTCATGCAGGCAGCTGCGGTGACTGGGCTGCTGGCCGCCATTTTCCTGGCAGGACTCTACCAGGCTGCAGGGGTGGGATAATGAAAATGAAGCGCCAGTTCCGCCTGGGCACCACCTCATTCATAT
Organism: Desulfotignum sp.; assembly: GCA_036351635.1. Classification (GTDB taxonomy): domain Bacteria; phylum Desulfobacterota; class Desulfobacteria; order Desulfobacterales; family Desulfobacteraceae; genus Desulfotignum. The sequence goes on from JAZBPL010000026.1 coordinate 35,067, forward strand.
ACCCGGACCATATTATTCCCAATGTCCGTAAAACAGGTGCTTTTTTTGATGAGATCGAACTGCTGGTGTTTGAAAGCATGCCAGAGGACGTCCTGCCCTCCCCCACCCAGATTGCCGAACTGGCATGCCTGTCCCGGGACCTGAATGTGGGGTACAATGTGCATCTGCCCACAGATGTCAGCCTTACCAGCAGTGCGGCAAAAGACCGGCAAAAAGCCGCTGATACCATTGCCCGGGTGGTGGAATTGTGTGCACCCTTGTCTCCTTCCACCCACACCCTTCATCTGGAAATGGGGTTTGAAAGCGCACCCTCCCGGGCAAAGCCCGGCACCAAACCGACCAGTAACTCAGATGAACTCCTTAGAAGAGATAAAAAAGATATGTCCGCCTGGCAGATGCGTGCCATGGACGGCCTGGAACGTCTGGTGCCGCTGCTGCCGGCCCCCGGGGTGATATCCCTGGAAACCCTGGATTATTCTCCTGCCCTGCTGCAGCCTTTGGCACAAGCCCATGGTCTCATGATATGTATCGATGCCGGCCACCATTTCCTGTTTGGTTATGATCTGGCACACAGTTTTGCGGTTTTCAGGGACCGTCTGGCCCTGGTTCATCTCCATGGTGCTGCCTGTCTGGAAAAAGGGATGAAAGACCATATCAGCCTGGACCATCTTGGCCCGCACCAGCTGCTACAGGTGCGCCGCCTGCTGGCTGACTGTGAAGGAACAGTGAGCCTGGAGGTATTCAACCGCCAGGACCTGAACCGGTCCCTGGCAGTGCTGTCTGACATGTTTAATGATATCCCGTCCCATCTGCCGGCTTGAACCATTCCTTTGAAATGTGGTAGGCTTCATTTATACAAAAAAGTTTATACTGGCTATAGCAAGATTTTTTTGGGATCTGTCAGAAACAGACCTGTAAAAAATGAACAGGAAATCCATTATGTCGTTGGTGCAGAAAAGAAGAAAAACCCGTCAGATCCGTGTGGGCAATGTGCCTGTGGGATCAGATGCGCCGGTGTCAGTTCAGTCCATGACCAATACCCAGACCCGGGATGTGGCAGCAACTGTCCGCCAGATCAAAGGTCTGGAGGCGGCCGGGTGTGAGATTATCCGGGTGGCGGTGCCGGAAATGGCGGATGCACTGGCCATCCGGCAGATCAAAGAAAAGGTGGCCATTCCCGTGATTGCAGACATCCATTTTGATTACCGGCTGGCCCTGGCTGCTGCTGAATCCGGGGCAGATGCGCTGCGCATCAATCCCGGCAATATCGGGGCGCATCACAAGGTGAAAAAAGTTGTGGACTGCGCAAAAGCACATGGCATCTCCATCCGCATCGGGGTGAATGCCGGATCCCTGGAAAAAGAGATGGCACAGCGTCTGGGGGCCACACCTGAGGCCATGATGGAAAGCGGCCTGGCAAATATACGGATGCTGGAAGACCTGGGGTTTTATGATATCAAGGTGTCATTGAAGGCATCGGATGTGGCCCGCACCGTGGCGGCCTACCAGCTGCTGGCCCAAAAAACGGATGTGCCCTTTCATGTGGGAATCACCGAGGCCGGGGGGCTGTATGCCGGGATCACCAAATCCGCCATCGGTATCGGTATGCTGTTATCCAAAGGACTCGGGGATACCATCCGGGTGTCTCTGACCCGGGACCCGGTGGAAGAGATCCGCACAGGATTTGAAATTCTGCGGGCACTGGGACTGCGGAACAGAGGGCCGGAGATCATTTCCTGCCCCACCTGCGGCAGGTGCCGGATCGATCTGTTTAAAATTGCACAGGATGTAGAAAAAGCTTTACTTGGGCGGGATTCTCAGATTAAAGTTGCCATTATGGGGTGTGTCGTCAACGGACCGGGCGAAGCAAAAGAAGCTGATATCGGCATTGCAGGCGCAGACGGCACAGGGATTATATTTAAAAAAGGCAGGGTGTTTAAAAAAGTGCACCAGGACCAGCTTGTGGCACAGCTGCTGTATGAAATCGATAAAATGACGCAAAATGCGGAGGATGTGAATGGGAGCAAAGAATAAAACAGCAATTACCCCCACCCGGGAAGAAGATTATGCCCAGTGGTACCAGGAAATCATCAAGGCATCGGATATGGCGGAAAATTCACCGGTCAGGGGGTGTATGGTCATGAAACCCTGGGGATATGCCATCTGGGAGAACATCATGAACCAGATGGATGCCCAATTCAAGAAAACCGGGGTTAAAAACGCCTATTTCCCTTTGTTCATCCCGTTGTCCTACCTGGAAAAAGAAGCCGAACATGTGGATGGGTTTGCCAAGGAATGCGCCGTGGTCACCCACCACAAGCTGGAAAAAGATGCAGACGGCAAACTGGTGCCGGCCGGGGAACTGGCAGAGCCCCTGATTGTCCGGCCCACCTCTGAAACCATTATCGGTGAGTCCATGTCCAGGTGGACCACTTCCTACCGGGATCTGCCCATCCTGCTGAACCAGTGGGCCAATGTTGTCCGGTGGGAGATGCGTACCCGCATGTTTTTGAGAACCAGTGAATTTTTATGGCAGGAGGGTCATACCGCCCATGCCACAAAGCAGGAAGCGGTGCAAAGAACCCTGCAGATGCTGGATCTGTACGCCGACTTTGTGGAAGAACGGCTGGCAATGCCGGTGATAAAGGGGCGGAAAACGGTTTCAGAACGGTTTCCCGGCGCAGATGATACCACCTGCATCGAAGCCATGATGCAGGACCGCCGGGCACTGCAGGCAGGCACCTCCCATTTTCTGGGCCAGAATTTTGCCAGAGGATCGGATATCCGGTTCCAGAACGAAGACGGCCAGGAACAGTATGCCTGGACCACATCCTGGGGAACCTCCACCCGGATGATCGGGGGCATGATCATGGTACACTCCGATGATGACGGTCTGGTGGTACCCCCGCGCATCGCCCCGGCCCATGTGGTCATCCTGCCCATTCTCAAAAAGGGAGATGACAACACAAAGGTGCAAGAGAGCGCCAAAGCCCTGAAAGCGGCCCTGGCTGATAAAAATTTTTACGGCCGGCCGGTGGAAGTGGAAATCGATGACAGGGATATCGGTGGTGCCAGGGGATGGGACTGGGTGAAAAAAGGGATTCCGGTCCGGGTGGAGCTGGGCCCCCGGGATATTGCCAACAACACCGTGTTCATGGCCCGCAGAGACAAAGATACCAGCCACAAGGAAAGCATGGACAGGGATCTGTTCATTGCCGGCATCACAGATATTCTGGACAGTATCCAGCAGACCCTTTTCGACCGGGCCCTGGCATTTCAGAAGGCCAACACCTTTTATATCGATGCCAGGCAGGAATTTTATGATCTGTATGAAAACACCGGCGGTGCCCGTAACGGTGCCTTTGTCTTTTCCCACTGGTGCGGGTCCCTGGCATGTGAGGAACAGATTAAAAAAGATCTGTCCGTCACCATCCGGTGTATTCCCTTTGACAGTCCAAAGGAAAGCGGCCACTGTATCTGCTGTGCAAAACCCAGTGACCAGCGGGTGCTGTTTGCCAAAGCCTATTAACCGGATGGGTTTCACCGGCGGGACAAGATAGGGTCAGCCAATGATTCGAATCACCGACATACTGGATACCATTATAGAGTACAACCCGGATGCAGAGCTGGATATCATTGACCGGGCCTATGTGTATTCCGCCCGGGTCCATGAAGGACAGGTCCGGTTGTCGGGAGAACCCTATCTTTCCCACCCCCTGGAGGTGGGAAAGATTCTGGCGGATATGCGCCTGGATGTGGAAAGTATTGCCGCAGCCCTTCTCCATGATGTCATCGAAGATACCCCGGCCACCAAAGAGGATATCCAGGAGATGTTCGGCCCCGGGGTGGCCCATATTGTGGAAGGGGTGACCAAGCTGTCCGCCCTGCCGTTTTCCAACAAGGTGGCCCAGCAGGCTGAATCATTGCGTAAAATGATTCTGGCCATGGCCGATGACATCCGCGTGGTGCTCATCAAACTGGCAGACCGGCTCCACAACATGCGCACCCTTAAATACCATAAAAACCCGGATAAACAGGCAGCCATCGCCCAGGAAACCCTGGACATCTATGCCCCCATTGCCGCCCGGTTGGGTATATTCTGGGTCAAGCACGAGCTGGAGGAAATAGCATTTTTCTATACCCTGCCCGATGAGTATGAATACATAGATGCCCTGGTGAACCGGGCCAAGGATGAAAAAGAAGCATATATCAAAGAGGTGTCCACCAGCCTGCATTATAAAATGGAGGAAATGGAACTGCCCTGTGACATCAAGGGCCGGTACAAGCAGCACTACAGCATTTACCAGAAAATGATCGCCCAGAATCTGGATTTTGATGAAGTATATGATATCATCGCATTCCGGATCATTCTGGACACGGTTCCCCAGTGCTATGCAGCCATGGGTGCCATCCATTCCATGTGGAAGCCCATCTATTACAAGATAAAAGACTATATCGGCAATCCCAAACCCAACATGTACCAGTCCATCCATACCACGGTCATCGGCCCCAAAGGAGAACGGGTGGAGATCCAGATCCGGACCCAGGAGATGGACAGAATTGCTGAATCCGGTATTGCAGCCCACTGGAGCTACAAGGAAGGTACCCGCATCGATGAGACCACCGGGGAGATGTTTGCCTGGATCCGGAATCTTGTGGAAAATCAGGAAAATTTCAATGACCCGGATGAATTTCTCGAAAATGTGCGCATCGATCTGTACCCGGATGAAATATATGTGATCACCCCTGCCGGCGATATCAAAACCCTTCCCAAAGGGGCCACGCCTGTGGACTTTGCCTACAGGATCCATACGGAAGTGGGTGCAGAGTGCACCGGTGCCAAGGTGAACGGAAAGATCGTTCCCCTGGCCCATGAACTCAAGACCGGGGATACAGTGGAAATCATCACCACAAAAGGCCATTCCCCCAGTCCGGACTGGTTGAACTTTGTCAAGACCGTCAAGGCCAGAACCAAGATCCGGGCAGTTATCAATGCCCGGGAAAAAGAGCGGTCTTACTCGCTTGGCAGGGAAATGTGTGAAAAGCTGTTCCGGAAGAAAAACCAGAACTTTAACGCCCTGATAAAATCCGGCAAAATAGGGGAGGTGGCGCAGCACTTCGGATTCAAGACGGTGGATGATCTTGTTGCCCATGTGGGATTTGGCAAACTCACCCCCATGCAGATTCTCAACAAGGCGCTGCCCCAACTGGAACAGGATGTCAAAGATGAAGGCTTTATGTCCAAGCTTGCTGACAGCAGGCAGAAAAAATCAGACACAGGCATTATTGTTAAAGGGCTCAATGATATTCTGGTTAAATTTTCCAAATGCTGCAATCCTTTGCCCGGAGATCCCATTACAGGGTATATTACCCAGGGACAGGGGGTGACCATTCACCGGAAAAACTGCATCAATGTCATGAAAATGAGCCAGGAACGGCTGATAGATGTCCAGTGGAGCGATGAATATACCGAATCCTATCCAGCCAGTATACGGATTAAAACCGATGACCGCTTTGGGCTGCTGGCCGATATTGCCTCGGTGATCTCCAAGAACAAAACCAATATTTTAAATGCCAAAACCGACACCTCAGATACCGGGGTGGCCATGCTGTATTTCACGGTTTTGGTGGAAAGTTCAAGCCAGCTGCGCAAGCTCATGTCAGAACTGCGCCGGGTGAAAAAAGTCATAGATGTCAAACGCATTGTCCGGCATGAGTAGCAGCATGGTAAAATAGTGACAGATATGTCATGGGCCCATGGAACAGCCAAGCCCATGCAAAAGGAAGAGGTGCATGAAAAAAATATTTATCCTGGACACCAATGTTATTCTGCATGACAGCGGGTGCCTTCACCAGTTCAAGGACAATGATATTTACATTCCCATTACAGTGATTGAAGAGTTGGACAGATTCAAAAAGGGAAACAATGTCATCAACTGCAATGCCAGGGATTTTCTGCGAAACCTGGATGCATTGTCCTCTGATAAAATGTTCAACGGCGGCGTACCCCTTGAAAATGGCGAAGGGTCCATTGCCATTTGCCTGGATGTGGCCCTGGATGAGAAAATCAGGGAAAACTTTACGGAAATCACTTCAGATATCAAGATTTTGAACATTGCCTATACAGTTGCCAAAAAACACCAGTTTCAGCATGTCGTATTTGTCACAAAGGATGTCAATCTGCGGCTGCGTGCCCGATCCATTGGATTGAAAACAGAAAACTACAATTCAAAATTTGTTGAAAATGTTTCAGACATGTACACCGGGCAGCAGGTGGTGGAGCATGTCCGGCCGGAAATTTTTGACAGCCTGTTCAAAAAGCCGTATGAGGTGGCCAAGGCACACCTGGGTGTGGAAAATGCGTTTTATGCCAATGAAAACCTGATTTTAAAAAACGGATCCAAATCTGCCCTGGCGTTTTATGACGGCAGGACCCAGACCCTCAAATCCATCCAGCCCCAGATATGTTACGGCATCAGACCCAGAAATTCTGAACAGACCTTTGCCCTCAATGCCATGCTCAATGAAGACATTCCCCTGGTAACGGTGTCAGGCAAGGCCGGTACCGGAAAAACCCTCCTGGCCCTGGCCGCTGCGCTGGCAAGAAAACAGCTGTACCGTCAGATATTTATTGCCAGACCGGTGGTTCCCCTGAGCAACAAGGACTTGGGTTTTCTGCCTGGAGATGTGGCCTCCAAGCTGGATCCCTATATGCAGCCGTTATATGATAATTTGACGGTGATTCAGAACCATTTTAATGAGAACAATGCCAACACCAGGCAGATCCGGGAACTGATCGAGGAGGAAAAGATAGTGATCACCCCCATTTCATATATCAGGGGGCGGTCCATTGTCCGGGTTTTCTTTATTGTGGATGAAGCCCAGAACCTGACACCCCATGAGGTGAAAACCATCATCACCCGGGCTGGGGAGGGCACCAAGATTGTGTTTACCGGTGATATTTTTCAGATAGACCATCCCTATCTGGACAGCCAGACCAACGGCCTGGCCTATATCATTGAAAAAATGAAAGGCCAGCCGCTCTATGCCCACATCAATCTGGAAAAAGGGGAACGGTCTGACCTGGCGGAACTGGCTGCAAAAATTTTATAGGCGTGACCTATCCGAAATTTATGCGGCCTTGGTAACCTTGCCTGCTTTGATGCAGCTGGTGCACACGTCAATTCTTCTGACACAGCCCGCTTTGATAAGGGCCCGGACCCGTTGAAGATTGGGATTGAATCTTCTTTTGTTCAGGTTGTGTGCATGGCTGACGTTGTTGCCCACCATGGGTTTTTTTCCGCAAATGGCACATTCTTTTGACATATCCAAAACTCCTGAAAGAAAAATTATTCCATTAAAAATATAACCTGATACTCCTACAGCTTTTTTGGGAAAAAGTAAAGACAAAACTACTCTTTTTTGGCGGATTCAGCCTTGGCAGCGCATTCCGGGATCTGGTTCAAAGCAGTCTGGCTGTGATCCGTGCCGGGATAGAATTCCACAATATGTTCAAACCGTTTCAATGCAGCCTGGTATTGTTTGGTTTTCATATAAAATTGTGCCACATACAGTTCATGGCCGGCAATCTTGTCAATGCAGGCATCCATAAGATCCGGCGCTTTTTGGGCGTACTCACTGTCTGGAAACTGCTCTGTCAACCTTTTGAACTGGGCCAGGGCATTTTTTGCCGGTGTGATATCCCTGTCCACGGTATCGATCCGGTTAAACCAGCACATGGCTGTCTGATAGATCACATAGGGGACAGCCTCATTTCTGGGGTGCATATTTTCAAATTGTTCATAGGCAATCACTGCCTGTTCATATTCTTCCAGGTGAAAATGGGCATCTGCAATTTTGAGTTCCGCCAGGATGGCGTATCTGGAAAACGGATACCAGTCTTTAAGATCCGAATATGCTTTGACCGCATCCTTGTAATCTTCACGCATAAAAGCGGATGCACCCTCAGCAGCCAGCTGTTCAGCGGTTTTTTCCATCCTTCTGGAATCTTCAAACAGGGCGCAGCCAGAGACAAGCAGCACCAGGCATGCCAGAGACAAAATTTTTTTCATTTTACAGGTTCTCAATATAATGTTCTGCAGAAACAGCAGCTATGGCGCCGTCCCCTACGGCTGTAGACACCTGGCGCAGCGGGGTATCCCTGATATCGCCTGCAGCAAAAACCCCGGGCACACTGGTCTGCATCCGGGCATCGGCACGGATAAATCCGTATGCATCGGTCTTGATATCATCGCCGATAAATTGTGCATTTGGCAGGGTGCCCACCCAGATGAAGCACCCGTTTGCTGAAAGGGTTTTTTCTTCTCCGGTTTTGACATTTTTTACATGGACCCCTTCGATACCAAAAAAACCATCTACACCTGTGGCAACGGTGTCCCAGACCATTTCAATCTTATCATTTGCAAAGGCCCTTTCCTGGAGAATTTTGGTTGCCCGGAGTTCATCCCTGCGGTGGACCAGATAGACTTTTTTGGCAAATTTGGTCAGGTAGATGGATTCCTGTACCGCTGTGTCGCCCCCGCCGATGGCCACAACGGTTTTGTCCTTGAAAAAAGGGGCATCACAGGTGGCACAGAATGAAATTCCCTTGCCCATATACCGGTCTTCTCCGATTCCCAGTTTTTTGGGAGAGGCCCCGGATGCAATGATCAGGCTTTTTGCTTTTATGGTTCTGTCTGTCAGCACCACCTCTTTTACATCCGTTCCCAGGTGCAGGGACTTGACTTCTGCCGTGTCTATTTTCAGGCCCATCTCTTCAGACTGGTTTTTCATTTTTTCCGCCAGATCAAATCCGCTGATACCTTCGGGAAAACCGGGGTAGTTTTCTATCCAGTCTGTGACAATGATCTGGCCGCCGGGGACGGCTTTTTCCAGCAGCAGTACGTCCATTCTTGCCCTGGCCGCATAAAGCCCGGCAGTGAGTCCGGCCGGACCGGCACCGATGATCACAAGATCATAATCAAAATCGGTCATGCAAAAGTCTCCTTACAAGACATTTTTTATGGTCTGCTCCAGTTTTTCTTTGCCAACCATGCCGGTAATCTGTTCGGCAATCTCCCCGTTCTTGAAAAAAATCAGGGTTGGAATGGCCTGTACTCCGTATTTGCTTGGGCTGATGGGATTTTCATCCACATTGACCTTGGCAAAGGTCATCTGTTCGCCATATTCTTTTTCCAATGCTTCAACAGTGGGGGCGATGGCTTTGCAGGGGCCGCACCAGGGGGCCCAGAAATCCACCATAATGGGTTTTTCCGACTGCAATACTTTTTTTTCAAATGCATCATCATCGATTTCTATGATATTGTCTGCCATGGGTATGTCCTGTTGTTTTAAGGTTAAAATCAGCTGTATCGGGGCTATACATCCGCATCAGTAATGCGCCTGCGTACCAATCGATTTTGTGCCGGGCATCGGCCCGGCAGGATTACTGTTGCTCAGCTTTCGGGCACATGTATTGTGCTCTTTGATACAACCGCAGGGGCTGCATCATCTGTGATCAATTGTCTGTAACTATATGTGCATAAGCCGGTTTTGTCAAATAATGAATGGGCCGACCCGATGTTTGTCAAGCCACCCTCTGTTTCTTTACATACCTTGTGTCAGTCAGGTGAAGCCTGCCCGGGCAGTTTTTTGGCTGATACCGGCGCAGTCCATGCACACCGGGGGTGGCAAAAATGCATCCAGGCCCTGGATGCATTTGTTAAAAAATCCAGGGCCTGGAACGCAGGGGGGTATTTTAAACTTGAGATGATCTCATTGTGCCGATTGTTCCGGCCTACCAGTTTTCTCCAAGAACTTCAAAATGGGCCTGTTCATGGGCACATGCCGGACACAATTCAGGGGCCTCGGTCCCTTCATGCAGATATCCGCAGTTGCGGCAGCGCCACGTGACAGGGGCATCTTTTTTAAAGACCCTGCCGCCCTCAATATTGGCAACCAGGTCCTTGTAGCGCTTGTCATGCTGTTTTTCCGCAACAGCAATGGCTTCAAATACCATGGCAATGGCATCAAATCCTTCTTCTTTTGCAACTGCAGCAAAACCCGGATACATCTCTGTCCATTCATAGGCTTCACCTGCAGAGGCTTCTTTCAAATTTTCCACTGTGGTGCCGATGACGCCGGCTGGAAAAGCTGCGGTAATTTCCACTTCGCCGCCTTCCAGGAATTTGAAAAGCCGTTTGGCATGTTCTTTTTCCTGGTCTGCGGTTTCGGAAAATATGTCAGATATCTGGACATATCCTTCTTTTTTGGCTTTGCTGGCAAAATAGGTATACCGGTTTCTAGCCTGGGATTCACCGGAAAATGCGGTTAACAGATTTTTTTCGGTTTTGGTTCCTTTTAGACTTGGCATGAATGTTCCTCCTTAAAGGGGTTAGAAAAATTAAAAATTAATTGGCTGATGCTTTTGTTTGTGCTGCCTGCTGCCTGCAGTCCTCACAATAGCCGGTCAGGCAGAGCCGTTTTCCAGTTATGGTACAGGTCCGGGTGATCTCTTCCGGCAGCGGGAGCTGTTCCAGATCGGGATCATGAAAATCAAAAATTGTATTGCAGGACAGGCAGTAAAAGTGGTGGTGGTCTTCCCGGTTGGGATCAAATCTTCTGGGATCTCCCTGGCCTTCCACAACATCAATCATCTGAATCCGGGCAAAAGTGATCAGGGTGCGGTTCACCGTATCCAGAGAAATGTTGGGAAAACTGTGCAAAAGCTGTTTATGGATGCGGTCTGCGCTGGGATGCTCTTTTGAATTTTTCAGCGTTTCATATACTGCTGCGCGCTGGGGCGTTATCTTTAATCCATGGGCTTTGCACAGTTGTGTGAACCGATCCACACTGATATTCTTTTTCTTATTCATTTAAATAATTAAATAGGATTAATACGTATTTGTCAAGAGATTTTTTAGAAAAATATGGCCCAACCTGTTATAATGGGCAATATTTGCAAAATTTTCAGGAGGGACCATGGGAAAAATGGGTTTAGGCCGGGTTGTTCTGGTGGCCGTTGTTATTTTGTTTACCAATGGTTTGGGCCATGCCCTGGACAGCCAGCAGATTTCTGATCTGAAACAGGCGGCGGGCCAGGGTGATACCCGGGCCATGCGGGAACTGGCCATGGTATATTATGAGGGTGACGGGGTGCTCAAGGATCCTGTCATGGCCAAATGCTGGATCAGGCAGGCATATGACCTGGGGGACAAACAGGCAAAAAGGCTCTGGAACGACCTTGCATTGTGGGAATATGCAGGAGATTGCAGTGGTTTGCTTTTTTTCCGGCAGGATATGGACACCGACAGCATGGGGGAAGTCTGGCAGGACCCTGTTACCGGCATGGCGTTTGTCTGGATTCCCGGAGGCTGTTTTCAGATGGGGTGCCACAAAAATGCAGGCAAATGCCGAAAAGATGAACTGCCTGCCCACAAGAAATGTCTGGACGGGTTTTGGATGGGGGCCCATGAAGTCACCCAGGGTCAGTGGCAGGCACTCATGGATTTCAATCCTTCCCGGTTCCAGGATGCAGACAGAAATCCCGTTGAAATGGTTTCCTTTGAACAGGTGAGAGAATTTATCCGGGAACTCAACCAGAAAAGCCCCCACAAATTTTCTCTGCCCACCGAAGCCCAGTGGGAATATGCCTGCCGGAACAGGGGCCGCAGGATTCCTTATGCCTGGGGAAAAGAGGATTTCATGCCCAAAGCCAACTGCGGCAGTTGCGGCAGCGGCGATTTTCAGGGGCGTACCGCACCGGTGGACAGTTTTTATGCCAGCGACCTGGGGCTGTATCATATGGGCGGGAATGTCGCAGAATGGTGCAAAAATATCTATGACAAAAACGGGTACAGGGAGTATGGGCATGACAGGCACGGTTCTCAAGAAAACGGACGCCCCCGGGTGGTCCGGGGAGGGGCATACAGCGACAATGTGTCAGCCACCGGCTGTACCCGCCGCCAGGTGATGATGCCGGCCATGAAAAGCGAACGGGTGGGGTTCCGGCTGGTGGTTAAAAAGCGGTTTTAAAAACAGACCGGATAAAACCATTCAGGGCATCAAAAGAAATTTTTTCCACCCTGGCGCACCCCATGGCTTCCAGAAACACATAGTGCACAAAATCCCCTTGCTTTTTTTTGTCCCGGCCTGCTGCATCCATTATTTTAGCGGCATCGTAATGCAGTTCCGTGGGCAGGCCAAGCCCCTGGAGCAGGGCAATAATGCGGTCCACCTCCCGGGAGTCAAGCAGCCCTTTTTTCATGGAAAACACAGCCGCCGCCGCCATGCCCCGGGAAACAGCCCGGCCGTGTCCGCATGGGTCGATTTTTTCAATGGCATGGCCGATGGTGTGGCCGAAATTGAGTTTGCGCCGCTCACCGGTTTCATGTTCATCCTGCTGCACCACCCGGGACTTGATGGCCACAGATTCAGACACCAGGTGCAATATGGTCCGGGAATCCAGTTTCAGGGCTTTCTGCTGGTTTTTTTCGATAAAGTCCAGCATATCGGCATCTGCAATCAAGGCATGTTTGACAATTTCCGCCAGGCCGTTGGAAATTTCATCCTGGGGCAGGGTTTTGAGCATCTCCAGATCACAGATCACAAAACAGGGCTGGTTGAACACCCCCACCATGTTTTTGAAAGCAGACAGATTGACACCGTTTTTGCCCCCCAGGCTGGCATCCACCTGGGACAGCAGGGAGGTGGAAACAAACCCGAAATCCACTCCCCGCAGGAAAATGGAGGCCGCAAATCCGGTAATATCACAGACAATGCCGCCGCCGATTCCCAGAATAAAACTGGACCGGTCACATCCCAGATCCACCAGCTGTTTTAATATATATTCCACTGTGACCAGGGTTTTGATCTGTTCACCTGTACCGATGGTGATAACAGGTGCTTTTGGAAAGGCGTGGCCATAAAGGGCTTTTATGTTTTCATCGGTGATGACCACCAGCGGCTGGTTTGGCAGGTATGCCCCGACGTTGGCCAGGCGTTCCCCCACATGGATTGCGGAATCACCCCATTTGCCCTGTATGTGAAGGGTTTTCACGAAGCTTCAATGATGGTTCTGATGGCACGCATTTTTTCCATAACCTGTGAAAACTGCTCCGGATACAGAGACTGGGCCCCGTCACTCAAGGCTTCTTCCGGGTGGTTGTGGACCTCGATCATGAGACCGTCCACCCCTAAAGCCGCAGATGCATAGGCCAGCCAGACCACCTGGTCCCGTACCCCGGCGGCATGGCTGGGATCCACAATCACCGGCAGGTGGCTTTCTTTTTTTGCTGCCGGCACAACAGACAGATCCAGGGTATTTCTGCTGTGGCGCACAAAGGTCCGGACCCCGCGTTCACACAAAATCACATTGGTGTTGCCCTCTTCCATGATATATTCCGCCGCCATGAGCCATTCTTCAAGCATGGCAGACATCCCCCGTTTGAGGATCACCGGTTTTTTCGATTGCCCGGCCCGCCGCAGCAGGGAAAAATTCTGCATGTTCCTGGTGCCGATCTGGATGACATCCACACAGGCCTCCACCATATCAAAGGTTTCAGTATCCATAACTTCAGTGACCACAGGCAGCCCGGTTTCTTCTCTGACCCGGGCAAGGTATTCAAGGCCTTTTTTGCCAAGACCCTGGAAGGAATAGGGGGATGTTCTGGGCTTGAATGCCCCTCCCCGGAAAAGTGTGGCCCCGGCTTTTTTCACCGATGCTGCAATGGCAAGCACCTGTTTTTGGCTTTCAACAGCACAGGGGCCGGCAATCACGGGCATGGTCCCATTACCGAAAACAGCGTCACCTATTTTAACATGTGTGTTTTCCTGCCTGAACTCCCGGCTGACAAGTTTATAGGGTTTTGTCACCGGAATAACCTCCTTTACACCGTCAAGTCCCAGAAAATGGCCGGCGTCCACAGATCCTTTGTTATACAGGATACCGATGGATATCCGGTCTCCTCCTGGTATGGGCCGGGCTGTGTAGCCCCTTTTTTCAACAGCTGCAACAACAGCCCTGACCTGATCTTCAGTTGTGCCTTTTTTCATTACGAGTAACATTCAAAGCCTCCATTATAGGTTTTATCAGCATTCACAGGTTAGGGCAACACAAAAGGCTTGGCATATCAGGCCTGTATGGGAAAACAATTGGGAGCAGTATGTTTCACACACATATGTGGTGCTGCCAGCAGGGCCGGGATGCAGGAAATTATGGGCGGTTGTTTCTATATATAAGAACAGATTCATGGCTGCGTATTATAGAGACTCTTTTTCAGGTGTCAATGAAAAAATCAATTACCATGAGAAAGGATGATTCTCATTTTCATTGCTTGACATGATTTGCCTTATCTCATATATTTCCCACAATTTATACGCAGGATAAAAAGGCAGTTGCCAGACCAACAGACATGATACATTTTGAAAACGCCGCGCCTGTAAAAATCAAGGGAGTGGGCGGGGGCTTGTGGATCTCTCTGGATCCCTCCCGGCCGGAAGATGTTTTGATTGCTGAAGTGGATAAAATCTTCACTAAATTGAAACATCTGGCAGTCAATGCCAACGTGGTCATCGACATGGGGGATGCCCGGGGCCATGACGATCTTTTTGCCCTTGTCAGATCCCGGTTGATTGAAAAATTTGAAGTGGGCAGGGTGACAAGTCCCCCGAAAAAACAGTCTGCCCCCACACAGAGAATCCGGCAGCGGGATCTTTCCCGGGGCTGGAACCAGCATCGCAGTGATGTGCTCATGCTCAGGGGCAGGGTCCGGTCCGGCCAGAAGATTGACACAAAAAAGCATGTGGTTATTTTTGGTGATGTCAATCCAGGTGCGGAAATTTTTGCCGGCGGTGATATTATTGTTCTGGGCAGACTGGCGGGAAAAGTGCATGCCGGCAGCCCGGCAGATGAAACAGCCATCGTGTTTGCCCTTGCCTTTGATGCCACCAGTGTCAAGATCGGTACAATAACCGCTGCCGGCAGTGAAGAACGCAGCCATGCCACACCGGAATTTGCCTGTGTGAAAGCGGGCAGCATCCTGGTCCAGAATTACATGAAGACAAATCCGTTCAGGAAGATGCCCTGGCCGGAGCCGGTATAATCATAAATTAAATACAGAGGTGCGAACTTGGAAGGAAAAATCATTGTAGTCACATCCGGAAAAGGCGGCGTAGGCAAAACCACAGCCACCTCTTCCATTGGCGCGGCCCTTGCCCTGGAAGGCAATCGCGTGGCCATTGTGGATATGGATATCGGACTGCGGAACCTTGATGTTGTCATGGGGCTTGAAAACCGGATCGTTTTTAATATTGTGGATGTGGTCCAGGGCCGGTGCAAGGTTGAACAGGCAGCCATCCGGGACAGAAGAATTGAAAATCTGTTTTTGATTCCCGCCTCCCAGAGTGACAACAAAGATGTGCTCACCACTGCCGGCGTTGAAAGGGTTGCCAAGCAGCTGCGGTCCAAATTTGACTTTATCATCATGGACTCACCTGCCGGAATTGAGCGGGGTTTTGAAAATTCGGTGGTATCGGCTGATGAAGCACTGGTGATCTGCACCCCGGATGTGTCTGCTGTCAGGGATGCGGACCGGGTGATCGGGCTGTTGTACGCACGGTCTTTGAATCCCAAACTGATCGTCAACCGCATTGAACCCGCCCGGGTGGTGCGCGGGGAAATGCTCAGCCATGAAGATGTGCTGGAAGTCCTGTCCATTGACCTTGTGGGGCTGGTGCCCATGGATGAAAAAGTGCTGATCTCTTCCAATACCGGCACCCCTTTGGTGCTGCAGAATGATTCAAAGGCCGGGATGGCTTTCCGCCAGATTGCCCGGCGGCTGAACGGAGAAGAAGATCTGCCCATTGAGATGCCTGTTTATAAAACCAGCATGTGGCATAAACTCAGCAAGACATTCGGGTTAAAACAATAAGGAGAATTTTGATGCTCAGCGGATTATTCAAACGGTTCACCACCAAAAAAAACAGCAGGGATGATGCCAAAAAGCGGCTGCAATTCTCTTTGATTTATGACAAACTCGAAGTCAACGACACCACCTTAACCGATCTGCAGCAGGATATTGTGGATGTGATTTCCAAATATTTTGAAATCGATAAAGATTCTCTGGAGTTAAAAGTCAAACGGGATGATAATGTATCAGCCCTGGTATTCAACACCCCCATCCTCCATGTAAAGCGCAAAAAAGCATGAAATCAAAATAGCTGCATCTAACCAGATCCCGTATCGTTCGGGTTGTACGTCCTCCGCTTCCTGCGGGTGACGCGCAACCGGCCAAAGATTCCACCATCTGATAGTCCGGTCACAAGCCACCCGCAACAACGACACCTGAGTCTGTCCGCTTATTCCCCGATTTTGGACAGCCTGATGCCCAGTTCCCGGAGCTGGGCCGGCGATGTACTGGAAGGGGCTTCCGTAAGAAGACAGGTGGCCTTCTGGGTCTTGGGAAAGGCAATAACGTTTCTGATGGAATCCTCTTTGCACAACAGCATGATGAGCCGGTCCAGACCAAAGGCAATACCGCCGTGGGGCGGGGCCCCGGCAGCCAGGGCTTCCAGCAGAAAACCGAATTTTTCACGGGCTTCCTCCTGCTGGATACCCAGGCATGCCAGCACCTTTTCCTGGAGGCCGGGGTCATGGATACGGATACTGCCCCCGCCGATTTCAATGCCGTTGAGCACCAGGTCATAGGCCCGGGAATTGACCTGCAAAGGATCTGTGTCCAGTTTGGGAATGTCTGCTTCACTGGGGGCGGTAAAGGGATGGTGCAGGGCCTGGTACCGCTTTTCTGTTTCATCGTATTCCAGCAGGGGAAAGTCGGTAACCCAGGTGAACGAGAACCGGTCTTCAGGAATGAGTTTTAGCCTGCGTGCCAGTTCGTTTCTGAGCTGGCCCAAAGCTTCATTGGTGATATGGGGCTGGTCTGCCACAAAAAACACAATATCCCCGGGAGCAAGGTCCAGGCGCTGTGCCAGGGTCTGTTTTTCATCATCAGTGAAAAACTTGGCAATGGGAGACTGCCACTGGTCCTCTTTGATCTTGATCCACGCCAGTCCCTTGGCCCGGTAGACAGCGGCAAATTCGGTAAGCTCATCTATCTGCTTGCGGGTAAAGGCGGCGCATCCCTTTGCATTGATGGCCTTGACCAGGCCGCCGCTTTTAACCACATTGGCAAACACCTTGAAACCGGTGTCTGCCACAATGTCTGATACATTGACAAGTTCCAGGCCAAACCGCAGGTCAGGGCGGTCCAGGCCGAACCGGTCCATGGCCGCAGCATAGGTGAGCCTGGGAAAGGGAACGGAAAGATCTGTGCCCAGCACTTTTTTGAAAATAGCACAGATCAGGCCTTCTGCAATCTCCATGATCTGGTCTTCATTGACAAAGGACAGTTCCATGTCGATCTGGGTGAATTCCGGCTGGCGGTCCGCGCGCAGATCTTCATCCCGGAAACATTTGACAATCTGGTAATACCGGTCAAATCCTGAAATCATGAGCAGCTGTTTGAACAGCTGGGGAGACTGGGGAAGGGCATAAAACTGGCCCTGGTTGACCCGGGAGGGCACCAGGTAGTCCCTGGCCCCTTCAGGCGTCGACCGGGTTAAAAAAGGGGTCTCGATGTCAATGAAGCCGTTGTGATCCAGGTAATTGCGGATAGCCATGGTGGCCTGGTGCCGGGCCAGGATATTACGTTTGAGCTGGGGCCGCCGCAGGTCCAGGTAGCGGTACTGGAGCCGGATATTTTCCGAGGCTTCCACCCGGTCTTCAATCAGGAAAATCGGGGTTTTTGCCACAGAGAAGATCGCAAGTTCCTCCACAAGGATTTCAACTGCGCCGGTGGCCATGTTGGGATTGATCATATCCGCCGGTCTGGCTGTTACTTTTCCCTGGATGCCGAGTACATATTCGCTTCTGATCTCCTGTGCTTTTTCATGGACGGTTCTGGAAACCAGGGGATTGAAAACCACCTGGGTGATGCCTTCTCTGTCCCGCAGATCCACAAAAACAACCCCGCCGTGATCCCGGCGGTGCTGTACCCATCCCATTAGCACCACGGTTTTTCCAATATCTGTGTCCCGGAGTTCAGAACAAAAATGGGTCCGCTTCATATCTCCTAGTAAGTCTGTCACCTGGTCTATCCTTATGTTATCCGTTATGGGTTTGTAAAATTTTTTTCAGCTCAGGCACCAGGTGGGCCATGGGGATAAAAACCTGTTCCCTGGTGGCCATGTTTCGCAGAATCACCTGGTTTTCCGCCATTTCAGTCTCTCCGGCAATGAGCACGTGGCGGGCATTGATCTTGTCCGCCCGTTTCATCAGGGCTTTCAGGCTTTTTCCCCTGAAATCGGTGACAACCTGAAAACCTGTCCGGTTCAGATCGCAGGACAGGTGATAGGCGGCTTCCATGGCTGGTTCCCCCAGGGCCACAATAAAAAGGTCCGGACCTGGTTCTGTTGGTATCTGTTCCAGCTGCTCCATCACTTCCACCAGGCGGTCAAACCCGATGGCAAACCCGATGGCAGGGGTGGGAGGTCCTCCCAGTTCCTGTACCAGACCGTCATACCGGCCGCCGCCGGCAACAGCACTCTGGGCCCCCAGGCTTGTTGTCTGGATTTCCCAGGCGGTTCTGGTGTAGTAATCCAGGCCCCTAACCAGAGATCTGTCAATGAAAAAAGCCACTTTCTGCTTTTGCAGTGTGGTTTTCACCGTGTTAAAATGGTCTTCACAGGCAGGGCACAAATGGTCCACCGTGGCAGGGGCGCCGGCCAGGGCCGTCTGACAGGTCTGCACCTTGCAGTCCAGTATCCGCATGGGGTTTTTGGTTATCCGGCGCTGGCAGATATCACACAGGGCATGTTTTTTCTCCCCTAAAAAATCCAGCAGGGACCGGGTAAAATCCGGGCGGCATTCCGGGCATCCCAGGCTGTTGATATGGGCGTTCAGCCCTGTGAGGCCAAGCCTTTTGAACAGTTCATGCTGCAAAAAAATCAGCTCGCAGTCCACAAGGGCGGATGTAATGCCGAACACTTCTGCATCGATTTGATAAAACTGGCGGTACCGGCCTTTCTGGGGCCTTTCCCGCCGGAACATGGGGCCGGTCATATAAAATTTTCGGACTGGATCACTGGCATACATCTTGTGCTGAATATAGGCCCGGCAGATGGAGGCGGTGGCTTCCGGCCGCAGGGTCAGTTTGTCCCCTTTGCGGTCTGCAAAGGTATACATTTCCTTTTCCACAATATCAGTGGCCTCACCGATACTCCGGGCGAACAGCTGGGTTTTTTCCAGCACAGGAATGCGGATTTCCCGGTACCCGAAGGCTTCAAATAATTCAAAGGCCAGTTTTTCAACGTTCTGCCACAGCCGTATTTGTTCGGGCAGTATATCTCTGAATCCTCGTATGGTCTGCATGGTGGTTGCGTCTTCGGGTAAAAGGTTAATGCCAAATTTTTATATAAACGCTCTTTATAATGTGAAATCAGCCTGTCAGTCAACATGTAATTCCAGGAATTGGATATTTTCCATAAGCATGCCAGGTTTTTGGTATTTCTGTGCAGCACCCTGTCGCAGGCCCGCCCCTGGCGGTATCCTGTGCCCGGCCCGAGATCCTGCGGGGCTGGTTTTCGTAATTTTTTTTCCGTTAATGAACTGATTACCTGTATTCGTTCTGTCATCGTAGCATGTCTGCGGGCCCCTCCGGCTCTGACGGTCCGTTCACAGGACACCATCAGGGGCTCCTCATAGCGCCGTACGTTGTTATAGCAAATATCCAGTCCGGGAAAATGCAGAGCCGGCACCTATTTTTTCCGCAATTTAACACAATTGGCATGGGCGTGCAGGCCTTCGATTTCCGCCAGGCGGATCACGTCATCCGCCTCGTTTTGAAAAGCCTTTTTGGCATAGTGAATCAGACTGGTTTTTTTTATGAAATTGTCCACACCCAGCGCAGAGGAAAACCGGGCTGTCCCGGCGGTGGGCAGTACATGGTTGGGCCCGGCAATATAATCACCCATGGGTTCCGGGGTGTAGGCTCCCAGAAACAGGGCACCGGCATTGTGGATACGGTCAATGAAGTCAAAGGGTTCTGACACCATCAGTTCCAGGTGTTCCGGCGCCAGGCGGTTGGACAGATCAATGCCGGTTTCAATGTCCGGCACCAGCATGACAGCCCCGAAACTGTCCAAAGACTGTCTGGCGGTTTTTTGTCTGGGCAGCGCTTTTAACTGGCCTTCCATGGCGGTCAGGGTCTGGTCGGCAAGTTTTCTGGAATCGGTCACCAGGATGGCTGATGCCATGGCATCATGTTCTGCCTGGGACAACAGGTCGGCTGCAATAAATGCAGGGTCTGCCGATCTGTCCGCAATGATCAGAATCTCACTGGGCCCTGCGATCATATCAATGCCCACAGTACCTGCAACGATTTTTTTTGCCAGTGTCACATAGATATTGCCCGGTCCCACAATCACATCCACCTTTGGCACCTGTTCTGTGCCATAGGCCATGGCAGCGATGGACCAGGCACTGCCGGCTTTGAAAACAGATGAGATACCCACCTTCCGGGCTGCTGCCAGGATATGGGGGTTGATTTTGCCGTCTGCCATGGGCGGGGTCATCAGGACAATGGATGGAACGCCTGCCACTGCTGCGGGAATGCCGCCCATGAGCACGGATGATACCAAAGGTGTTTTTCCGCCTGTGGCACCGGGTGCATACACGCCCGCCGCCCCCACAGGCCTGACCAGCTGTCCCAGTATCACACCGTTTCTCGGGGTGTCGATCCACCCCTTTTGTTTTTGTTTTTCATGAAAGCGGGTGAGCTGAACGATGGCCCGGTCCAGGGTTTCCAGAAACAGGGCATCCACCGATGCCAGGGCGGCATCAAACTCTTCTGTCGTCACTTTCAGGGTGTCCAGGGTCACGGCATCCGAGTCAAACCGGTTGGTGTATTCAACCAGGGCCTGGTCTCCCCGGGTTTTCACATCATTGATACAGGCCAGAACATTGTCATGATCCGCGCTGGAAAACCCCAGGCCCCTGTCAATGATCGTTTTGACATGTGCTTCAGCTTCCCGGGAAGGGTATTCAAAAAGTCTCATGGTTTTATATATGGTGTTGTTTATGGGTTATACAAAAGATGTCCGAAAGGTGATTCAACTCATCATCGGCCAGCGTGTCCGTTTGTTTCATATAAGCACCCGAAGATATACCAGAAACCAGGTGGTTAATCCAGGAAATAACAAAAGGGCAGAAAAACGTTCTGCCCTTTTGCAGGTTTTGCATCAGAATGCCGGGGTTAGAAATTCAGGGTTTTCTGCAGCTCTTCCGTGGTAAAATCCCACGGCACATTATGGGGGGGAACCGGATCTGTAAACATTTCCGGCAGCTGGTCGTCAATCTTTGTGAACCCTGCTTTTTTGTTGAACTCCTTTTCGTTTCGGAGAATGGATTTTCCCAGTTCCAGAATATCATCCGGTGTAAGGTTCAGTCCGTATCTGGCATTGAGCATCTTTGCCACGGTGGGCAGTCCGTCTTCGTTGTCCAGGACGGCAAAGGCCACAAACAGACACAGCCCGGCCGCATCAATGGCAGCTGTGGCGATCTGCAGTCCCTGGGATAATTCTATGTTGCCTGCGTTTTTGTGGGGATCCACTGTGCCGCCGACACTCAAAATGTTGGCGGTGACACCATAGCCGGCTGTATGGTCTGCCCCCATGGGTGTGGTGGCATAGGTGACGCCCACCCCTTTACAGGTACGGGGATCATAGGCAGGCAAAGCCTGTCTTTTCACCACCGGTATCCGGTCAACACCAAGCGCGTCTCCGGTGAACTGGGCACCGTTACCGATGATTTTGCCTTCCGGTGCATAGTCCCCAACTTTGGAGAGCAGATCGATGGCAGCCTGGCCGTCTCCCCAGGGGATCATGCCCCCTTCCATGGCAATGCCGATGGTCACCCCGGTTTCAATGGTATCCAGGCCGAAATCATCACACAGCTTGTCCAGGGCGGCGATGTGATCCATGTCCTGGATGGTGGTGTGGGCCCCGAACGCCCAGATGGTTTCATATTCAAACCCGCAGGTCAAAAAGTTGCCGTCTTTGCCATGGTAGACATTGGAGCATTTGATAACGCATCCGGGATGGCAGGCCTCTGTGGTGATACCGTTGCGTTTTTGAATGGTTTCCGCCATGGCTTCCCCGGAAATTGCCTGGGCATGGTCAAACCGGCCGGAACGAAAGTTTTTGGTGGGCAGGGTACCGGCCTCGTTGATGACATTCACCAGTACGGCCGTGCCCAGGGCAGGCAGGCCTTCGCCGGTGACAGGGTGGTTTCTGAGCATTTCCACCCAGCGTTTGTTGGCAGCCTTGAACGCCTCGGGATCCTTGATTTCCACCCGGGGGGCCCCGGTGTCGTCCACCACAATGGCCTTTATTTTTTTGGCGCCCATGACCGCACCAAGCCCGCCTCTGCCGTGTGCCCGTCCGGGCCGGCCGTTCATGTCCGCCTGGTTGATGGACGCACCCTTAAGGCATTGTTCTCCGGCCTGGCCGATGCTCAGTACACCCACATTTTTGCCGTATTTGGTCCACAGGGCTTCCATAACAGCATAATTGCCTTTTTTGGCCAGGTCATCTGCCGGAAGGATCTGTACCCCGTCTTTGTTTATCACCACCAGGCTGTATCCGTCATCTTCGGGTTTGTCTTCCAGAACCAGGGCGGTTATACCCAGTCTGGCAAGCTTCTGGGACGCAAGCCCCCCGGAATTGCTTTCTTTGATGCCGCCGGTGAGAGGTGATTTGGCACCTGCAGACATCCTGCCGGAATCCGCAGCAGGAGAGCCGGTCAGAACACCGGGGGCAAAGATGAGTTTGTTGTTTTTTCCCAAAGGATGACAGGTGGCCGGCACTTCATCCAGAATCATCTTGGATGTGAGGGCCCTGCCCCCGAGTCCTGCATAATTCTCAGGTATTTCATCAAACGTAAAGGTTTTGCTCTTTGTGTTGATCCGCAATAATTTTCCCATGTTTCCTCCTTGGCAAGATGCATTCATTTTTTTAACCTGCATGGCAGCAAATGGTTCAAGGCTGTGCAGGCCATTGTTGTGATCTCATTGGTGATGGTACTGTGAACCCGGTGTGACCCATCAACCCGGGTCCAACATACCTGCATCCCCTTTATGCCATGACAATGGGTTCAAGTCCAGAGTAAAATACATGGTAATCGCATGCAGATGCAGCATTGCATGTATTCACATAGCCTCCTGCGGGTGCCGTATGACAGGACCGTCAGATGCCAATCTCGGGCCGGTCATACGGCACCCGCAGGAGGCGGGCATACGCAGCTGAACAGGATGTGGTTACGTGTGAAGGCCCTGGTAAAAAATACCGGCCTGATAAAACCCTTTAAAGACGGCCGGATTCCGACAGTTCTTCTAAGCCTTCTTTGTCCTGAATCTCAATGGTGCGGGTCTGGACCGCTATCAGTCCGGCATCCCCCATTTTCTTGAACATTCTTGATATGGTTTCCGGTGTGGTGCCGATGAGGTTGGAAAGCTGGGCCTTGGAAATGGGAAGACTGACCCGGGCGTCATTGTTTTGTTCCCTGGACAGGGTGAGCAGGTATGCAGCAAGCCTGGCCGGTACTTCCTTGAGGCTTAGGGCTTCGATCTGCACGGTAAAATCCCGCAGCCGCCTGGACAGATCCGCCAGCATATTCATGCCCAGCGCAGGGGTGGCGGTGATCAGTTTTACAAACCGGTCTCTGGGCAAAAAAATAATGCCGGCAGTTTCCAAAGCCATGGATGAGGCGGGAAAATTTTTTCCCTGGAACACCGGGACTTCACCAAAAGTATGCCCGGGACCATAAATATGCAGAATCTGCTCTTTTCCATCCATGGAAAGCTTGAATACCTTTATTCTGCCGGTCTCTACAATATAAATACCGTTGCCCTTGTCCCCTTCATGGAAAATCATCTCTCCGCGTTTATAGTCTTTGCGCACGGCAATATGTGAAAGGGTTTCCAGCTGGTCGGCAGACAAGCCTGAAAAAAGGGCGATTGTTTTTAAAATCTTGATACCGTATAGTTCTCCTTTAAAGAAATTTTCACTATGCCGGTTCCGGCAACACATAAAAATGAACAAAAAAGCAGTGTCTTGATTCAGATCAAGGTTTTATTTGCCATGCTATAGTAAGTTTAATGCAGGATGTAAAGTGTATTTGCAGGTTACCTGAAAAACAAGGAAGGTGGATAATGAAATGTCCAGGACAAGATACCCAGTATTGGGACCAGGATGCGATTTTTGAAACCCATTGTCCGGAATGCGGCAATGAAATGGAATTTTTCAAGGATGATGCCACCCGGCGCTGCAGCCACTGCAGCAAAAAGATTGTCAACCCGAAAATGGATTTTGGATGTGCTGCCTATTGCAAGTTTGCCGAGCAATGTCTGGGCACACTGCCTGAGGAGTTTGTGGCCCAGCAGGAAGATCTGCTGAAAGACCGGGTGGCGGTGAAGATGAAGCAGTATTTTGGCACGGATTTTACACGCATCGGCCATGCCGGCCGGGTAGCCCGGTTTGCGGAAAAGATCGGAAAACGGGAAAAAGCCAACCTGGCTGTGGTGCTCTGTGCTGCGTATCTCCATGACATCGGCATAAAAAATGCGGAAGAAAAATATGGTTCAGCGCAAGCACAATACCAAGAGATCGAAGGTCCGCCTGTGGCAAAAGAAATTCTGGAAAACCTGGGTGCCAAAGAAGAACTGGTAAAAGAGGTGTGCGACATCATCGCACACCATCACCATCCCGGGCCTGATGAAACCATCAATTTCAAATCGGTGTATGATGCAGACATGCTGGCCAATATGAAGGAATGCCAGAAAACAAAACAGCTCGATTCAGACACCCTGTCAAAAAAGATTCTTCGTATTTATCTGACGGATACCGGCAGGGAACTGGCCCGGCAGACGTTGGTACAAAACAGCTGACAAAAGAAAAAACAAAAGACAGAACAACCTGCGGATCAGGATATAAAGGAGAAAGACCATGAAAGTGATCAGAAAAATAATAGAAATTGATGATGAAAAATGTGATGGATGCGGCAATTGTGTTCCTTCCTGTGCGGAAGGGGCCATTCAGATTGTGGACGGCAAAGCCCGTGTCATTGCCGACAAGTATTGCGACGGCCTGGGGGCCTGTCTGGGGGAATGCCCCCGAAATGCTTTGCATATTGTGGAACGGGAGGCAGAGGAGTTTGACGAAGCAGCTGTCCAACAATTGCTTGAAACACACGCAAAGGACCGAGAAGCAGATACCAGAGGACCGGCCGTGATTTCAGGGGGGTGTCCTTCTGCTGCTGTGAAAAGTTTTCCCACATCCCCCTGCGATTGTGCCAGCCAGGCAAAGACCCAGGCATCCGGCGGTCCTTCAGCACTGGGCCACTGGCCGGTGCAGATCCGGCTGGTGCCGGCAGGGGCCCCGTTTTTAAGAAATGCCGACCTTGTGATTGCAGCAGATTGTGTACCGGTGGCCTATCCCTCTTTTCATAAGGATTTTCTGGCGGGCAGGGCCGTGATGATAGGTTGTCCCAAGTTTGATGATGCCCAGGCATATGTGGACAAGCTGACCCGGGTCTTTGCGGAATCAGGCATAAAAAGCATCACCGCAGTTATCATGGAGGTGCCCTGCTGTGCCGGGCTGCCGGCCATTGTCAAGAAAGCGCTGGAAAACAGCGGCATGGATATTCCCTTTTCCCAGGTCACTGTCAGTGCCAGAGGAGAGATTCTTTCATGAAGTGGTCCCCTGAGGCGGAATCTGCCATAAACACGGTGCCGTTTTTCATCCGTAAAAAGGTGAAAAAAAAAGTGGCGGCCCATGTGGAAAACTTAGGCCGGTCCATGGTGTATGTCGCAGATGTGACCGCGTTAAAGCAGCAGTTTCTTGCCAAAGGGGGCATGGCAAAACAAATAAAGGGCTATGACATATCCGCCTGTTTCGGCAGTGAAGGCTGCCCCCATGCAGCCTGTTCCACAGCCGCGCTCATGGCGGATCTGGAAAACCTGGTGAAACAGGCGGATATCTTGTCGTTTCTCCGGTCTTCTCTGGGTGAAAATATCAGGTTTCACCATGAATTTCGCATTGTTTTGTGTGATTGCCCCAATGCCTGTTCCCATCCCCAGATTGCAGATATCGGCATCATGGGGGCGGCGGTGCCGGTTGTGGGAAATACAGACTGTACCGGTTGCAATGCCTGTG
This sequence comes from Desulfotignum sp., assembly GCA_036351635.1. Taxonomy (GTDB): domain Bacteria; phylum Desulfobacterota; class Desulfobacteria; order Desulfobacterales; family Desulfobacteraceae; genus Desulfotignum. Next base: position 61,332 of record JAZBPL010000026.1, read on the forward strand.
TCCAGGCCTGTCCAGACCAGGCTGTCACGTTCACGCAGATAGAAAAAAAACCGGTCATTGATCAGGATCTGTGCCAGCATTGCGGCAGATGCATCCGGATTTGCCCTGCCCATACCCTGGAAACCGCCCGGACCGGATTCCGGATTCTGCTGGGCGGGCGGCTGGGGCGCCACCCCCGCCTGGCCCTGGAAATGCCGGGCCTGTATTCCCATGACCAGGTTCTGGCAGTGGTGCAGATCTGTCTGAATTACTACAAAACCCATTCAAAAAACGGGCAGCGGTTTTCCCGGCTTTTTACCTGCATCGACCAGGTGATACCCCCCGAATTCGGATAGTCCAAGCAGCTGGACTGTTTGTGCAATTCTGTTTCTGCCGGCCGGTGTCCGTCCCCGGCCCTGACCCGCCTCCGGCATGCCTGATACGTCATGCATGTAAGAAAAAAACCTACACAACAATCAGAAATATTCCAATTGATCCTTTACTTTCATCTTGTTAGGGTGATATGTGCAAAAATGATATGAGACCGTTTTTTAACCCCACTTACAAGGAGGATCGTATGAAAGCAAGACATCTATTTTTTATCGGGTTTATTGCCATTGTTTCCCTGGCGTTCTGCCAGTCTGCCTTTGCCAAGGAAAGGATCGTATTCGGCGGCGGACCTGCCGGTGGTACTTTCCAGGTGGTGGCCAATGCCATCCAGGTGTACGACCCCATTAAAGCGGAACCTGATTTCAAAGTACAGGCCCAGTCTTCAGCCGGTTCTGTGGAAAATTTGAGAAAAACCGATGCCGGCCGGCAGCATATGAGTGTTGTGTATTCCGGACATGTGTACCAGGGCCGGAATGGAAAAATGAAAAATGATCCCACAAAATATGAAAATGTCATGGCCGTGGCATTTCTATACGGGGCCCCGGCCCAGCTGGTTGTAAAAGCCGGTTCAGGCATCAAGAGTGTCAAGGACTTGGAAGGAAAAAAAGTGGGCGTGGGCAATGCCGGTTCCGGCGCATTTGCCAACTGTGAACTGTTTTTCAGCCACATGGGAATCTGGGACAAGATTGAAAGAAACGCCATGGGCTATAATGACGCAGCCCAGGCATTCGGCAACAACCAGCTGGATGCTTTCTGGCTGTTTGTGGGATATCCCACCGGTGCAGTCATGATGGCGGCCCAGACCAATGATATTGCCATGGTCAACCTTGATAAAGATGCGGAAGAATCAGGATTTTATAAAGAATATCCCTACTTTGCCAGAGTCACTATTCCGGCCAATACCTATAAAGGTGTTGACTATGAGGTAAACACTTTCCAGGATTCCGCCCTGTGGGTGGCCAATAAAGATGTCTCTGCCGACACCGTCTACAAGATGCTGTCACTCATTTATACTGATGAAGGTCTGGCCCATATGGTATCCCAGAAAAAAACCTTTAAGAGCATGTCTGTCAAATCAGGTCCCACCGGTGTTGTTACCCCGTTTCATCCAGGCGCTGAAAAATTCTGGAAAGAAAAAGGTGTTTTATAAAACAACCGTCCCTGCATGCTGATCTATGATGCCACAGGCACGGGGCATTGCCCCGTGCCTTGCCGGTTTTTCAAAAAACAGCATTTTTGTAACAAGGGTAAAAGACCGCCCTTGGCGCGTCCGGACCACACAAACAGATAACTTCATTAAAATTTATTTTAAAAGACAGGAAGGCGGATTGTGTACAATAAACTGAATCGATTCGAGCAAGTTTTTTTTGATATCTGTTCGGTGACCCTGGTGCTTTTCTATGCCTGGGCCGCTGTGGTGCAGCCCATGGCCACCCAGTATCACCGGGGCGTGTATGTGATAATAACCTATATTCTTGTCTTTTTGCTTTACCAGGCCAAAACCCCCATCGGCCGGGTCATTGATTACATTCTGATCATATTGTCCGTGGCATGTGTCGGGTACTGGATCATCATGTTTGAGGCCATCAATTACCGAACCGGGGCAGAAACCCCTGTGGATGCAGCATTTGCCATTGTCGGGGTGCTCATCGGTGTGGAACTGGCCAGGCGTGTGGTGGGAAATGTCTTTGTTATCATGGGGGTTGTCTTTCTGGTGTACGGGGTTTACGGATATAAGGCCCCGGATCTGATTTCCCATGCAGGCGCCCCGTTTGCCGAGTTATGTGTGAGCATATTTTACAAAAGCGACGGGGTTTTCGGCATCATGGCCAGTGTTCTGGCCACATATGTGATTCTGTTTGTTTTGTTTGGTGCATTTCTGGAAAAATGCGGGGCCCAGAAATTTTTCATTGACTGGCCCCTGGCAGCGGTGGGCCACCGCATCGGCGGTCCCGGTAAAGTATCTGTCATTGCCTCGGGTCTGTTCGGCTCCATTTCCGGCAGTGCCATCGCCAATACCGTTTCCACGGGGATGTTCACCATTCCCATGATGAAAAAAGCCGGGTTCAAGCCCCATGTGGCCGGCGGTATCGAGCCGGCCGCCTCCATCGGCGGGATGTTCATGCCCCCCATCATGGGGGCGGGGGGGTTTATCATGGCGGAGTTGACCGGACTGCCCTATTCCCAGATCATGCTGGTGGCGATTTTTCCGGCACTGATGTATTTTTTTTCCGTCTTTGTCATGGTGCATTATGAAGCAAAAAAAGACAATGTCATTGGTGAAAAATCCAAATTCAGTGCCACCCAGATATTTAAGAAACAATGGTTTTATATTCTGCCCCTGGTCATTATCACCATTTTCATGCTTTACGGTTTCTCCCCTGCCTATTCTGCGATACTGGGCCTGGTTACCTGCATTGGGATCTCCTATGTGAGAAAAGATACCCGCATCGGTCCCAAGCGTTTTGTTCAGGCTGCCAGGGAAGGCACGGAAAACAGCCTGAAGATCGGCGCCACTGTCGGTGTCATCGGCATTATCATCGGTGTCTTGACCTTTTCCGGTCTGATTCTTACCTTTGCCGATATCATGATTGATCTGGCCGGGGGGTCTTTGCTGCTGACCATTCTGCTGGTGGCCCTTGCCTCGCTTGTGCTGGGAATGGGGGTCCCGGTGACAGCAGCTTACCTGGTTACCGCTGTTGTGGCAGTACCTGCCTTGACCCATCTGGGGGTGAATGAACTGGCCGCCCACATGATCGTGTACTGGCTTTCCCAGGACTCCAATATCACCCCGCCGGTGTGCATCGCCGCTTTTGCAGGGGCCACCATTGCCAAGGCCAA
>JAZBPL010000027.1:0-5047 GCA_036351635.1 Desulfotignum sp.
AACTGCTTGATGCCCGCCCCCTGAGGGTGTCGTGTGACCGGCCCGAGATTGTCATCTGACGGTCCTGTCACACGACACCCTCAGGGGGCTATCTCAATATATGTAACGCTGCATCTACATGCGATTACCCTGCCGCAATGCCCGGCATCCCCCCTGACAGGCTCAGTCCCTATGCAGGAAAACCACAGGGACCGCAAAATGGTTACGGCAGGCAAGCCCCTGTGGCTATCCTGTGAACGGACCGTCAGAGCTGGATGGCCAGGTCCGAAAACCTGCACAGCAGTGAAAATACATATTGCCTGCATTCTGCATGCCATACCCTTCGGCAACAGGCCATCCGGATCTCGGGGCGGGCACAGGACAGCCACAGGGGCGGTCTTCGGCAAGCAGTTGCACAAACCCGGATAAATTGCTGCAAATTCCCACAACGGTGTCGTAAAATTCAACAATACACCAAACATCCTGATGGCAAGTGGATGACCCGCATTTTTTATCCAGTTTTGGACAACCCTTTGTTGAAAAATCCGCCATTCCCCGCCTCCCCGAATTTTTGCCGGGATCTGAAAATGATATCGGAAAACCTGCCTGTAATCACGGGTGTTCAGGTTTTTTTATCCCTGGTCCAGGCCCTGGTATTGTTTTTGCTCTTATATCCGGTAACGGCTTGAAAAAAAGGGTAACCAAACACAAAGGAGGCACACCATGACGACCACAACCACATGTCCTGTTTTGAAAAAAGATGTTTCAAAAACCAGCCCTGTCTGGGAAATGGGCAAAAACAGCAACCCGCGTCCCTGCATCTGGATGCAGGCCGGGGTGACGGCCAAAAAGAACTGTACCCATTATTATGACTGCGCCGGGTGCAAATACGATGCTGCCATGGAAAAAGCCGCTGCCACAGGCAGACACCCCACCTGGCAGGAGGCCATGCGGCGGCAGCCGGGCAGCCGGCGCATCTGCCGCCATGCCATGACCGGCCGGGCTGACATGCGCACCTGCCCCATGAACTACAACTGCGACAGGTGTGCTTTTGACCAGGTCTTTGAAGACGCGCTGGCCCCTGCCCGGGGCCATGAACCTGCCAGAACCACCACGGTCAAAGGGTTTGACCTGGCAGACGGGTATTATTTCCATTCCGGCCATACCTGGGCCGCCATTGACAGTGGCGGTGCCATCCGGGTGGGCATGGATGATTTTTCCTTCAAGGTCCTGGGTGGTCCGGACGGGTTTGACCTGCCCCTGGTGGGACAGGAGCTGAACCAGGCCATGGCCGGCTGGGGGATTCGCCGCAAAGGCAACCAGGCAGATGTCCGCTCTCCAGTGAACGGGGTGATCACCCGGGTCAATGAAACCGTAAGATCCCGGCCTGATCTCTCCCAGGATCACCCTTACGGCGATGGCTGGCTGTTCACAGTGCACAATGCAGATATCAAATGCGCGGTAAAGCATCTGATGGATGATGAAACCAGCATCGCCTGGCTGGACAATGACGTCACCGCCCTCGAAAAGATGATTGAAGAGATCACAGGCCCCCTGGCCGCTGACGGCGGTGTGCTGCAAAAAGATGTCTTCGGCGGCCTGCCGGCCCTGGAATGGGACCGGCTGACCCGGACTTTTCTGTAATTTTTTTACCTGCAAGGAGAAATCCCATGGAACAGTTTCACACCACACAGCAGACCGCCCCCCAGTGCCTGTGGATGCAGGCGGGGGTGGTTCCAAAAAAATATTGCCCCACGGATTTTTCCTGTACCGGGTGCCGGTTTGACCGGGCCTTGAACCGGGTATGCAGACAAAACCAGCACCTTCTGGACCAGGGAAAGATGCCTTCCGGGAAAAAAGGCGCTCTTATTTTCTGGCAGGACCGGCTCAAAAAAAAGCCGCTGGCAAAACGCCCCTGTATCCACCACATGAAGGGAAAAATATCCTTTAAAGCCTGCCCTAAAGCGTATCACTGCATTGACTGTGAATTTGACCAGTATTTTTATGACCAGTTCAAGGTCCATGCCATGATGCAGCCCATGGACTTTGAAACCGTCAGCGGGGTAGTTATGCCGGCAGGGTATTATCTGTCTGCCGGACACACCTGGGTGAAGATCGAAGATCAAGGCCTGGTGCGCATGGGAATCGATGATTTTGCCTCCCGGCTTGTGGGAAAGATTGACCACGTTGCTGCCCCCCTGATGGGCAAACAAGTCACACAGAGACAGACAGGGTTCACCCTGTTTCGCAACAGATACCCCATACCATTTCCATCTGCAGTTTCGGGCATCATAGCCCAGGTCAATCCGGAAATAAAAAAGAATCCTGACCTGGTGACAACCGCCCCGTATACTGACGGGTGGATATGCCTGGTGCACTGCCCGGATATCAAGCAGAACCTCAAACAGCTGTTGTTCATGGCAGACAGCCGGCAATTCATGGCCGGCCAGGTTGAAAAGCTGCATGCATTTCTGGAAGATGCCACGCAATTGAAAGCAGCTGACGGCGGCTCTCTGGTTAAAGATATACTGGGCAATGTCCCGGAAGCAAACAGGGACCGGTTGATAAAAACCTTTATTTCTCCAGGGCCTTGATGCTGTCAGACAAAAAAATGCTGCAGTACCGGCAGAACCGGTTCAGTTTCCGGTCCACATCTGTAATTTTGCGGCAGTAATGCATGATGCACAGCGGATCATCACAATGGCGCAGATCAAAAGTATGGCCCAGCTCATGGATTGCTTCTTTGACAATCCGGTCCATGAACCCGGCCGTACCCGCGGCATCCAGGCCGGTGTTCAGCCGAAAGATGGAAACAACTGCTGCCCTGCCTCCGAGCTGGGCCTCGCCATACACATGGGTCAATATGGGAATGAACAGATCATTTTTGGTGATGGCCACCACCTTGAGGCAGTGCTCAGGGGCATTTTTTTCCAGTTCTTCCAGCACCCGGGTGGACCAATACTGATTCCGGTCCACATCATAGGCAAAATCAATGTCCGGCAAAAGCGGGGTGATCCAGATATCGGTTTTAAAAACCTTCGCAATGTTGTCTGCCACCGCCCCACTGATATCATCGCCAATATCGCCCACAGGGGACACCAGAATCAAACCGGGCGGTTTCATGGAAACAACGCCTTTTAATCCGGCTTCAGATCATACCGCTTGATCTTGTTGTAAAGCGTGGAGCGGTCTATGCCCAGAATACCGGCAGCCTTTGATATATGCCAGCTGGTCCGGGTCAGGATGGTCTGGATATGCTGTTTTTCAACATCATGCAGCGACACCCCGGCAGGGTGGGCAGGATGGTCCGGGGTTCCGCATATGGGCAGATCCTGGGGGGTGATGGTGGTGGTTTTGCACACCACCACGGCCCGTTCAACGGCATTGGACAGTTCCCTGACATTGCCGGGCCAGTGATAGAGCATGAGCTCATCCATGGCATCTCTGCTGAACCGTTCCACGCCCCGGTTCACCTCCCGGGTGAATTTTTCCAGAAAATGGTCGGCCAGCAGCGGGATATCCTCCTTGCGCTCCCGCAGGGGCGGCATGGTCAAAGAGATAACATTGAGCCGGTAAAACAGGTCTTCTCTAAAACTGCGGTGGACAATGGCTTTTTGCAAATCTGAATTTGTTGCCGCAATGACCCTGAAATCCGCGGTAATGGGCTGGGTGCCCCCCACCCGGTAAAACACCCTGTCCTCAAGCACCTGGAGCAGATCTATCTGCATGCGCATGGAAATCTCACCGATCTCATCCAGAAACAGGGTCCCGCCGCCGGCCATCTCCAGGCGGCCTTTTTTCGTTTCTTTTGCATCGGTGAACGCCCCTTTCTGGTGGCCGAACAGCTCGCTTTCCATGATATGTTTGGGTATGGCCCCGCAGTTCACCGCCACAAAGGGCCCTTCCGACACCCTGCTGGAGGAATGGATGGCTTTGGCTGCCAGGCCCTTGCCGGAGCCGGTTTCACCGGTGATGAGAACCGTGCTTTCCGTGTCTGCGATATCCTGGATCAGCCTGAAAATTTTTTGCATGGCAGGCGACTGGCCGATCATGCTTTCAAACCGGGTCTGCGCTTCAAACGCATCCTTTAAAAACGCGTGCTCTTTTAACTTTTTGCGGTGTTCCAGCAGCTTCTGGATCATGACGCCCAGTTCATCCGGATCAAATGGTTTGAGCAGATAATCATGGGCATGGGATTTCATGGCCTTTACCGCAGATGGGATCGAGCCGTAGGCCGTGATCATGATCACATCGATATCTGGATAATGCTCCTTAACATGGGACAGGACCTCCATGCCGCTGATGCCGTCCAGCTGGATGTCCAGCAGCAGGATATCAAATCCCTGTTTTTTGAGCAGTGCAAGGGCATCTTCGCCGCTGGGTACGGTGTCCACGAGGAATCCGTCCCGTTTGAGCCAGCCGGCAAGGGATTCCCGGATCACCAGCTCATCATCCACCACCAGGATTCTGGCCTGTGACATGTCTGTCTCCTTTCTGCCCGGCCGGCCCGGTTCCGGCTGCTGCAGCCTGCCCGGTTCAGGCCTGTCAACGGATTTCTACGAGCATCTCTTTTGGCTGGCGCCGCCGGGGAGGCTGGTCTGTGGCCCTATACCCTAAGGCCACCAGCACCGCCACTTCAAATTCTTTGGTATCTATATCCAGAACCGCCTCCACCCGGTCTTTTTCAAATCCTTCCATCGGGCAGGAGTCAATCCCAAGAGAAGCCGCCGCGGTCATAATATTGGCCAGGGCAATATAGCACTGCTTGCAGCACCAGGCATACAGATTCATCCGGGGAAACACCTCGGTTTCCATATACCACTTATATTTTTCAATATAGGCTTTGGTTGCATCTTCCGGCAGTCCCCGCCCGGCAAAACTTTTATCCACATACGGGTGGCCCGGGGTGACCAGATCAGGTCTGGCAAGGATCACGACCACGTGGCTGCTGTCGGTCACCTGGGGCTGGTCCCAGCAGGCCGGCCGCAATTTTTTCCGGATATCCACAGACTGGAGTACTAAAAATTTCCAGGCTTCCATACCAAAAGAGGAAGGAGACAGCCTTGCT
>JAZBPL010000028.1:0-10350 GCA_036351635.1 Desulfotignum sp.
ATAGGTTTTCATGTCCGCTCCTTTATGAAATACACTGCACCGCATCTTTGGGGCAGATGTTCAGGCACACCCCGCACCCGGAACACAGCACCGGATCGATCTCGGTTTTTTCTTTTTCCGGGTTCCGCTTCATGGCCGGGCACTCGAACCGCAGGTGGCACAGGCCGCAGTCGTCACATTCGTCAGTGATGGTCACTTCAAAAGTTTCGGTCAACGCCTGGTCCCTGAGCCCGATGACACACGGGTGCCGGGAGATGATCACGGCAATGCCCCCTTCTTCAGACAGGGTCCATTCATGGGCGGCCCTGATTTCATCGATGGTGTGTTTCACATCATAGGGGTCCACCACTTTGAGATAGGTGACACCGCATCCTTTGACAATGGTCTCCAGGGCAATGGCATTGCCTTTTCTGCCGTCCACCAGTGCCCCCTGGGTGATGGCCGGCTGCATGCCGGTCATGGCGGTGATGCCGTTGTCCAGGATCACCAGAACGAACCGGGCGTCATTGTACACCGCATTGATCAGTCCTGTGGTGCCGGAATGGAAAAAGGTGGAATCTCCCATGGTGGCGACGATGGGTTTGGCTTCCCCGTCCTGGTGAAACGCATGCCAGAAGCCCGAGGCCAGGGTGATGCCCGCGCCCATGTCCAGTACCGTGTCCACGCCCCCCAGGTTGGATCCCAGGGTGTAGCACCCGATGTCCGAGGGATAGATGGCCTTGGGAACCGCCTTGCGGATGGCATAAAAGGATGCCCTGTGGGGGCACCCCGGACACAGGGTGGGTTTGCGGACGGGCAGGTCCAGTGATCCTGCCAGGGCAAACCCGGCCTTTGTGCTGTCAGTATCGGACAAAGGCGGCAGGCTGCTTTCAACCAGGGCCTGGTTCAGGATGGCTGCAATTTTTTCCGGTACCAGCTCTCCTTCCATGGGTACATGGCCGGTGAGCCGTCCCCAGGTTTTGTGCCTGTCCCGCAGCATATATTCGATGACTGTGTCGGTTTCTTCAATGACCAGGACCCGGTCACAGGCATCCATGAACTGGCTGGCCAGCCCTTCAGGGAAAGGATATGGCGCCCCCAGCTTGAGCATGGGAATATCGGTTCTGTTAAATTCTGCACACAGATCACTCACCACGGCCGAGGGGACCCCGCCCACCACAATACCCAGGGCAAAGGTCTGTCCCGGCTGGATGGTGTGCCGGTTATAGGGAACCAGGGTGTTAAATTTCTCTGCAATTTTCAGATGTTTTTCATTGAGGGCCTTGTGCTGGAGAAACCGGAATTTGGGGGTGGATGCCCATCTGGTGGGCTCTCTTGTAAACACAGCCGGGGTCAGGTTGCTTTTCAATTGTTCATAGGAAATATTCTGCCGGGCGTGGCAGATACGGATGGCGGGCCGCACCATCACCGGCACCTGGAACTCTTCGGAAATCTCGAACGCTGTTTTGATCATGGCCCTGGCTTCCTGGGGACTGGCCGGATCCAGCACCGGCACCTTGGCGATGCGTGCCATAAACCGGGAATCCTGTTCTGTCTGGGAGGAATGGGGGCCGGGATCATCACAGGAGATCACCACAAGGCCTCCGATGTTGCCGATATAGGCGGCAGACATAAAAGAATCCGCAGCCACGTTCAACCCCACCATTTTCATGCAGCAGGCAGCCCGTTTTCCGGAAATGGCAGCGGCAAACGCATTGTCAAAAGCCACTTTTTCGTTCACCGACCATTCAATAACCGTGTTCAGGTCTGCTGCCTTGGCAAACCGCACGGTTTCCGGCAGGATTTCCGAACTCGGGGTGCCGGGATAGGAGGTCAGCACCTGGCACCCTGCTTCCAGAAGCCCCAGGGCCATGGCCCCGTTTCCCAGTAAAAACGCTTGTTTCATAAAAGTCCTCGCGATTTATTTAATGTATACAGTATACAATTTATCCCTGTCAAGCGCAAATGCAGCACTGTTTAACGGCCCGCATTTCTACCGGCCCACAATGGTGCGGCCGATGATCATCTTTTCGATCTCCTTGGCCCCTTCGTAGATCTCCAGCACCTTGGCTGCCCGGTAAAAGCGTTCAATATCATAATCGTCAAAATACCCGTATCCGCCGTGAAGCTGCAATGCCTCATCCACCACTTCCACGGCGATGCGGGATGCATACAGCTTGGCCATGGCTGTCACATGGGTGTCGGGCGTGCCGTTGTCCAGGAGCCAGGCTGCCTTGTACATGACGTTTCTGGCCAGCTCGATCTTCACTGCCATGTCCGCGATCTTGAACTGCACCCCCTGGAAACTGCCGATGGGTTTTCCGAACTGTTTTCTGCCTTTTACATGCTTGACCGCCATGTCCAGGGCGCCCTGGGCCAGTCCCACCCCATGGGCGGAAACATAGGCCCGGCTGCGGTCAAAAAAGGCCATGAGCTGGTGGAACCCGTTACCCTGGGTACCGATGAGATTGTCTTCCGGCACCCGGACATTGTTCAGATACACCGCTGCCGTATCCGAACACCGCAGCCCCATTTTCCCGTGCATGGGCTCTGCTTTATAGCCTTTTCGGTCGGTTTCCACGGCGATGATGCTGTGGCGTTTCGACCGGGACGGATTGTCCGGGTCTGTCAGGCAGAAAATGAGCAGAAAGGTGCCTTTGGTGCCGTTGCCGATCATCACCTTGGAGCCGTTGAGCACCCATTCACTGCCCTCTTTTACCGCAGTGGCGGCAGCGGACAGGGTGTCGGATCCGGCATCCGGCTCGGTGATGGCAAAGCCCATGACCCCGTCCCCGTTGAATATGGGGTCTAAAAACCGTTTGCCCTGTTCGTCTGTGCCAAAGAGCAGGAACTCTTCCGCCCCGAAGGTCAGGGAACACAGCTGCTGGCTGATGCCGGGATCCACCTTCCACAGTTCCTCGAGCACAATGGCCTGTTCCAGATATCCCAGTCCGGGACCGCCGAATTTTTCCGGCACAAACAACCCGATAAGGCCCAGCTCCTTTGCTTTGTTTACGATTTCATCCGGATAGGTTTCTGTCAGGTCCAGTTCCCGGCCCACAGGTGCCAGCTCCCCCCTGGCAAACTCCCTGGCTGCTTTCTGAATTGACTTCTGCTCTTTTGACAATAAAAAATCCACTGATCCGTCTCCTTGTACATACCGTGTTTTATGTCATTTTCTGTATCATAATTCCTGTATTTTCCCATCTTACCGGGCATGGACCATTGTCTTTTATTTTGGCCATGGCATTTATAAAGGGATATTTCCATGCCGCCGGAAAGGTGCGGGCCGTTTTTTGTTTTTGAGCATGGCCAGACCCTTTATGATCTGGCTTCTGGTTTCAGCTGGTGCAATAATTCTGTCCACCAGCATATTGGAGGCGGCATGGAAGGGATTTGAATACCGGTAATCATATTCCTGAATTTTTTTGTCCTTGAAATCTTTCGGGTCATCTGCTTCCTGGATCTGTTTGCGGTAGATGATATTTATGGCAGCCCTGGTATCGAGCACCACCAGCTGGGCAACGGGCCAGGCCATCATCAGGTCCACCCCCATACCGGCACAGCACATGGCCATGACCGCCCCGCCGTATTCTTTCCGCAAAGCCAGGGTGATCTTGGGTACGGTGGCTTCTGCATAGGCATACAGCATTTTGGCCCCGTGCCGGATAATGCCGGCATATTCCTGTTTTACCCCGGGAAAATATCCCGGTACATCCACCAGGTTCACCAGCGGGATGTTAAAACAGTCACAGAACCGGATGAACCGGGCGGCCTTGTCTGCTGACTGGTAATCCAGGCACCCGGCCATGACCGATGGCTGGTTGGCCACAATACCCACGGTATCTCCGTTCATGCGGGCAAATCCGGTGATGATGTTGCGGGCAAATTCAGGCAGAACCTCCAAAAATGCATGGTTGTCCACAATTTCTTCTATTACCTTGTGCATGTCATAGGCTTTTTTAAAATCCCCTGGTACGATATCGGTGAGTGTGGGATTTTTCCGGGCTGCATCATCGTCACAGGGAAAGACAGGCGGGGCCTGTTCATGGTTTTCCGGCAGAAAGCTGAGCAGATACCGTATGAGGCTGATACTTTGTTCCTCAGACTGGGCAACAAAATGGGCCTGGCCGGTTATTCTGCTGTGCACATCCGCCCCCCCAAGCTCCTCTATGGTCACTTTTTCTCCTGTGACATCATGGATCACTTTGGGGCCGGTGATCACCATCTGGCTTTGTTTTTCAATCATCACGATAAAATCTGTCAATGCCGGGGAATACACAGACACCCCGGCACAGGGGCCCATGATGCACGATATCTGGGGAATCACCCCGGATGCGGCGGTGTTTCTGAAAAACATGCCTGCCACCCCCTTGGAGGCAAAAAATCCTTCGTGGAGGCGGCCGCCGCCGGAATCAAACAGCCCCACCACCGGGGCTTTGACTTTCAGGGCTTCATCCATGATCCGGCAGATTTTCTGTCCGTGGATAGTGCCCACAGATCCGCCCAGAACCGTGACATCCTGGGCATAGGCAAACACCAGCCTGCCGTCGATATTGCCGTATCCGATCACCACCCCGTCTCCGGGCACCTTGCGTTTTTCCATGCCGAATTCCATGCACTGGCTTTCCGCCAGGTCATTGAGTTCAACAAAACTGTCTGCATCAAACAAGATATCCAGCCGTTCCCTGGCAGTCAGTTTTCCGGCAGCATGGTGGCGGTCTACAAATTTTTCCCCACCCCCCATCAATGCCTTTTGCTGAAGACTTTTCAGCCTTTCCAGCTCTTTTTCATGTGATTTTGCAGTCATGGCATATCCTTAAAATAATATGAGATTTCGGCAGCCTGCTGCTGCAGTAAGGCCGTAATCCACTAGATTTTACCAAACAGGTTCGACTACTTTTTGTGACAGGCGGCATGACATTGTGTACTGTATACAATTATCCAATGTCAAGCAAATATTCAAAAAACTAAATACTTGCTCTAGCAGCGCGCGCTTCTCTGGGGAGCCCCTGGTGGTGTCCTGTGAACGAACCGTCAGAGTCGGAGGGGGCCTGGTAGCTGTTTCAAGTTTTGCCTGTTCCGCCGGGAAAAAGTCTGCTATTATCCCGGACGCAGATAATTTTAACTGGATGTTTCATGATCCCACAAAATTTTCGGTATATACAATGACACAAACCCATCCCTTTGATTCCCTGTCTGACATGCGCGCAAAGCTGCTGAATGGTATGCTGACCGCCATCTCTATCCTGGGCCTCCCTGCACTGCTCATTGCCGGCCTTGAGGCCGTCGACCTGAACCAGATTGGCGGTGTGATGCTATACACCGTGCTGTATTTTCTGGTGGTTTTTGCCACACTGGCGTTCAAGCGGCTACCCTTTTTTTTCAGTGCCTGCGTGATGCTGGGATGCCTTTATGTGATAGCGTTTTTCAATCTGATCCATTTTTCTTTTTCCGGTGCAGGGATAGAAATTTTTATAACCATCACTGTGCTGGCAACGGTATTGATGGGAATACGCAGCGGGCTTTTTGTGGGGGGCCTGTGCCTTGTTTCTCTGATCGCAGCTGGTCTGTGTTTTGTGTACGGCATATTTCCCATTTCACCGGACATGCCTGCCACCACGGGTCACCTGGTTTCCTGGATAACAGCTGCAGGGGTTTTCATCCTTCTGGCCGGCACCCTTATTCTGGGTGCCGGCATGCTCCAGGAACATCTGATCCGGTCTGCTGGAACCGTGCACAGCCAGGCTGCGGCACTTGCCCGGGCCAATGAAAAATTGTCAGAAGAGATGCTGCAGCGGTCAACGGTTGAAGAAAAGCTCAAACAAAGCGAATTTCAGTTCCGGACATTATTTGAAGTGGCCCCGGATGCCATGTACCTGACCGATCTGGAAGGCAGTTTTATTGACGGCAACCAGGCTGCTGAAACCCTGATGGGCATATCCCGGAAAACCTTTATTGGAAAAAATTTTATCACCTTGGACATTCTTCCCCCTGATGAGGTGCCAAAAGCCCTGGATCTTCTGGAAAAAAATATCCAGGGCCGGTCAACAGGGCCTGATGAAATTTCTCTGGTCACCCGGAACGGTAAAACCATTGTTGTGGAAATCCGCACCTCTCCGTTTCACATGACTGACCGCCCGCTGATACTGGGGATCGCCCGGGATATATCGGAAAGAAAACGCCTGGAAGCCCGCATCAACCAGGCCCGGAAAATGGAATCTGTAGGCAACCTGGCAGGCGGTGTTGCCCATGATTTCAACAATATGCTCAGCGTCATCATAGGCAATGCAGAGCTGGCCATGGACCAGACAGACCCTGCTGATTTTTCCCGCCACTGCCTCCAGGAGATTCTCAAAGCTGCCCAGCATTCCGCAGCGGTCACAAGCCAGCTGCTGGCATTTGCCAGAAAACAGACCGCTGCCCCTGCAGTGCTTGACCTGAACCAGACCATTGAATCCATGCTCAGGCTCCACAGGGGCCTCATTGGAAAAGAGATTGATCTGGTGTACAAACCGGGCAAGCATATCTGGCCCGTAAAAATGGATCCCTCCCAGATCGAGCAGATTCTGGCAAATTTATGTGTCAATGCAAGGGATGCGGTGTCAGATGACGGGAAAATTATCATTGAAACCGGCACAATCACCATTGACCATGCCGGTTCCACCGAACATGCCGATGCGGTTCCCGGAGATTTTGTTGTGCTTTCCGTCAGCGACAACGGCTGCGGCATGGGCAAGCAGACCCTGGACAATCTGTTTGAACCGTTTTTCACCACCAAGGGCGTGGGCGAGGCGGCAGGCTTAGGCCTTGCCACGGTCTACGGCATCGTCAGGCAGAACAACGGGTTTATCACCGTTGAGAGCACTCCGGGCAGGGGCACCACGTTCAAGATATTTCTTCCCCGGCACCTGTCCAAAGAAGAACTGTCCACCATCGTGTCACCGTAAAAGGCTGCCCGGCCGGCCTGTATACAGATTTTTTTCGTAAAAAAACGACCCGGTAAACAGCACTGCTGCAGCAAGCAGTGCAAATACCGGCAGGATTGCCAATGCGTTTTCAATGCCGTACATATCAGACAGGTTGCCGATGACAACCGGGGCAAGACTTGAACCAAGCAGATGCTGAATGATAATACTCAGACTCAAGGAGACAGCGCAGAGCCCTGGGTGAACCACATCCTGGGTTACGGCCACACAGCAGGGAACAAAGGCCACCGCAGTGATGCCCACCAGGAGCAGCACCATATACTGAAAAGTTCCCTGTAAAAACCCAAAGGCGATAAACAGCAGAATACCTGTGAACACAGAGGATACCGCCGGAAACAGGAGCCTGGCTTTCTTGTTTTTTTTCATCCACGCATCTGCCAGAAACCCGCCCAGGGGTGCCCCGATGATGGCAAGCAGCATGATGGAGCCGGCTTTCAAGCTTGCCTTGTCCATGGCAATGCCGTTCATCCGGTGAAAATAGGTGGGCAGCCATGTCAGCAGCGCTGTGGTGATAAACACATTCAGGGCAAATGCCAGGTTGTTGCACAAAAGGGTGGTGTTGTGGGTAAACTGCCTGGCCATATCCAGAAACTGCATCTTTGTTTCTCTGCCGGTTTTTTCCATTTTGGTGAGCTTGACTGTTTCATAGTCTCTGACAAAATAAAACAACACCGCCAGGACCAGTCCGGGAACCGCCACCAGTCCGAAAGCATGGCGCCAGCCAAAATGGTGGGCGACAAATCCGCCGATACCGATGCCCAGGGCACTGCCCAGAGGAATGGATGCATTCCACAGCCCCAGGATCCGAGCCCTTTTTTCCATGGGAAAGCTGGATGACAGCATGGCGGTACCGCCCGGGGCATATCCGGCTTCGCCAATACCGATGGCGGTTCTGGCAGCCAGCAGCTGGGGAAATGTTTTTGTGAATGCACACGCCAGGGTGGCCATGCTCCAGATTACAGCCATAATGGAAATGCTTTTTGTGCGGCTCCAGCGGTCCACCAGAATGGATACGGGAAATGAAAACCCCAGGATTGACCAGTACACAACAGACACCAGAAGGCCGCACTGGGCATCGGTCATGCCCATGTCCTGTTTGAGAAAAGGAAAGAGCGACACAATAACCATCCGGTCCATGTAGTCAAACATGTACAGCAGAAACAGGAGCCAGAAAACCTTCCAGGACTGTTTTTTCGTCATCATGCCCGGCCTTTCTGTTCGTATTTCCCGTGTTTGCGCACCGCCTGGAACATGGCGATGCAGTTTTCAGGATTCACCCCGGGGTGCAGGGAATTGGAAGAACAGATGATCAGCCCCCCGCCTGCGCCCCCGTCTGCAATGGCCTGAATGACGGCCGCTTCCACCTGATCCGGCGTGCCGGAAGGCAGCAGATCCACACAGTCGATATTGCCCAGCAGACAGATCTTGTCGCCGCAGAAGGCTTTCATCTTTTTGATATGCATGCCGGCCTGGGGTTCCAAGGGGTTTATGCCGTCATAACCGGTGTCAAGTATGGTATCCATGAGGGGCCACAGGTTGCCGTCGGAATGCCTGACCACCTTCATTCCTTTTTTGTGGGCCTTGTCAACAATCTGCCGGTTATACTGGTTGACAAAGGTTTTAAAATGGTCCGGGGATATCAGCGGGCCGCTGGTGGAGGCGATGTCATCTTCAATGACCAGTACATCAAGTCCGGCCTCTGCCAGCAGATCAACCTGGGCCAGGTTGTACTCCAGCATCATCTGTGCCGCGGCATGGACAAATGCAGGGTTGCTGACCATGTTCATCATCAGGTTTGTCATGCCCAGCAGCCGCCAGGAGCGTACAAAAATTCCCCGCATGAGCCAGAAGGTGGCCTTGCCCCCTTTGAATCTGTCCACCGCCAGGTGAAGAAGCCCCAGATCTCCGGCTGCAGGCACTGGGGGTTTGTAGGTTTTCAACGCTTCAAAGGACGGGACAGGATGCCCCACAGGAACGGGAATGCCGTGGGGCGAAAGCCTGTAGACCACATTGAACCCATCAACGACATGGGATTCGTCCACCCGGATTTCATGGCCGGTTTCAAAGGTGGTAATGCCGTCGACATCATGGTGTTCATGGATCATGAAAAGGGTGTCCACCAGTTTGAGTTTTTCATGGTCGTTCATGAGCCTGAAATCTTTTGGTTCAGGCAGCCCCTCGGTCAGGTGTCTGCCGATGCCGATAATGGGGGCCTCGTTTATGCCGTGGATATACAGGGGCACACAGTCAGGCTGTCTGTTTTCAAGGGCGGTGATGATGCGTTCTCTGCCATTCACGATTTGCTGCTCCTTAAATTCTGCACTGATGCCGGACAGCATGCAGTATATGAAATTCATTTTTCGAGCACCATTCCAAAACTGGTATATATTGTCCCACAATGGTTTGTCAACACCTTATCCCCATCTTTTTTGAATTTTACCTGTCCCTTAATTTCTGGTACCAATAGGTCCATAAACCTGATATTGTCACAAAAAAAAGGGGCAGCTGAAAAATGCACCTCTGGTTTTGTAAATGTAACCCTGTCTGATCGGAGCTAAAGGTATAATGGAGGAAAATATCAGCCACAATCAGGCTGTGCAGTCAGAAACAGCCATGAAGATCATCCTGGAGGCATCGCCGGTGGGCATCGTGGTGTTTGACCATGAGGCCAGGGTGTTGTACACCAACCCCCTGGCTGACTCCATTTTCAACAAAAAACCGGAAACGGCAGCGAAAATGAAATGCGGGGATTTTATCAGTTGTGCCCACCGCGAAACCGCAGAGCAGGGGTGCGGCCACAGCGAAAAATGCCGGGTGTGCCCCCTGTTCGGCGCCATCTGCAGCACCTGCTCAGAAGAAAAAGGGACACATGATTTAACAGGAGAAGCCTTTCTGGACCGCGGTCCGGACCTTTCGGGCATCTGGGTAAAATACAGGGTGGTCCGTGTACTGATTGATGGCGCCAAAGCCGCAGTCATGGCTGTTGACGACATAACCACTCAGAAACATGACGCAGAAAAACTGCAAAACCTGATGGCGGAACTGTCTGCGATACATGAAAATGCCCCCATCGCCTTGATGCTCCTGGACCGGGACCGGCAGGTACACAAGGCCAATGGATTTGCTGCCAGATTTGCTGACAGGACAACGGCTGAAATGACAGGAATGACCGGAGGCGAAGCCCTGCGCTGCCTGCACCACCTGAATGATCCGAAAGGATGCGGATTCGGACCTGCCTGTGCCCATTGCCTTGTAAGGCAGGCGGTTCTGGATACCTTTGAAACCGGTGTCAACCAGACCGAGGTAGCGGCATGGCTCCCGTTTCCCCGGGGTGATGCTGTGGAAGAACGCTGCCTGTTGATCTCCACGGCATATTTGCAGA
>JAZBPL010000029.1:0-36214 GCA_036351635.1 Desulfotignum sp.
TGCGCAGGTATCTGTGATAATCCAGTTGGGGGTGGATGCGCCGGCTGTGATGGCAATGGAACGGGTGTCTGCCAGGGCATGAAAATCGATTTCAGATACATCTTCAATATGGGTGGTCCTGGCATGGGTCTGTGCTGCCACCTGGGCCAGGCGCTTTGTATTACCGCTCTGCCTGCCCCCCACCACAATCACGGCATCATGGGTTGCCGCCAGCTGCCGCACCTCATGCTGCCGCCTTTCCGTTGAACCGCAGATGGTATCAAACAACCTGTAATGGGGCCTGTTTTCTGAACACCAGGCCTTTATCTCCTCATAAAACGCGGTATTCTGGGTGGTCTGGGCCACCACCACAGCGCTTTCAAACTCCGGCAAAGCCTGCA
Organism: Desulfotignum sp.; assembly: GCA_036351635.1. Taxonomy (GTDB): domain Bacteria; phylum Desulfobacterota; class Desulfobacteria; order Desulfobacterales; family Desulfobacteraceae; genus Desulfotignum. The sequence goes on from JAZBPL010000029.1 coordinate 381, forward strand.
GCTGGGCCATGGTAGTGACTGTGTGGCCATTGCCGCCGGCATATCCCAGAAGACCGACCACCTCGGGATGGTTTTTATCCCCGATGATAATAGTGGCATTGCCGTTCTTTGCATACCTGTTGATAATGACCTGGACCCGGACCACCCTGGGGCAGGTGGCATTGATCACCGTGAAACCGGCCTGTTTTAGCGCATTTTCATCCTCCGGCGGCACCCCGTGGGCCCGGATCAGGACAATGCCCTCCCCTTTTTCAGGAATGGCATCCATACGGAAAATTCCTCTGGTTTCCAGCATCTCCAGCACCTGGGGATTGTGAATCAAAGGTCCATAGGTGAAAATGGGTGCCGAGGACCGGTTGGCTGCATCCAGTACCATGTCCACGGCCCGCCTGACCCCCATGCAAAAGCCTGCGGTTTTTGCTATGGTGATTCTCATAAACCGTTCATTCTCATGAAAGATTGCTCAAAAGATCCACCAGGCGAGTAAATTCGGTTTGGGAAGTAAAGTTGATCTCAATACGGCCTTTTTCACCATTTTTGCGTATTTTCACCGGAGATTGAATCTGGTGGGAAATCCGGCTGGATGTGTTCTCCAAAAACGACAGCTCATGGTCTGACAGTTTACGGGCCGGCTTTACGGCAGTCTGCCTGGCCTGGTTCACAAGCTGTTCGGTTTTTCTGACAGACAGTTTGCGGCTGACCACCTGGTCAAACAATGCCAGCTGGTTCTCTTTTGATCCACTGCCTAAGAGGGCCCGGGCATGGCCCATGGAAATTTCATCAGCCAGCAGGCTGTGTTTTATTCTGTCGGGAAGACCCCGGAGCCGCAGCAGATTGGCAATGGTGGAACGGTTTTTACCAATTTTCCGGGCCACTTTTTCCTGGGTGTATCCAAATTCATCAATAAGCCGGAAATAGGCATCCGCCTCTTCCAGCACATTCAGGTTGGCCCGCTGAATATTTTCAATAATGGAAACTTCCAGCACCTGTTCATCGGTCAGGTCCTTGACCACCACAGGGACATGGGTCTGATTGGCTTCCCTGGCGGCCCGCAGACGCCGCTCCCCGGCAACCAGCTCAAAACCGCCACCCACATGCCGCACCAGCAACGGCTGCAGCACCCCCTGCTGGGCAATGGAATCCCGCAGCCGGACCAGTTCCTCTTCTTTGAAAACCGTGCGGGGCTGATACCGGTTGGGCGCGATATCCCCCACCGGGCACATGAAAAAATCTGCCCTGGCTTCGGGCGTGTCCATGTCCAGGTCAGGAATGAGTGCGGAAATTCCCCTGCCCAGACCGGTATGCTTCTTTTTTTTTTGCATCATCGTTTCAGCAGCTCCCTGGCAAATGCCATATAACTTTTGGCCCCCTGTGACTGCTTGTCATATAACACAACCGGCAGACCGTAACTGGGGGCTTCCCCCAGTTTCACATTACGGGGAATTTTTGTTTTGAACACCAGGTCCTTGAAATATTGTCTGGCATCTTCCACCACGTTCTGGGCCAGGTTGGTGCGCCGGTCAAACATGGTCAAAAGGATGCCGGTAATCTTGAGTTTTGCATTGAACGATGACTTGACCCGTTTGATGGTATCCAGCAGCTGCCCCAGACCCTCCAGGGCAAAAAACTCGCTCTGAAGTGGAATCAGCACGGAATGGGATGCAACAAATGCATTCAGGGTCAACAGGCTCAATGCCGGGGGGCAATCGATGAAAATATAATCAAACCGGTCCACTACCGGTGCCAGAAGCTGCTTCAGTCTGGCTTCCCGCTGTGGGGCAGACACCATTTCGATCTCAAACCCGATAAGATCCACACTGGAGGGAACGATGGTCAACCTGGAAAGCATGGTGGGGACCATAAGATCTGAGATATCTGCTTCACCAATGAGTCCATGGTAAAGGGAGGCCTCCAGGGCAGGCTTCTCGATACCCAGGCCTGTGGTGGCGTTGGCCTGGGAATCACAGTCCACCAACAACACTTTTTTTTTCAGCATGGCCAGGGCCGCTGAAAGATTGACCGCAGTGGTGGTCTTGCCCACGCCGCCTTTTTGATTGGCTATGCTGATAATATGGGTCATAATCAAATTTTCATATCACAGTTACAGACCTGAGGCAAACAGATAAAAAACGATCTGGATATTTGTCGCACCCCCCGACGTGTGTCCCAGGACATTGCTGTATTTGTAAAATGTTCTGCTGTGGAAAAAGATATGTCAGCTGGATGAAAAAACCCGGCAGGAATTTTTACAGTCCTGCCGGGTGTATGGCTCTTACAACCGGAAAATTTACAAAACCGGCCTGCTACATGGCGGATTCCGGATGGAACACATCCACCTCTTTGAGGTCATCTCCCAGATATTCGCGTTCATTGGGCCCCAGAATGCCCAGGGACAGGCACAGCAGTGTCCATAGATGCACGGTTTCCCAGGCATGGTCGTTCACATCTGCCATGTCATGGACCTGGGCATGACAGTTGTGGCACGGTGTGATGCAGTAGTCTGCCTTGGTGGCGAGAATCTGGTTGGCCTTTGTCTGGCCGTAAGCCCGGCGCTGCTCCTGAAATCCCGACTGGAGGTACCCGCCGCCGCCGCCGCAGCAAAAGTTGTTGGACCGGTTGGGGGTCATGTCGATAAAATTTTCTTCGCCCACAACCGCGCGAACCACATAGCGCAAGTCTTCTGCAACCGGATCCCCAAAGCTTTTTCTCACCAGCTGGCAGGGATCCTGGACCGTGAACTTGATCTGACGTTCCTTGTTCCAGTCGGATGAGGGATTGAGCTTGCCCTCTTTGATCCACTGGGCATACAATTGGATAATGGATTGAATTTCAAAATTGTAAGGGATGTTGAATTTTTTCAGTCCTGCCAGGACTGCAAAGAGTTCGTGCCCTCACTCGGTGTTGAGCCAGACCTTGCAGCCCAGATCCTCCACCGCTTTCACCTTGGTTCTGACAATATGCTCCCAGCTTTCATCATCTGCGGCAAACATGCAGTAGTTTTCAGCGGCCCAGCCTTTGGTGCCGTAGGTCCAGTCAGCCCCTGCCAGGTGCATGATTTTCCATAGAGGCACCATTTCATCCGGCTCTGTCACAGGTTCCCTGGAGTTCTGGTTCAGAAAATAATGGGCACCCTCCCGGTTGACATCTGCTGTCATTTCTGCAAATTCCGGCTGGGCTTCCTGGTATTCCTCCAGCACATCCTCCACAACAAACTGGAAATCTTCCTCATTGGCCCCCATGGCGGAACAGGTATCATGCTTCAATGCCATATCACAGGAACCGATGATGCCCTTGGGCTTATCTTCCTTTTTCCAGGTGGACCTGGCATTGAACACCAGCTGGGGAATATTGATCTGCATGGGGCAGACATACATGCACCGGGTACACATGGAGCACATCCATACCCAGTTGCTGGTCAGAATCTCTTCATCCATGCCCAAAGCAGCCATGCGCAGAAATTTTCTGGGATCCATTCCTTCAAGGCCTGTGGCCGGGCATCCTGATGCACATGCCCCGCACGTCAGGCAGGCGTTCAGGTTTCCGCCTTCAGGCAGCAGTTTCATTACCTTATCTTTAAAGACGCTTTTTCTGGCGCCCCCGATCTTGATTGCCGTGTCTGTCATATTATTTTCCTTACCCCCTCTGTCTGTGGATTTATCATTTTTGCGTGTTTAATCTCTTACACCCTTTTTTAATACCCTCATATTAAAGCAGTTTCTTTTTTCTCCTATTCCAGGGACCATGTCAAGAAAAATTGCCTGCCTGGTTTAAGAATTTGACATTTTATGTCCCTGTGCTAGTATGGCACTGTAGGGCAATTATAACAATACAGATACTGCAAACCAGCATCATATTCCCATAAACCATGCAAAAAACACCAGATCCCCGCAGCAAAAAACGCAAACCGGTAAAGAACAAAGGATTTACACACCGGTACAGCAGGCCGGCACGCCTGAACTTTATGCCGGATCTGCCGGTCACTGCCCGAAAAGATGAAATAATCGATGCTGTAAAAAACAACCAGGTGGTGATCATATCCGGGGAGACCGGGTCCGGCAAAACCACCCAGATCCCCAAGTGCTGCCTGGCAGCAGGCTGCGGCACCCGGGGCATGATCGGCTGTACCCAGCCCCGGCGTATTGCCGCAATAAATGTGGCCAGACGTATTGCTTTTGAACTGGGACAACCCCTGGGGCAGTCTGTGGGATACAAGATCCGGTTTGATGACAAGGCACCGGCCGGGGCCTGCATCAAGCTGATGACAGACGGTATCCTTCTGGCGGAAACCCAGCAGGACCGCCTGTTGAAGCGCTATGACACCATTATTGTGGATGAGGCCCATGAACGCAGCCTGAATATCGATTTTACCCTGGGTATCCTGCGCCGCCTGGTAAAAAAACGAAAATATCTGAAACTGATCATCACCTCCGCCACCATAGATACCCAGAAATTTTCCGACGCCTTTGACCAGGCCCCCATCATTGAGGTCTCCGGCCGCATGTTTCCGGTGGAAACCATTTATCAGCCCATCCTGGGGGAAACAGGAGACAAACAGAACCCGGAAGACCAGGGGTATGTAGAGGCAGCAGCAGATGCCGCCCATTTTCTTTTGTCCACAACCCGGTCAGGGGACATGCTTATCTTCATGCCCACGGAACAGGATATCGGTGAAACCATGGAACTGATCCGGGGAAAACAGCATCCCGGTGTCACCATCCTGCCCCTGTTTGCCAGGTTGTCGGCAAAAGAACAGGCCAAAGTGTTTTCCCGGACCCCGGGCAGAAAAATAATTGTATCCACCAATGTGGCGGAAACCTCTTTGACAATCCCCGGCATCAAATACGTCATCGACACAGGACTGGCACGCATTCCCAGTTATTCCCCCAGAACCCGCACCACCGCTTTGCCGGTGCAGCCCATCTCCCAGAGCTCTGCCAACCAGCGCCTGGGCCGGTGCGGACGGGTGGAAAACGGGGTGTGCATCCGGCTGTATGATGAAGATGATTTTAACGGCCGCCCGTTTTTCACGGCTCCGGAAATTCTGCGCAGCAACCTGGCCGAGGTGATTCTGCGCATGATCTCCCTGAATTTAGGTGATGTCCAGGGGTTTCCCTTTATCGATCCGCCTGCTGCCAAAAGCATCAAAGACGGGTTTGACACCCTTGTGGAACTGGGAGCCATCCGGAAAAAAAACCAGTCCAGGAATGAAAAGGCCTCCTTTGCCCTGACCCGAACGGGACAGATCATGTCAAAGATCCCGGTGGATCCCAAGTTGTCCCGGATTCTTATTGCGGCAAAGGAGAACAACTGCCTGGCGGAAACCCTTGTGATTGCCACCGCCCTGTCCATTGCCGATGTCCGGCAGCGGCCTGCGGACAAAACAGCTGCCGCAGACCAGCAGCATGCAAAATTCAAAGACCCGACTTCCGATTTTGTGACCCTGCTCAATATCTGGAATGCCTACAAAGCACAAGAAAAATATTCCCGGTCCAGAAACAAGCTGCGGCAGTTCTGCACAAACCATTTTCTGTCATTCAAACGCATCCGGGAATGGCAGGACATCCACAGCCAGATCCGGCGCAATCTCGAAGAACACGGGTTTTCCGATTTCTCCTTGTTCACGCCTCCGCCCGGCACAGACCAGCTCAAATCCAGAGAACATGACATTGGCGGACCGTTGTACATTGCCCTGCACAAATCTTTGCTGGCCGGATACCTGTCCCACATCGCCCACAAAAAGGAAAAAAACATCTACACCGCAGCCAAAGGCCAGCAGGCCATGATTTTTCCGGGATCAGGACTGTTTGACAAGGCCGGACCCTGGATTGTGGCTGCAGAGTTTGTCAAAACCAGCCAGCTCTTTGCCAGGGGAGTGGCAAACATTGATCCTGCATGGCTGGAGGAGATTGGGAAAGACCTGTGCACCCGCATATACACAGAACCCCGCTGGGAGAAAAACCAGGGACAGGTCATGGCCACAGAACAGGTGTCTTTGTTCGGCCTGATCATCGTTGCAGGCAGAAACGTGGCCTATGGAAAGGTCAACCCGGAGGAGGCGGGGGAAATTTTTATCCGCAAAGCCCTGGTGGAAGGAGAGATCCATCAGACATTTTCCTTTATGGAACATAACCGGGCCTTGATACAGGAGCTGGAAGATTTGGAGCATAAAACCCGGCAGCGGGACATACTGGTGAGCGGGGAGGACATCTTCCAGTTCTATCACACCCGCCTTCCCAAACCGTTTTACAATATCAACACCTTTGCCAGATTTTTAAAGGACCGGGGAAATGACCATTTTCTGCACATGACCCGCCGGGATCTGGAAAAAACCATGGTGGATCAATCCCGGCTGGCCCTGTATCCGGATGTCCTGGATACGGAGCAGGGCAATTTTGCCCTGTCATACCAGTTCAATCCCGGGGGTGAGGCAGACGGCGTCACGGTAAAGGTACCGGCAGACGCGGCTGCCCGGCTTAAGCAAACCGCCCTGGAAAAACTGGTGCCGGGCATGTTTGAAGAAAAAATTGCAGGGCTTATCAAGGGACTGCCCAAACAGTACCGGGTAAGGCTCATGCCGATCCAGAAAACAGCCGCCCGCATCGCGAAAGATCTGCCCAGAGACAATACGCCTCTTTTTTCCCAGTTGTCCGCCTTTATCCAGAAAAACTACAGTTTCACCATCCCTGCCACGGTATGGTCTGAAGAAAACCTGTCGGATCATTTAAAGATGCGGATCTCCATCCGGGACCACCAGGACAAAGAGATCACATCCCTTCGGGACCCTTCCATTTTGCAGCAGTTTCCAGTAACCCGCCCCAAAAATGAGACTTCCGCATTTGAACAGGCCTGCAAAAAAATTGAGCGCACCCATATCACAGACTGGACTTTTGCTGATCTTGCGGAAGAAATGCCTGTTACCGAAACTGACGGATGCATGCGCAGGGTATACCCCGGGCTGAAGATCGAAGACAACACCTTGAGCCTGCGTTTGTTCACCGATCAACAGGCGGCAGACCTCTCCCATGTCCAGGGTGTACGGTACCTGTATGAAAATGCCTTTCCCAAAGAGTTTACTGCCATCAAAAAAGATATCCGCACCACAGCTGATCTCAAACAGACCGCTGCCTGTTTCAACGGCCCGGCAGCTTTCCAGAAGGAAATCTACTCCTGTATCACACGAGAGCTGTTTGAAAAAAACATCCGGACAAAAACCGCATTTGATGCCCATATCCAGAAAATCAGGCCCGCACTCTACCAAAAAACAAAGGGGATGCTGGCAGACATCATGGCAGTGGGCAAAGAATATGAGCAATGTTATTCTCTGCTGCAGTCATTGTCCCTCAAGTACCAGAACAGGCCCCAGGCCAACCGGATTCTCACCAGGGTATCTGATGAACTCAAAAACCTGGTACCCCCCGATTTTTTGTCCCTGTATACCATGGAAAGAATCCGACACCTGTCCAGGTATGTGGCCTGCATCAGAATCCGGGCACAGCGGGGGGCGGACAACCCGGTGAAAGAAGCCGCCAAGGCGGAAAAACTGACCCGGTTTGAACACCATCTTTCCCAACAGGTGGCAGCCCTGTCCAAAAAGAGTTCTGCTGAAAAAGCACAAAAGGTGGAGGATTTTTTCTGGCTTTTGGAAGAATACAAAATCTCTGTCTTTGCCCCGGAAATAAAGACCGCTGTCAAGGTATCTGCCAAACGCCTGGACAAGGAACTGCTGAACCTGGCCACCATGATCTAAACCCCTGCCCTGCCAGGGCATTGAAAAAAATTATCCGGATGGCTGGTTTTCCACCCGTTCTTTCACCTGTTTTTCCAGATGCTGGATCACCTGTGACAGGGCCCTTGTTTCCCGGATGGGACCGGAATCATTCCACCCGGCTGCCAGGGCCTGATTTTTTTTATCCCGGAACTGTTCCAAAGATTCCACCAGGGTTTTCCAGGCAAACATTTTCTGGAGCACATGCCGCTCCTCCGGGCTGAGGTCTGCTGTATCAATGCTATTGCCGTTATCTGTCTTAATGATCATATTTTTTGGTCCTGTGAATGGTGCTTTTTTTGGCAACTTTACAGAATCTGTCTGCACATCATTGCCTGGCTCCTGCTGCAAAACAATGCTATGAGAGTAAAGATATCAGAAAATGGCATGCCGGTAAAACATCTTGCAAAAATACAGGCCACTGGGTATTTGCCACAGTAGCGTGCGCTTCTATGGGGAGCCCCTGTTGGTGTCCTGTGAACGCACCGTCAGAGCCTTGAGAGGGCCTGGTAAAATACCCCGGGATGGTTTTCAAACAGAGAGCGGGTTGCCGCACTTCACTGTTCCTATGCAAACAGGCCCTTTCGTCAAATTTGGCAACCATGTTATCCCGGGCCGGGCACAGGGCACCACCAGGGGCGGTGCCCGGGAAATCGTGCTGCCCAGAGCGATCGAAAATCCGGCATTCTTATGACAAATCTCCAGTCAGACATTGCAGGCCTTGAAACCCGGCTGCAAATGCAGTAGTTTGACAGATACATTTTTTTAAAACCCCTTTTAAAAAAAGGAACTGCTGCGTGTTCACAGAAACCATAACCTTTCCGGCCGCTTTTGCCGCAGGTCTGCTGTCTTTTTTGTCTCCGTGTATCCTGCCCCTGATACCGGCCTATTTTTCATTTATCACCGGGCTTTCCCTGGATCAACTCACCGCCGGCAGGCAGGAAACCAGAAAAAAAGTGATCCTGTCAACCCTGGCCTATGTGGCAGGGTTTTCCTTTGTTTTTATCATGTTCGGGGCATCCGCCTCATTTCTGGGATCTGTTTTCACCGAGTACGCTTTTGTGATCCGTTACCTGGGCGGGGGCATCATCCTGATTTTCGGGCTGCACCTGCTGGGTGTCATAAATATCTCGGCATTGTCCTTTGAAAAACGGATCCATGTGAAGCAGAAACCCGTGCACCTGCTTGGCACCTTTATCATCGGTATGGCTTTTGGGGCAGGCTGGAGCCCGTGTATCGGGCCTTTGCTGGGCAGTATCCTCATTGTGGCAGGCAACCAGGATACCCTTGCCAAAGGGGTGTGGCTGCTGGCTGTTTACTCGGCAGGCCTGGCGTTGCCCTTTATTGTGATCTCTTTTTTCATCACCTCCCTTATGGAATTCATGAAAAAAGCCACCCGGTTCATTGTTGTCATCAACAAAGCAGCCGGGGCACTGCTGATTCTCATGGGACTGCTGCTCATTTTTGACAAATTTCATTTACTGGTTGCCGCATAGACCGGATATCCTGCCATGACAAAAAACGCCAGACAGTTTTACAGCCTGATCATCGTGACCACCCTGGCCAAACTGCTGCTGAACACGGCCAGGCGCATGGTTTATCCCTTTGCCCCGGCCTTTGCCAGGGGACTCGGGGTGGAACTTTCCGCCATTACATCCGTGATCGCACTTAACCAGGCCACCGCTGTTCTGGGGCCTGTGGGGGCATCTTTTGCAGACCGGTACGGCAACAAAAGACTCATACTGATTGCCCTGGTACTGCTGTGCCTGGGCTGCTTTGCCACGGGTCTTGTTCCACTGTACGGGGTCCTGGTGGTGAGTCTGTTTCTGGCCGGCCTGGCCAAAAGCATTTTTGATCCCAGCTTCCAGGCCTTTATCGGCATCCATATCCCCTTTGAACAGCGGGGAAAATTCATCGGCTTTACCGAGCTGGCATGGGCCGGGGCGACGCTTTTAGGAATCCCCCTGGCCGGGCTGGTTATCCAGAAATTTTCCTTCCAGACCCCGTTTCTGGGCATCGGCCTGCTGGGGACAGCCTGTTTTTTTCTGATCCTCCGGCGCATGCCGGCAGACGGCCCGGCAGACCGGCAGAAAACCGGGTCAGGCAAGATACTTGCGGCAAACTGGAAACAAATCCTGAAAAACCGCCGGGTCCTGGGAATTCTGGGGTTTTCCTTTTTCATGGCCCTGGGTTCTGACACCCTGTTTGTGGTTTACGGGGCCTGGCTGGAACAGTCCTATGGGCTGTCTCTGGCTGCCATCGGTTTAGGCACCATCCTCATCGGTATTGCAGAAGTGGCAGGAGAGGCTGTCACCGCTTTTTTTTCCGACAGGGTGGGGTTGCTGAGAACCATTTTCATCGGGATGGTTCTGACAGCAGGGGCCTATTTTCTGCTGCCGGTCTTAGACCGTGGGGTTCCTTATGTCCTGGGGGGACTTTTTCTGGTTTTCCTGTGCTTTGAATTCACCATTGTTACCGCCATGGGCCTGGCCACGGAACTGATGCCGGAACTGCGGGCCTCCACCATGTCCGCTTTTTATGCCATAGGGGGTCTGGGACGGGTGGCTGGGGCGTTTTGCGGGGGACTGGCCTGGGCCTATACCGGCATATTTTTCATCAGCCTCATTGCCGGTGTGTGCACCCTTGCTGCCCTGGCATGCATGACAGCCGGATTTGCCCGGGTTTCCAAACCATAACCCCGATTTTTAAATTTTGCTTTTAGCCATTGGCAGCTTTTTGGATGAAACTTTCATTTCCACTCATCCTTGGACTAACAGCGAATGACAAACAGCACAACAATGGTACTGATACGTTTTTACAGGCAGGCTTGGGGCCTGCAGCCGGGAATATTCATGACAATGCCGCCCAAAAAATCCGGAAATCTGCTTCAGATATGCCGGCCACTGCCGGCGGGCGCTCTTTGCTGTCATGGCAGTCGGATCCGCCCGTCACCAGCAGATTGTGCTTTTCTGCCCAGGAAAGTAAAACAGCCTGGTGTTCTTTTGTGTGTCCCGGGTAATACACCTCAATGCCTGTGATGCCGGCTGCCAGAAATTCCGGCAGAAGGGTTTCCACCGTGTCAATGGGGGGAAGCACTTCTCTGTAATGGCCCTTTCCCGGAAAAGAACCAGCAGCGGGATGGGCCAGAACCGCCAGCAAATGTTGTTTTCTGATAAAAGCACCTGCTGCATCCAGTCCGATACCTGAGGGAAGATAGGCAGGGCTGTCATTGCCGATAATCTTGTTGATGGTCTCTTTTTCGGTTATGCCCATTTTCTCTGACAGGGCCAGGGCAAAATGCCGGCGGCTGGCATTGGCACTGTAAAAAGCAATATCTTCAAACACCAGGGCCCGGTCCAGCAGCGGGGCAGGACCGGCAGGGCCGAAAACAGCATTTATTTTTGCAATCCTTGCCCGGACAAGCCCTTCCCCCCGGCCATCCGCCATCAGGGCTTCAAATGAACCGACAAAATTCTTATCTGACAAGCGGCTGGGTTGAAAATAACACAACAGGTGCAGGGTGCCGGTGAAAAAAGAGCGGTTGAACCGGATGGACAACTCCACCCCCGGAACCACCTGGATACCGGCCGCATCCCCTGCCGCCAGGCCATTTGCAAGTCCCTTGAGGGTGTCATGGTCCGTGATCCCGATGGCACAAAGCCCGTATTTCTTTGCCAGGTCCACAAGTTCTTCCGGTGAAAAATCACCATCCGATGCCAGGGTATGGTTGTGCAGATCTGCAAATAAAACACCGTCCATGGCCGGTCTCTCCTGGTTCATTTCCATTTTTGTTTTCCTGTCAGTGTTGATTTCAGCTGAAACTTACATATACCTGTACATATGCAGCCCACCATTATTTATAAAAAAATGCAAGATATCATTTGATTTTTATCTGGTAAATGGTAGAAGAAAAAAACCTAAATTTTGAATATTTTTAGAAAAAAATACCCAAAAATCTTAAAATGGATACTGATATGGATATTTTAAATGCACTTGGGAAGGTCACATCAGCACAGGATGCCAAAAAAATTTTCACACAGCGCATGGACGGGGTTCAGCTGGAACGCATCCTGAAAATTCAAAACCCTGACATCCTGAAACGTATTGCCAATGCCATTGTCATCTGTAATCCGGACACAATTTTTATCAACACCGGCTCACAGGAAGATCAAAATTTTATCAGGACCCTGGCCATGGAAACAGGGGAAGAAAGCCCCCTGGCCATGGAAAACCACACCATCCATTTTGACCTGCCCGGCGAGCAGGGCAGAATCGTGGACAGGACCTTTTATATTGCCAACCCGGAAGACCACATCTCCTCTCTTGCCAACCGCATGAACCGGGAAAATGCTCTGGAAGATATCCGGTCCAACATGATCGATATCATGAAGGGCAAGACCATGATGGTGGGATTTTACATGCGGGGACCGGTGGGATCTCCTGTGTCAAACCCGGCCCTGGAAATCACCAGTTCCGCCTATGTAAGCCACAGCGCCGAGCTTTTGTACCGCAATGCCTATGCCGATTTTGACAGGGAAGTGACCGCCCTGGGCCATTTTTTCACCAATGTCCATTCCCAGGGACTGAACCGGCCTGAAGACCTTCCCAGCGCACGGGTGTTCATGGATCGGCAGTACCAGACCACCTACAGCTTCAAATGCACCTATGCAGGCAACACCCTGCTGCTTAAAAAAGGCAACCACAGGTTTGCCGTGGACAAGGCGGTTTACAAAAATCAGGGGGAAGAGCTGTCCGAACATATGTTCATAACCGGCATCAGAGGACCGGAAGACCGGGTTACCTGGTTTGCCGGGGCCGCCCCTTCCGGATGCGGCAAGACCACCACAGCCATGGCCGGGAACCTGTTTGTGGGGGATGACCTGGCCCAGATGTGGATCGCCGAAGACGGCAGCATCCGGTCCATCAATCCTGAAGCCGGCATTTTCGGCATTGTGGAGGATGTAAACCAGGAGGGCGACCCTTTGCTCATGAAGGTGCTGCGCAAGTCCGGATACGAGGTAATCTGGTCCAATGTGCTCATTGATGAAAACAATATTCCCCAATGGGTAGGAAACAATGAACCTGAGCCGGGAAAAGGCACCAATTTCCAGGGAGAATGGCATGCCGGCATGACAGATGAAAAGGGCAACCCTGTGCCCATGTCACACCCCAATTCCCGGTGCACCCTGCGGTCCACCTGTCTGGAAAATTATTCCGATGAAGCGGAAAATCCCGAAGGCGTGCTGACCCGGGTATTTACTTACAGCGGCAGGGATGCCGACACCATGCCCCCTGTATGGGCGGCACAGGATCCAGACCATGGGGTGGTCATCGGTGCCTGTATCGTGTCAGCAGCCACAGCCACCGAGGTGGGGGCCACCGGTGTGAAACGCGCACCATGGGCCAATGCCCCGTTTATACCCGGTGCATTAGGAGATTATATGGAAGCCCAGTTCCGGTTCTTCGGAAACAAAAAAATCCGCAAACAGCACCAGCCGGTGATGGCCGGCCTGAATTATTTTCTCACCGAAAAATCCAGGGGAGGGGATTCAGACCGCCTGCTGGGGGAAAAAAGGGATGTCAAGGTCTGGCTGGCATGGCTGGAACGGTATGCCAGCAATGAAGCAGGCTGCATCAAAACCCCCATAGGCAACCTCCCCCTGTACCAGGATCTGGTCCAGTTGTTTGCACAGATCATTGCCAAAAAATACCCCAAAGATTTGTATGACCGGCAGTTTTCCCTGTATGTGGACAATATTGTCCAGCGCATTGCGCTGCAGGAAGCCGCCTATGCCAAAGAAGCAGGTATTCCGGGCCGGCTGTTCGACATTCTGGCCCGCCAGAAAGAAGAGCTGCTGGCATGGAAACAAAAAAAGGGGGCAATCATCCTGCCGGATGATTGCCATTAGACAAAATATATGGATATTTTTTAAAGATATTCTTAAAAAATATTTCATTTATTTGCTTTATTTATCAATTTTGCTTGATTTTATTTATCCGATTATATTAAAAGAAATGGTTACCATTTACCATAAAACCCAAAAGATATAGTTGCAGCCGCATGCTGCTGACAATATGTTTTATGACAACAGGAGGAAGCAATGGCAAAAATTGTCGCCCGTGAGGAAATGGCCCAGGGGACTATTGTAATGAATGAGATTGATGCCCCCCGCATATCCCGCAAAGCAAAACCCGGCCAGTTTGTAATTCTGCAGGCCGATGAAACCGGAGAGCGCATTCCGCTGACAATGGCGGATACCGACCCTGAAAAGGGCACCATCACCATTATTTACATGGTGGTGGGCAAATCCACCGCCCGGTTCAAGGAACTGCAGGTCGGGGATGCGTATTTTGCCCTTATCGGGCCGCTGGGTGCCCCCACCCATATTGAAAATTTCGGCAAAGTGGTATGTGTGGGCGGCGGCACAGGGATCGCAGTGCTCCACCCCATTGCCCGGGCATTAAAACAGGCCGGCAATGAGGTCACCACCATTTTGGGTGCCAGAAGCTATGATCTGCTGATCATGGAAGACAAAATGCGGGCCGTGTCAGATCATTTTCACATCTGCACCGATGATGGGTCCCATGGCCACCACGGGTTTGTTACAGACGTACTCAAAGATGTTCTGGGAAAAGATGATATCAATCTGGCTGTGGCCATCGGCCCCATCCCCATGATGAAATTCTGCAGCCTGATCACCAAGGAAAAAAATGTCAAAACTTTTGTGAGCCTTAACCCCATCATGGTGGACGGCACCGGCATGTGCGGCTGCTGCCGTGTATCTGTGGGAGGAGACACCAAATTCGCCTGTGTGGACGGCCCGGAATTCGACGGCCACAAAGTGGATTTTGACGAACTGGCCAAACGCCTGGCATCCTATCTGGACGAAGAACGCACCAGCCTGGAAGCCTTTGAAGATTGCAAAGCACTATAACAATACACAACCGGTTGGTAATACGGAGGAATAAATGGCAGATAAAAAGAAGAAAATAGACCGGGCCCGGATGCCTGAACAGGACCCGGATATCAGACGCAGAAATTTTGAAGAAGTCCCCCTGGGACTGGACAGTGACACCGCCATGCTTGAGGCAAGCCGGTGTCTGCAGTGCAAAAAGCCGCTCTGTGTGGAAGGCTGCCCTGTATCTGTGGATATCCCCGGCTTCATCGGATTGATTGCAAAAAATGATTTTTCCGGCGCTGCAAACAGACTGTGGGAGAGAAATGCCCTTCCGGCTGTATGCGGCAGGGTCTGTCCCCAGGAAGAGCAGTGTGAGGGCAGGTGTATACTGGGCAAAAAAGACAAACCGGTTGCCATCGGATATCTGGAACGGTTTGCCGCAGATTATGAACGCAAGAACGGCTCCGGCGGCATACCGGAAGTTGCGGAAAAAACCGGCAAAAAGGTTGCGGTTATCGGTTCCGGTCCGTCCGGACTCACCGTGGCAGGAGACCTGCTCATCAAGGGACATGATGTCACGATTTTCGAGGCATTCCACAAACCCGGCGGGGTTCTGGTCTATGGTATCCCCGAATTCAGGCTGCCCAAGGAAATCGTGGCATCTGAAGTGGCCACCCTGGAAAAAATGGGTGCCAACATCGCGTGCAACTCCGTGGTGGGGGCATCCGTTACCATTGACGAGCTGTTTGAGGAAGGGTATGACGCTGTTTACATTGGTGTGGGGGCGGGTCTGCCCCGGTTCATGAACCTGCCCGGTGAAAACCTTATCGGCATCTATTCCGCCAATGAATACCTGACCCGGACAAACCTGATGAAGGGCTATCTGTTCCCCAAATACGACACCCCCATTGCCAAGGGAAAAAATGTGGTGGTCCTGGGGGCGGGCAACGTTGCCATGGACTCTGCCAGAACGGCCATGCGCCTGGGCGCGGAATCGGTCAAAGTGGTGTACAGACGGTCCAGAGAAGAGATGCCGGCAAGGGAGGAAGAACTCCACCATGCCCAGGAGGAAAAAATCGAATTTGTGCTGCTCACCAATCCCACCCAATTTTTCGGGGATGAAAACGGCCGGGTCACGGGCATGGAGTGTCTGAAAATGGAACTGGGAGAGCCTGATGATTCCGGCAGAAGGCGGCCGGTACCCATCGAAGGATCTGAATACCGTATTGACTGCGATCTTGTGGTGGTATCAGTGGGTTCCAATGCCAATCCGCTCTTGACCAATGCCACCCCGGACATGTCATTGAACAAGTGGGGCAATATCGTGGCTGATCCGGTTACCGGCAAGACCACCAAAAAAGGGGTCTGGGCCGGCGGCGACATCGTCACCGGTGCAGCCACGGTTATCCTGGCAATGGGGGCCGGCCGGGCTGCGGCCAACTCCATGCATGATTACCTGACCATCGGCTGGTAATTTCCCGTGCATAAAAAACACAGGCAATGGGGCTGGTTTTAGACCAGCCCCATTGCCATTTTTTGTGGTACCGCTGATTTTATTGGAGAAATATTCTCTTCTGTTCCACTGTAACCGCACTCACGCAGGTGCTATAAACACCTTATGGTCCACCAGGGACAATGAGTGGATATGGCCTTTGACAAATTTCTGCTCACCGAAAATAGAAACCAGGCGGATACCGTCTTCATCCGGTTCCACCTTGTCAACCGCTTCCATGATCAGGGTCTGGGTACCATTTTTCTTAAAATATGCATTTGCTTCACACATGTCTGAACCTCCTTGCATTATATCATATAATAGACAGGTGAGATGCCATAAGCTCATCCACCAGCATGGGCAGGGGCAGTCCTGCCACACCCACAATGTCGATATTTTCCTGGCTCAGGGGCAAGAGCACTTTTCTGGCATCTGACAGGCTGACGGCCTCAGCAATCTCGCAGGTCACTTCCCCCATCATGGCATGGGGCATGATGATGCCCACGGGTCCTATGATCACATCCGCCTTTTTTACCGTTTGAACGATGGCATTGGTACCGGATGCCCCCTTGTTGGCCCGGGATTTGAGCATCTGGGCCGTTGCAATGGCATTGGTGCCCAGGGCAATAATCTCGATCTGTTCACCGAACCGGTCCTTGAGTTTTTTAATGATAACAGCCCCAATACCGCCGCCCTGCCCGTCCACAACACAGACTTTTTTTATTTGTTTTGTATCCATTTCAGCCTATTATTTTATGTCTGATGCTACCCGGGATTTCACAAACGGCTGCAGGTGCTGCCAGATACTCTTCTGCACTGCATCCTCTGGAGCATTTCCATCGACCGTCACCACCTTTTCTGCATTTCTTAAACGGTCAAAGGCAGCAAAATAATTATGGCGCACCTGTTTGAGTATGTCAATTTTTTCATACATGTCCAAGCGGTTGCGGCCGGCCCGGATCCGGTCCAGACAGGTTTCAGGTGCCACATCGATAAAAATGGTCAAATCCGGCCGAAGAATCTGCGCATTCAAACTGTTCAGGGTGATGATCCATTCCAGGTCCATATCCCTGGCATGGTAGGCATAGGATGAAAAATAGTACCGGTCGCACAGCACCACCCGGCCTTTTCCCACCAGGGCCTGCACCCCGGTTTCCGGTTTCACCAGATGGTCGGTCCTGTCTGCGGCAAACAGGGCCGCAATGGTCCGCGGATCACTGGCCATCCGCCCTTCCAGCATGTCACGAATCAGGGACCCCACAGGACCATCCGTGGGTTCACATGTGGTAACAGATTCAATACCCATACCAGTGAGCCGTTTTTGTATCCGGGTCATCTGGGTGGTTTTACCGGACCCGTCCAGCCCTTCGAACACCAGAAATCTGCCTTCTGCCATCTGCCCCACATCATTTTTTAAAGGTTTTTGCCACAACAGCGGCATTTATACCAGCATCCAGGGCCTGTGGCAAGACCGGATTCTCATCCCGGCAGTAAGGCCCCACCGGGGGCGGCATGCCTGGCCGGCCGGTTTTTCACAGCCGGTGTCACATCCGTCAGCCCTGATCATTCATGGGAGTGGGGGTGGGGTTCCGCCCCATGGCCGGGATGATCATGGTTGTGGCTGCCGTGCGCCTCCTTGTGATCATGGTCTGCATCATCTGCCCCATGGCTGTGATGGTGCTCATGGCCATGGGCATGGGTGTGCCGGTGGGGATGGGTGTGTGTTTTGCCGTCATGGGTATGGGCATGGTCGTGGTCGTGTACATGCTCATGGTCATGGGCATGCTTGTGTCTGTCCAGTTTTATCTCCATTGAAACCTCCTTGTTTGCATCAGTTTATCAATCCAGGCTGCCAAAAAGCATCTTACCTATTACTATAACTATTTTTCCAGACAGGGAAAGAAGAAAAAAACACAATTTCATTCCAGGCCTTGTTTTTTGCTTGCACCTGCCGCGGCAAATGGTATGGTTACAGGCACAGTTAACAAAACGAACCGAAATTGTAATTACATGAAAAAATTTTATATTTATTGTTTTTTTGTCTGTTTTCTGGTTTTGGCTGCCATGGTACATGCCGCTGGTGCGGATGTTTCAAACATCCCCGGCCCGGTCGGACCAGATCCTGCTGATATTACGGCTCTGGTAATATATGTGCTGCTGGCACTGATTTTTTCGTTTATGTGCTCAGTGGCGGAAGCAGTGCTTTTAAGCATCACCCCCTCATACATTGCAGGGAAAAAAGAAAAAAACCCCGGGCAGGCCGCCCTTTTAAAACGGTTGAAACAGGACAGCGTGGACCAGTCCCTGGCCGCCATATTGACCCTGAACACCATTGCCCATACCGTGGGTGCCATCGGTGCCGGGGCAAAGGCCACAGCCGTATTTGGCAGTGCCTGGTTCGGGATATTTTCCGCTGCCATGACCCTGATGATCCTTTTTCTTTCTGAAATCATTCCCAAAACCATCGGCGCTTTATACTGGTCAAAACTTGTGGGGCCCACGGCATTTTTTATCAGGATGTTGATTGTAACTTTGTATCCCATTGTGTGGATTTCAGAAAAACTGACAAAATCCATCTCCCGAGGAAAAAATCTGCATATTTTTTCCAGGGACGAATTCATTGCCATGGCTTCGGTGGGGGAAACCACCGGCCAGATCCACGCCAAGGAATCCAGGATCATCCAGAACATGCTGCGTTTTGAATCTTTGAAGGTGACTGATATCATGACACCGCGCACCGTCATATCAGCGCTTGCAGAAGACATGACCATCCAGGAATCACTCAAACAGATCATCCAGACCCCTTTTTCCCGCCTGCCTTTGTATAGATCCCATATTGACAGCACCACAGGGTTTGTTCTCAAGGATGATGTGCTGATTTTTGCCGCCCAGAAACGGGGCACTGAAAAATTGAAGGTACTGAAACGGGATATTCTTGCGGTTCCCAGTTCCATATCCCTGACCACCCTTTTTGAGCGGTTTCTCAAGGAGCGCCAGCACATTGCCGTTATTGTCAATGAACATGGGGGCATAGACGGGCTGGTAACACTGGAAGATCTCATGGAAACCCTCATGGGAATGGAGATTGTAGATGAGACAGACAATGTGGTAGATATGCGGAGCCTGGCACGGAAACAATGGGTGGCCCGGGCAAAAGCCATGGGCATTGAACCGGAAGATCTGGAAAAAATCGATGGAATATGATGTTATTATAGTGGGCGGCGGTCCTGCAGGATTATTTGCCGCCTGGTATCTGATGGAAAACTCCGACCTCAAAGTGGTCCTGATTGAAAAAGGCAAGGATTCTTTGCAGCGCAAATGCCCCAACCACAACCAGCAGAAATGCACCCAGTGCGATCCGTGCAATATCCTGTCCGGCATCGGGGGTGCCGGCCTGTATTCTGACGGGAAACTCAATTTCATCCCCAGGCTGGGAAAAACAGACCTGACACAGTTCATGTCCCTGGCAGAGGCCCAGGAACTTATCGATGAAACCGAAGCGGTGTTCACCCGGTTTCACATGGACGGGCCGGTGTATCCCACGAATATGGAAGATGCCCGGCAGATCAGGAAAGAAGCCAAACGGTTCGGCATCGACCTGATGCTCATCAGGCAAAAACACCTGGGATCTGACAATCTGCCCGGGTATATTGCCGCCATGGCCGATCATATCCGGTCCAGGGGACTGGTAGTCAGGCTCAAAGAAACCGCCTTGGATATCCTGGAACAGGATGGCCGGGTAACCGGTGTGGCAACTGACAAAGCCACATATGAAGCCCGCAGCGTCATTCTGGCCCCGGGCCGCATCGGTGCCAACTGGGTGGCGTCTGTGGCTGCAAAACACGGCATCAACCTCAGCCAGCGGGGTATTGAAGTGGGGGTAAGGGTGGAAGTCCACAACGATATCATGGATGATTTATGCAATATCATCTATGATCCCACATTTTTTATCCAGACCAGCACCTATGATGACCAGACCCGGACTTTCTGCACCAATCAGGGGGGGTTCATATCCCTGGAAAACTACAAGGATTTTGTCTGTGTCAACGGCCATGCCTATTCTGGAAAAAAATCCGCCAATACAAATTTTGCATTTTTATCCAAGGTGATACTCACGGAACCTGTGACCGACAACCAGGCCTACGGGGAGTCCATCGGCCGGCTGGCCACCATCATCGGCGGGGGAAAACCCATTCTCCAGCGGTTCGGGGACCTGAAACGGGGACGCAGATCCACCTGGCACAGGATCAGCAAAGGCTATATCGAACCCACCATGACCAATGTGGTGTGCGGCGATATTGCCATGGCCCTGCCGGAAAGGATCCTGTCCAACATTATTGAAGGGCTGGAAACCCTTAATCTTGTGGTGCCCGGAGTATCCAACGATGAAACACTGCTCTATGCACCGGAAATCAAATTTTTTGCCACCCAGGTGGAAACCAGCAGCCATCTGGAAACAAGCATCAAAGGGTTGTATATGGCCGGAGACGGTCCGGGCGTGGCAGGCAATATAGTATCAGCTGCAGCCACAGGCCTCATCCCGGCAAAACAGATCATTGCCCGTCAATAACCCGGGGCAATGGCAGGCAGGGCTGGGTTATGTATATTAATCAAGCCCCCTGCAGGAGCCTTGTGACCGGACCGGCAGATGTCAAAATCCCGGACAGGCCGCAAGGCTCCCGCAGGGGGCGGGTATCTGGCAAACGATCGGAATTTGGCTGCATGCGAGCCCCCCGGGGGGGGAACTACTCAGGATAGTAGATGGCACAGGCATCATCAGATTCCCATGCCATGACCCGGGATACATGAAGGCTGTCATCCAGGGTATCATCCAGCAGGGTCTGAACATTTTGTGCAATATACACGGCAATCCTTTCCGAAGTAGGCTGTCTGTCTTTGAACGCGGCCAGTTCATTGAGAAACTTATGGTCCAGGTCCCCGTCCACAACCTTGCGCACCGCTTTTTTGATATCACCGAAATCGGCCAGCACACCGGCGGAATTCAGCTGCGCGCCTTTGACACACACCTCCACATGCCAGTTATGGCCATGGAGGTTTTCACATTTCTGCCCCACCATGGTCAACTGGTGGGCACCGGCAAACCGGGTTTTTATCTTGAGTTCAAACATGGTATCCGCCTGCAGCTATATATTTTTGAACAGATTTTTCAGCTTGTTGGAAATCTTGTTGGCATCCAGCTTGTCAAACTGTTTTAACAGCTCTTTTTGTTTGCCGGTGAGCTTGGTGGGGGTCTTGATGATCACTTTTATGATCTGGTCCCCCCGGCGGCCGGTGCGCAGTGAAGCGATGCCTTCCCCCCGCAGCCGGAAACTGTCCCCGAACTGGGTGCCTTTGGGAATGGTGAGTTTTTCCTCCCCCACCAAAGTGGGAACCGTTATTTCATCCCCTAAGGCAGCCTGGGCAAAAGAGATATCAATGGCGCAGACAATGTCACTGCCGTCCCGCTGGAAAAATTTGTGGGGTTTCACATTGATGACCACATACAGGTCACCCGCAGGCCCGTCTGCCGACGGAGAGGCTTCCCCCTCCCCTGTCAGCCGCAGTTTGGATCCCACGTCCACACCGGCCGGAATCTTCACCTGGACCTTTCTGTTGACCTCCACCCTGCCGGCACCCACACATTTGGGGCAGGGATCGGCAATCACATTTCCCCGGCCTTTGCAATAGGGACAGCTGGTTTTGACCTTGAAAAAACCCTGGCTCTGGATAAACTGCCCGGATCCGTGGCAATGGGCACATGTTTCGGCCTGGGTACCGGGCCTAGCACCGTTCCCGCCGCATTCGTCACAGGCGGTCAGCCTGGGAATGGAAATGGTTTTTTCCGTGCCGAATGCTGCTTCCATAAAATCGATGGTCATGTTGTACCGCAGGTCGGCTCCCCGCTGGACCCTGGCACCCCGGCCGCCCCTGCCACCACCGAAGCCAAAAAAATCCTCGAAAATATCCCCGAAACTGGAAAAAATATCTTCAAATCCGCTGGGGCCTGAATGGCCCGCACCCTCAAGGCCCTGATGGCCGAACTGGTCATAGATATGCCGCTTGTTCTCATTGGTCAGCACTTCATAGGCTTCAGAAGCTTCTTTGAATTTTTCCACAGCGTCTTTGTCATCTGGATTTTTATCTGGATGATATTTAATGGCCAGTTTCCGGTATGCTTTTTTCAAAATCACTTTGTCTGCATCCCTGGCTACACCCAGGATCTCATAGTAGTCGCGTTTTTCTGTCATATCCTACCCAATTGTTCCAGTCATTTCCACGTGGTTTTGTTTGTAATCCTGCTTTTGGTATGGTACGTTTTCCATCTGCCTGTGATAAATATTATAAACTAATCCCAAAATTCAGGTTGTCAACGATGAACAAAGAACTTGATTTTGTCAAGGGAATGTTTGACAAAATTGCCCATAGATATGATTTTCTGAACCGCCTGCTCAGCCTGCGCCAGGATGTTGCCTGGCGCAAAAAGATGGTTACATCTGCCGCACCTGCTCCGGGGGCAAGGATACTGGATGTGGCCTGCGGCACCTGTGATGTGGCACTGGCGGTCAGCCGCCATCTCAGGGGCCGGGCCCGGATAACAGGCCTTGATTTTTCCCATGCCATGCTCAGGACCGGCCGCAGAAAACTGGGGCACAAAAAAAACCATACCATCGGCCTGGTGAATGCGGACGCGCTTTTTCTTCCCTTTAATCCGGGCACATTTGATACGGTATTCATCGCCTTTGGCATCAGGAACATCATGGACCGGCCCCGGGCATTGTCCCAGTTTCACACAGCACTCAAACATGGAGGAAAGCTGGCTGTTCTCGAGCTGACCACCCCCCGTTCCCGATTATTCAAAACCCTCTATCTGGCATATTTTAAAAAAATTCTTCCCCTTATCGGCGGTTTTTTTTCAAAAGATGCCCATGCCTATCACTATCTGCCGGCCTCGGTTTTACATTTCCCGGCCCCTACAGCATTTGCGGCCCTCATGTCTGATGCCGGATTCAGCCATGTGCGGTTCAAACCAATGACCTTCGGCATCGTGACCCTGTTTGTGGGCACCCGGCTTATAACCCCTGCAGACAAAGACCGCCACCAGTGTAATCCCATGTAGCCGCATCCTGTTCAGCTGCTGGATACCCGCCCTGTGGGTGCCGTGTGACAGGACCGAGACCGGCATCTGACGGCCCGGTCATACGGCACCCACAAGGGGCTTGGGCGAAATATGTGGCGCTGCAACTGCATGCGGTTGCCATGGGTTGTCCATGAACACGTGTTGACAAGTTTTCCGGTTTACAATATAAGGTGCTGGCTGGAAAGATGATCAAAAAAACAAAGAGCTATAAACAGCATGCAGGACAATTTATTTAAAACCATTGAAGGCAAGCTGCTGCTGACCGGGATTTTTCTGGCACTTGTACTACTGGCCAGTATTGTCTTATATTTTCTCACTGATTTTGAAACCGCACAAACCCTGGTTCTGGTATTCATTGCCCACAGTGTCGGCGGCAGGGCAGCCGGCATCGGCCTGTGTATCCTCCAGGATTTTGGTACGTTTGCCACCATTTTTTATAATTTTTATCTGGAAATTCTGATTGTCTGTTTTACCTATTCCATTTTTGTCTTAAGCGCCACCCAGTACCTGCGGGTGGAGTGGCTCACCCGGATCATGGAAAATATCGCAGTAAAAGCGTTTAAGAACAAACAAAAAATTGAACGGTTCGGCTGGCTGGGCATATTCTTTTTTGTCATGGCGCCACTGCCCGTGACCGGTCCGGTTGTGGGAACCATCATCGGTTACATGCTCAGGCTCAGCCTTGTGAAAAATTTTTCCGCCACTTTTTTGGGCACGCTGACTGCCATCATTGTCTGGTTTCAGTTCTTTGATTTTCTGGAAGAACGGTTCCATATGATTCAGTATATATTTGCCCTTATTGTGGTCCTGGTACTGGTTGTCAATTTCAAAAAAATCAAGCGCTTCATTCAGGCCGTAACCCAAAAAAGCCGAATCAGCAAATAATCCTGAGAAACAGCCGTAAAAACGAACTTCTAAAAACTCATTTGGGTTGCTTGTGGGTTTGGTGCCGGGCAATGCCCCGGCGGGTGCGCTCTCAATCAGTCAAAAGCCCCAGTCACCCAGGCAGGCATCAGAACCGTTTCTTTAATATGGTGTGGACCAGAAATTTTTTATCATTCCGATCGGGGTGGCCGATGTTATAGTGCAGCCCCCGGCTCTCCTTGCGCATGAGGGCGGACCTGATCACCAATTTTGCCACGGTGGCAATGTTCCGCAGTTCCACCAGATCTGATGTCACCTTGAAATCCCAGTAATATTCATTGATCTCATCCTGGATGGTATTGATGCGCCGGGCTGCGCGCTGAAGGCGCTTGTCCGATCTGACAATGCCCACATAATTCCACATGAGCCGTCTTATCTCATCCCAGTTATGGGAAACCACAATGGCCTCATCACTGTCTGTTGTGTTGGTTTCATCCCAGGGATCCAGGGTGATGTCCACCTTGTTTTGCAGCCCTGGGAGTTCCTTGACCGAATCCAGGTATGCATTATGTGCGTACACCAGTGCCTCCAGCAGCGAATTGGATGCCAGGCGGTTGGCACCGTGAAGCCCTGTACACGCGGTTTCTCCCACAGCATACAAGCCATGCACATCTGTTTTTCCGTTCAGATCTGTTGCCACACCGCCGCACATGTAATGGGCTGCCGGCACCACCGGAATGGGATCAGAGGTGATATCAATGCCGTATTCCAGGCACCGGGCATGGATATTGGGGAACCGCTGGCGGACAAATGCAGCATCTTTGTGGGAAATATCCAGGAAAACGGATTCTGCCCCGGTTTTCTTTAATTCATTGTCAATGGCCCTGGCGACAACATCCCGGCAGGCCAGCTCCCTGTCAGGGGTATAGTCTGCCATAAACCGCCGCCCCCGGCCATCCAGCAGCCTGCCCCCTTCTCCCCGCACAGCTTCGGAAATCAGAAAATTTTTTGCCTTCGGGTGGTACAGGCAGGTGGGATGAAACTGGACAAATTCCAGGTTGGCAACCGATGCCCCGGCACGGTAAGCCATGGCAATCCCGTCTCCTGTGGCAATATCCGGGTTGGAGGTATACAGATACACCTTGCTGGCACCGCCGGTGGCCAGAAGGGTGACCGCTGCATGAAAGGTTTCCACCTCACCGGTATTTTTATTCAACACATAGGCACCGCAGCAGATATTTTCATACTGGGTCACCAAAACCCCGCTGCGCACAGAAGATGAAAAGGTAATCAGGT
Source organism: Desulfotignum sp. (assembly GCA_036351635.1). Lineage (GTDB taxonomy): Bacteria > Desulfobacterota > Desulfobacteria > Desulfobacterales > Desulfobacteraceae > Desulfotignum. The sequence continues at coordinate 25,835 of JAZBPL010000029.1, forward strand.
TGACTGCGACATGGTCCTCGAGAATGGTGATGTTGTCATGTTTTCTCGCACACGCCACCAGGGCATCCTCAATCTCCCTGCCCGTCAAATCTTGGGCATAAACAATACGTTTGGCCGAATGCCCCCCTTCTCTGCCCAGGGCGAAGTCAAATTTTCCCTCACCGGTTTTATTAAACCGGGCCCCCTGGTCCACAAGTTCCCGGATCCTTTCAGGCCCGTTTTCCACCACCATTTTCACCACATCCGGGTTGCACAGGCCGTCTCCTGCTTTCATGGTATCTTCCATGTGCAGGGAAAAAGAATCCTGTTTGCCGAATACCGCAGCCACACCGCCCTGGGCCAGGGCGGTATTGCTCTGCTGAATCTTTTTTTTGGTGATAATGGTGACCCGCCCGTGTTTGGCTGCCTTCACCGCATAGCTCAGCCCGGCAATGCCGCTGCCGATGACCAGAAAATCGGTTTTCTGGATCATAACAATGACCGTTTTTTCTTTTTACGGGTACTCAGCCCGAGAATCAATCCCACCATGAACACACCTGCGCCGCTGAGGAACCACAAAATCTCCTCATCATTCAGATTTTCCTTTAAATTTTCTATCTGCTGCTGCTGTTCTTCTGACAATGTGACAAGGGACTTGTATTCGGCATCCAGTTTCAAAAATTCCGCTGATGCCTGTTCCAGTTTCCGGTATTTTTCTTCAATATCTTTCAAGGCGGCATTTTTTTCTATCAGGGCCTGGTTTTCTTCCCTGCTTTTTTCAAGCGCCTCGCCCAGCCCCTCATTTTCCCTGCGCAGATTTTGCACCTCAACTGTCAATGGTTTGTCTTCAGTGAGAAACCGTGTCAATACCCAGCCGCTCTTCTGGTCATCTGTCTCAACCCTGGACCAGTCCTTCTGGTATTCCAGTATATCAAGCCGGGTGCCGGACACCAGCATGGCCACGATTTTATGTTCCACCCCGGGCCCTGTCCGCATGGTGATCTTGGTAACCGGACTTACGTAGACCTCCTGTGCAGATGCGGCAACTGCCCATCCCCAAAAACAGATGATAAAAAAAATTTTAATCGGTTTTGTCATGGTACGCTATATGTCTCCTGTTCTGAATTTATGATTCATTTTCCTATCCATTACCATTGCAGTTTCGCTTTATCAACCGCAAATACCTATATCTGAATATTTGTCAAAAAAACAAGCCTGCAGTCCGGCACAAGCAGAGATTTTTTCCAGCTGAAATACGAAAATCATTTCAAACTTGTGAAAGATATGGGTATATACAGAAATATCAGGAGTTACAGACAAAAACAGGCGCTTGCTGGCAAGACTTCACAATGTAACGTACCAAATAAGGAGATGTATGATGCAGACCCAAAAGTGGCAGACCCCTTACTGGCCGGAAGGTGTGGCACATGACGTGACCAATTATCATTACCCTCTGACCAAAATCCTGGACAACACCGCCCAAAAATACCCTGACAATGTCTATACCATCTTTAACGGTGCCTTCAGAACCTATGCACAGGTTAAGGATACGGCGGACAGAATAGCCAATTTTCTTGCAGGCAGGGGCATAAAACAGGGGGACAAGGTGGCCATTTTTCTTCCCAACATACCCCATTTCCCGGAAATTCTTTTCGGTATCCTGAAAGCCGGTGCTGTGGCGGTCAACTGCAACCCGGTATACACCCCGGCAGAGCTTAATTACCAGCTTAAAGACTCTGAATCAAAAATGGTTTTCTGCATGGACCATCCCATGTTTTACGCCAACACGGTTGAAGCCATAAAAGGCACAGCAATTGACACCGTCATTGTCTGTAATATCAAATCCTATCTGCCGAAAATCAAGGCATTTCTGGGCGGACTTCTGGGAAAAATCCCCAAGGCGGACAGCCATGCACCCGGGCATCTGATGTTTGATGACATTGTGGCATCATCCAGCCCCACCCCCCCCAAAATTGATATTGTCCCTGAAGAAGAAACAGCGGTAATGCTTTACACCGGCGGTACAACCGGTGTGCCCAAAGGAGCGGAACTTACCCACACCAATTTCACCTATAATCTTGAAGCGTGTGAAGAATACTTCAGGCTGGTCCACGAACCGGGCGCCAAAGCGGAGAAAATGCGCCACGGCGGATATCACACCTACTTAGGGGTGCTGCCCTGGTATCACAGTTTCGGCATCACCAGCGCCCTGCTTTTTTCCGCACTGTCCGGCAGCCGGCTCATCTGCATCCCGGATCCCCGTGCAGGCAATCCGCCCTTCACCGGTGTTCTGGAAGCGGTACAAAAATACCGGCCCACATTTATCACCGCAGTTCCCACCATATTTGTGGCATTTACCAACCACCCCCATCTGGAAAAATACGATATCACCTCCATCATGGGGTGCCTGTCAGGGGGCGCGCCCCTGCCGCCGGAAGTATGCCGGCAGTTTGAGGAAAAAACCGGTTCCATTATTTTTGAGGCTTACGGACTGACAGAAACAGCCCCTGCCGCCTGTATCAACCCCTCATTCAAAGAAACCAGAAAAATCGGCTCCATCGGTTTTCCTTTGCCGGGAACAGTTGTAAAAATCGTTGCACTGGATGACAGCACCAGAGAACTGCCCAGAGGAGAAGACGGGGAACTGGCCATCTGCGGTCCCCAGGTCATGAAAGGCTACTGGAAAAGACCGGATGCCAATGAAGAGGTCTTTGTAAGCATTGACGGTAAACGCTATTTTCTCACAGGCGATATCGGCAACATCGACAAGGACGGATACATCACCATCACGGACCGCAAAAAAGACATGATCATTGTGGGCGGGTTCAATGTATACCCCAGGGAGGTGGAGGATATTCTCTACACCCATCCCAAGGTGGAACTGGTGGCAGTGGTGGGGATACCTGATGAAAAAAGCGGAGAAAAAGTCAAGGCATTCATCAAGTGCAAACAGGGACAGACCGCCACAAAAGAGGAAATCGAAGCCTTTTGCAAGGAAAACATGGCCGGATACAAGCGGCCCAGGTACATTGAATTCAGAGAAGAGATACCTGTATCCAATGTGGGCAAGGTGCTGCGCCGGGTTCTGCGGGACGAAGAGGTCAGCGGGTAATGCTGTGGACTGCTTCTGCTGCCAGGGTCAGTCCAAAAATTCCCGGTATCCAGGGAACCGTGCCGATGGCCGGCCGTTTGCGGCCATGGCCGGTTCCTTTTTCCGGGTCTTCAAACGGCCTGTCAGACGGCTGACAGATCTCCGGGTCAGATAACGGAAGCGGTTTTTCAAGGGAATACACGCACCTGATACCGGTGAACACCCCCCGGCGGTGCAGCCGCCGGCGCACCACCCGGGCCAGGGGGCAGATACTGGTATCAGCGATATCCCCGGCTCTGATCAAAGACACATCCATCCGGCCCCCGGCCCCCATGGAAGAGACCACCGTCAGGTCCATCTGCCTGGCGGCAACCAGCAGGTTGACCTTGGAATTGAGTCCGTCAATGGCATCCACCACCACATCCAGGTCCGGCGACAACAGACCGGCAAGGCTGTCAGCATTGACAAAAGTATCACGGATTTCCACATCACAAGCGGGATTGATATCCAGCACCCGGGATCCGGCAATCTTTGCTTTTTTCTGCCCCAGCGTGGAGTGCAGGGCAAAAAGCTGCCGGTTGATATTGGAGACATCCACCCGGTCAAAATCCACCAGCCGCAGATGCCCCACCCCGGATCTTGCCAGGGCTTCCGCAGCATAGGACCCCACCGCCCCCAGGCCGAACACCGCGATCCTGGCCTGACCCAGTTTTTCCACGGCATCTTTGCCCATCAGGCGGATGGTTCTGTCAAACTGGTTAATTTGTTTGATTTTCATTTTACACCATGCCACATATTCAATGCCGCAGCCCGTGTGTCGCTGCCGGGAGGAGCGGGGCAAATATCTTTCGGGCATTGGCATAGGCCCGGCAGACAAAATCCGGAACCGGCACACCGGCCCGGGCCGCAGCGATTTGTGCGATGGCCGGCAGGTTTTTGGGTTCATTGAGACCATGGGGGGCCGGGTCCGGCACACTGGGATAGATATCCGGGGTATCGGTTTCCAGCAGGATCCGATCCCCAGGCACCGCGTTCAGGGCTTTCACCACTTTTTTCGCCCCGGGCCGGGTCACGGAACCGGAAAAAGAGATGTACAGGTTGTACCGCAGCAGCAGTTTCACCATCTCTGCTGATCCGGAAAAAGAGTGCACCAGGCCCGGGGTTTTCAAGGGGCCTGTTTTTTTCAGCAGCCGGACAAACGGGTCCCAGGCCTTCCGGATGTGTATGTTGATGGGCCGTTCCAGGTCCTGGGCCAGGGCCAGGTGACCGGCAAACACCTCTATCTGACGGTCTTTGTCTGCGTTTTTGTCCATGAAATCCAGCCCGGTTTCTCCCACTCCGCTGGCAGTGGCTGCCACCCGGTCGCCCAGCACCTGCTGCCAGCAAGGAGACAGAGACTCCAGGAACCAGGGATGGATGCCGTAACAGGGGACAATGGCCGGGTATTGACGGGCCAGGGTTGCAGTGGCCCCGAAATTCTCCTCCATTGTGGCGCAGGTCACCATGTGGGTCACTCCGGCATCTGCAGCCCGTTGCACAATACCGGGAACATCCTGTGCAATCCTGCGATCATGCATATGACAATGGGCATCCACATAGTGCATGATTTGTTCAGATGATTCAGATATCATGGTCAGGTGCTTTTCCCAAGAATTATTTCACAGATATCCGCCACGGTATGCACGGCTTTCTTTATGTCCCACTGGTTTTTATTCCTTTCCCCTACCCGGTTGGAGGCAGACCGGATCTCCACCATGGGTACCTGGTACAGGGCAGCCACATGGGCTGCGGCAGCCCCTTCCATGGATTCCATAACCGGCGAAAACGCCTGTGACAAGGCAGCGGCTTTTTCATAAGAACCGGTAATGGAGGATACCGTGACAAAGGGTCCCTGAATCATCCTGCAGCCCAGGGACCGGGCCAGCAGATCGCTGCAGGAAACAGCCAGATCGGGATCCAGCGTATACACACCCTGCCTGGTCATTGCCTGTCCGGCAACCAGGTCAAAGGGCAGCGGATCCAGCGGCATCGGATAACCATAAGCACAAGATTGCGGCGGCAGAACTGACAGGGGATCTGCGCCATCCGGATGGTCCCGGGAAATTTTGGAGGCTGTGTCATCCAGACGGTTTTGCATAATTTTTGGATCTGTGTCTGCTGTTTGGACCGGGGCTGACGGGCAGGTATCCACCCCTGTATGAATATAGGTATCTGTGAGAGCCACTGCAGGATCCCCCAGGTGCAGGCCGAAGCTGTCAAACATGCCGGCAATGCCCGTATGAAGGATGTATTCGGGCTGGAACCTTTCCAGGCAGGCGGTAAGGGCCCGTGCTGCATTAAATACCCCCGGGCCGGATATGACCAGGTCCCAGGATTGATCCGGACTGGAAAATACCTGGATGCCACCTGCAGGTCTGCCTTTCTTGCAGGTCTGGTTCCGGTCCAGAAATACCGCCATTTCCAGCCGGGTGGCACAGAGAATCAGAACCTGGCCGGCCATTGCATCACAATGACAGATGGTGGTGGAGGGCTGACAGGGCCATATGGTAACCGAAATGCCCAAACCCGGTGATCTGGCCTGTAACGATATCCGACAGCAGGGATGTATGGCGGAAAGGCTCTCTTTTGTAAATATTGGACAGGTGCACCTCCACCTTGGGGCAGGAAAGCATCGCCAGGGCATCTCTCAAAACAACGCTGGTATGGGTCAGCCCCCCCGGGTTGATGATAACCCCGGCAGGGGGCTGGTCAACCATCTGGTGGATCTTATCCACCAGGGCCCCTTCGTGATTGGACTGGAAAAAATAAAGGGACAGCCCCAAAGGTTCTGCTGCGGCTGTCATTCCCCGGTTTATCTTATCCAGGGTGTGGGAGCCGTAAATACCCGGCTCCCGTTTTCCCAGCATGTTCAGGTTGGGACCGTTGAGCACAAAAATATCAGGCATTGGCTGCTGCCGTGAATCCCAGGTCAAACGCCTTGAGATTCACATCCAGAAATGCCGGCTTGACCCGGCGTTTGACCGCCTCTTCCACAACCTTCCGGTCAAACCCCAGGGCCCCGGTCTGGACCAGAGCCCCCAGCAGTACGATATTGACACTCATGGGGCTGCCCGCTTCCTTTGCCAGGGCCATGGCATCAATGGCCACCAGTCCGGCGGTCTTGGCTTTTATCAGTTTTTTGATCTCCTCCACATCCGGGTAGGTTCCCATGCCCACGGACACGGTAAAGGGCGGTACAGGGGCTGTATTGGTGATGACCTGGGTGTTTTTGCCACACCGCTTTATGGCCCGCAAAGTTTCAGCGGGTTCAAACCCAAGGAGGATGTCGGCCTCGCCGTCTGAAATAATGGAACTTTCAGCTTCGCCGAAAACAATGGCGGATTCCACCACGCCCCCCCGCTGGGCCATGCCGTGAATTTCACTCATGCGCACCGGTACCCCGGCAATCAAGGCGGCCTCACCAAGCACCTTGGATGCCAGAAGATTGCCTTGTCCGCCGACTGCTACGATGATTAGTCTGGTTGTTTCCATATATGCAAATCCTTGTGTTTGAAGTTATTTTTTCAGGGGCCTGATGGCGTTTTCAGGACAGATCTGGGCGCAGACAGCACAGCCCACACAGGTATCCGGATCAATGGCCACACGGTTGTTACCGTCCAGATAAAAAGAAGGGCAGGCAATGGTGGTGATGCAGTCCCTGTGATCCACACATTTGCTAGATACCACAAAAGGCCTGGGGGTAAGCTTTTTCAGGCTTTTGGCATACAGGGCGCAGGGCTCCTGGGAAATGATTACGGACACCCCTTTAAATGCCAGGGCCTCTTTGATGGTATCAATGCTTTTTTTCACCTTAAAGGGCTTGATCACCGACACATGTTCCACCCCGAGCGCCCGCACCAGTTTTTCAATATTGATGCGGCCATGTCCTGACAGGCCGAAAAGTTCCATATCCACCCCCGGGTGGGGCTGGTGCCCTGTCATGGCAGTGATATCATTCTCCAGGATAACCAGGGTGAAGTTGTGGTTGTTGAACACGGCGTTCACCAGTCCTGTGATCCCGGAATGAAAAAAAGTGGAATCGCCGATAAAGGAGATCACCTTCTGATCCGTGGCTTTGCTGAATCCGCAGGCGGAACTTACCGATGACCCCATACAGATGACAAAATCACCAGTGCTCAATGGCGGCAAAAATCCCAGGGTGTAGCAGCCGATGTCTGTGGGACAGATCACATCCATCTCTTTGGCTGCCTGCTTGATCTCATAAAATGTGGCCCGGTGGGAACATCCGGAACACAGATTCGGGGGCCGCATGGGAATTTCAGGCACATCCGAGGTATCCACAGCAGTCTTGGGGGTATAGGCAATATTGAAAAAGGCAGCCATTTTTTCCCTGACCATGGCCGGGTCATATTCAAACAACCGGGAAAACAGGTCTTCGGACTTGCCCTTGATGGGAATGGTGATCCCCTGTTCCTGGGCAAAGGCCTTGACCGCCTCTTCCATGAAAGGTTCTCCCTCTTCCACCACCAGCACCTTTTCACATCCTGCAACAAAATCCTTGATCATTTTTTCAGGCATGGGGTTGGAAAATCCCATGCGCATAATTTTCGCCCGGCCTTCGACTCCCAGATCCTTTACCGCATCAGCGGCATAGTGAAAACTGACCCCATTGGCAATGATCCCTAAAGGACCGTCCCCCTGGACGAAATTAAAAGCAGAGGTCTCAGACATTTGCGCAGCATTCTTCAGTTTTTCCAGCAGCTTGATGTGCAGCCCCCGGGAAACTGCAGGCACGGTGACACAGCGCTGGGGATCACGGATAAAGCGGCCCTTTGTCATGCGGGGAGAAATTTTTCCAAAGGTGACAAATGCATTGGAATGGTTGATTCTTGTGGTGGTACGCAGCAGTACCGGCTGTTTCATTGATTCGGACAGGTCGAAAGCCGCCTTGATCATCTCCTTGGCTTCCGCAACGGACGAAGGCTCCAGCATGGGCAGGCCCCCGAACTTGGCATAATACCGGTTGTCCTGTTCATTCTGACTGGAAAACATGGCAGGATCATCTGCACTGAGAATAACCATGCCGGCGGTCACCCCCACATAGGCCAGGGTCATCAGCGGGTCGGCCGCCACATTGAGCCCCACATGCTTCATCATGCAAAAGGTGCGAAGACCGGAGTTGGCGGCGGCTGCCGCCACTTCCAGGGCCACCTTTTCATTGGTGCTGTACTCAAAATAGAGGTCTGATTCCCGGGACATCTGGAAAAGGTTCAAAGAGATTTCAGATGAAGGGGTTCCAGGGTAGGTGGTGGCAAAAGCCACACCGGCTTCCACAGCCCCCCTTGCAATGGCTTCGTTTCCCAGGAGCATGATTTTCTCGCCCGGGCTGTCCTGTAAAAGTTTGTGCATTGGTCCTCCTTGTTTTTGGCGTGGATTACGCGTATAGCTTTTCCGCAGTTTCAAGGGAAGCGGCATATCCCTTGAACCCGTCAATATCTTCGCACGACTGGATGGCACCGGAAGCAAAAAATCCTTCCACCATGCTTTTTTCCCCATGGCGGATCAACCCCATGAACAGCACCGGTATCAGACTGATATTGGATTTACCGGTTTCAACGGCAAATGCCGGGGGCTGTGCCGACTGATACACGGCGAAAAGCGGGGTGGATACCGGCATTATCTGAACGATTTCAGGGTGATGGTGATGGGAATGGTCATGGCTGTGGTTGCACATGGATGGCACCTCTCAATTTTGCGCGTTGTTGTATTTTTATGGCAGATCATACTGCTGCAGATTCCTGCTCATAGCTTTATTGCAGCCGTTACATGGCTATACTGCCACTACAGGTTTGTATAATATAACGGTTCTGTTTGGCAAGAAAAACCTCGTGACTTACCCCATTTTTCTTTTTAATCCAGGATGTCTTTGAGATCATTTCTCGTGAACCGGTAAACAGAACTGCAGTGATGGCAGCGTATCTCAAGGGGGAAAGGGCCGTTTTCAAGAATGTCCGCCCGTTCATCAGGGGCCAGGCCTTTAATATACCCCTGCATCCTGTCCCTGGAGCACCGGCAGAAAAACTCCACCCGGGACTGTCCCAGAAAATGCGGGGCCAGGGATGCAAAATTCTTCGTGATCAGGGTCTGGGGAGACACACCGGACGTGAAAGCCCTGCCGGCGGAATCAAGTGACTGCAAAATATTTTCCGCCGCTGCCACCTGGCCGGGGTCCGCGCCGGGCATGGCCTGGAGAAAAATACCGCCGGCACCTGCAACTTCCTGTTGTTCATCAAAAAAAATGCTGAGTTTAAACCCTGTGGGAATCTGCTCTGATTTGAGAAAATATACGGCCAGATCCTCGGCAATACTGCCGTGCTCCAGGGGAATCTGCCCGGAATAGGGGGTCCTGGCATCTTCCAGATATTTTGTCACAGTAAGAAACCCTGCCCCGAACAATGAAGACAAAGAGGCGATCCGGTCCGGCTCGGCTGCATGAATGCGTTGTGTTTTTAAATACCCCCGCACCTCACCGGATACATTGGCTTCCACATCCAGCCCTTTTACAGGCCCAGAGCACTGGATGGAAAGGCTTATGCGGTCTTTTCCCTTGAGGGTGGCACACAGCAGTGCCGCAGCAATATAGGCATGGCCCAGAATCAGGGTTTCCAAGGGACCCAGCGCATGGTTGGCCCGCATTTCATTGACCATACGCGTGGCATGTACCACAGCGCCCCTGATCTGACCGTCCGCCATGGTAAACCTGTGTATCCGGTCTCTGGCTGCTGCCTTGAACCGTTCTTTCACATCATGGTTGAAAATATCTTTTTTGATCATCAGTCTGTCTTCCTGTCAAATCCCCGGTATTGAATTGCTTCTGCCAGATGCCCGGTCTGGATATCAGATGCATTGTCAAGATCGGCAATGGTCCTGGCAACCTTTAAAATGGAATGGCATGCCCGGGCGGAAAGCATCAGGGCATCGGCTGCCTGTGCCAGCAGATGCCGGCCGCCTTTGTCCACATCACAAAACTGGCGAATATCCTGGCTGCCCATGCGGGCATTGCAGAAAATTGCTGCGGCGGCAAACCGCTGTGCCTGTATCTGCCGTGCTTTTTCCACCCGGCTGCGGACAAGCATGGAGTTCTCAGCCTTTTTCGGGCTGACAAGCTCTGTAAATTCCACCCTGGGCACAGCCACCTGGATATCCAGCCGGTCCACCAGAGGACCTGATATTTTCGCCCTGTAGGCCTGGACCTGGGTCCGGCTGCAGGTGCAGGTATTGCCGGGCTCTGAAAAATACCCGCAGGGACA
>JAZBPL010000030.1:0-20328 GCA_036351635.1 Desulfotignum sp.
CCCCCACTCATTTATAAGATGATATTGAGGATGCGGCGCAGGGGTTCGGCCGCGCCCCAGAGCAGCTGGTCTCCCACGGAAAAGGCGGTGAGGTATTCTCCGCCCAGGATCATCTTGCGGATCCGTCCCACAGGCACGGTCAGGGTGCCGGTGACCGCTGCCGGGGTCAGGTCGGTGATGGTCTGCTCCCTGGTATTGGGCACCACGGTGACCCACGCGTTGTTGGAGGCCAGCATGGCGTTGATGTCTGCCAGGGGGACATCATGCTTGAGCTTGATGGTGAATGCCTGGCTGTGGCAGCGCATGGCCCCGATGCGCACGCACTGGCCGTCAATGGGCACCGGGTTTTCCGACCGACCCAGGATCTTGTTGGTTTCCACCAGTCCTTTCCACTCCTCTCTGGTCTGGCCGTTTTCCATGGCCCGGTCGATCCAGGGAATCAGACTGGCCCCCAGGGGCACTTCCCAGCTGGCTGTGGGAAATGCACTGCTGTGCAGGGTCTCCGTAACCCTCCTGTCAAGGTCCAGAATAGCGGATGCCGGGCTGTCCAGAATGGGGGCGGCGGCATCTCCGATGGCCCGCATCTGTGACACCAGCTCTGCCATGTTCTGGGCCCCGGCACCGGAAGCCGCCTGATAGGTCATGGAGGTGACCCATTCCACCACATCATGGGCAAACAGCCCGCCCAGTGCCATGAGCATCAAAGACACGGTGCAGTTGCCGCCGATAAAGTTTTTGATGCCGCTGGACAGTGCTTTTTCTATAATATGGCGGTTGACCGGGTCCAGGACGATGATGCTGTCATCTGCCATCCGCAGGGTGGAGGCGGCATCGATCCAAAAGCCTTTCCAGCCATTATCCGCCAGCTTCGGCCTTACCGCTTCTGTATAGGATCCGCCCTGGCAGGAAATGATGATATCCATTTCCATGAGGGTGTCGATATCATGGGCATCAATCAGATCCGGGACATCTTTGCCCACATCCGGGGCTTTCTGGCCGGCCTGGGAGGTGGTGAAAAAAACCGGGGTGATCTTTGCAAAATCATTTTCCGCCCTCATCCGTTCCATGAGCACCGAGCCCACCATACCCCGCCAGCCGATAATTCCTGTTTTTTTCATTTTACAGTCCCTTTGCAAAAAAATTGGATTAAACTTTTTTTATACCGATTTTCCTGCCCTGATACCAGTCTAAATTTTAACAAATACAGAAAAAGTGCCGGCGCACCCTTTTTACCGAATCAGGTCATACAACAGACGGATCTCTTTTTCCCACAGTGTATCATCCGGTGTCTCCAGCACCAGGGGCATGTCGTCGAACCGGGCATCGTTCATGATGAACGCAAAGGGCGCCATGCCCAGTTCCCCTTTGCCGATGCTTTCATGCCGGTCCACCCGGCTGCCCAACTCCTTTTTGGAATCATTCAGGTGCATGCCCTTGAGAAAACCGATGCCCACGACCCTGTCAAATGTGTCCATGGTTTTTTCACAAGCGCTTTTGGTCCTGATATCATACCCGGCCCCGTGCAGGTGACAGGTATCCAGGCAGATCCCGACCCTGTTTTTGTCTGTTACCTGTGCAATGATCCGGGCCAGTTGTTCGAACCGAAACCCCAGATTGGTGCCCTGGCCGGCAGTGTTCTCAATGACAGCCGTAACCCCGGTTGTCTGCTCCAGGGCCAGGTCAATGGACTGGGCGATGCGGTCCAGACAGTTTTCAGGAGACAGTTTGTTCAGATGGCTGCCTGGATGAAAATTCAGATACTGCAGCCCCAGCTTTTCACAACGCTGCATCTCGTCAAAAAAAGCCTTTCTTGATTTTTCCAGACCCGCCTGTTCCGGGTGTCCAAGGTTTATCAGGTAGCTGTCATGGGGGAGGATATGTTTGGGATCAAACCCGGCATCTTTGCACCGTTTTTTGAACCGGGTAACGGTCTGTTCCGTCAGGGGAGGAGACTTCCAGCGCCGCTGATTCCTGGTGAACATGGCAAAGGCCCTGGCACCGATTTTTTCTGCATTTTCCGGTGCGTTTTCCGCACCCCCGCTGATACTGACATGGGCCCCGATGTATTTCATTTTTCCCCCTGTATCAAAAACAACCTGCTGAAACCTCATATAACGGCATTTCAGGTTTTAAAACCAAAATGCACCATATATTGTTAGCCTGTCAACGCAAATATCATGGCACTGGATATTTGCCACAGTCGCGTGAACGGTATGGGAAGCCCCTGGTGGTATCCTGTGAACGGACCGTCAGAGCCGGAGGGGCCGGCAGACATGCCGGGATGACAGAACCGGATACAGGCGATCAGTTCCTTAACTGAAAAAGTTATGCTAACCTGCCCCGAAGGATCTCGGGCCGGGCACAGGAGACCACCAGGGGCGGGGCCTGGGACAGGATGCTGCACAAAAAGAACGAAACCCTGGCATGCTTATGGCAAATATTCAGTCATGGCAGTTGCATGCTGTTGCCATGACAACCATGTTGACAACAGCATGTCCAGTTGCAATACTACAAGTAACTGCAATAGGGCAACAGGGGTCAGAAGTTAACTTCTGACCCCATCATTAAAAAAGGATTGGCTATGGCTTCCCGGAAAAAAATTTTCATCTGTCTGTTTCATATCATTTTCGTTTTTTTAATGGCAATGGGAACTTCGGTTGCTGAAGACCGGAAAATGATCTTTCTGTCCAAAGGCCAGGTTATCTATGTGCCGGTATACTCCCATATTTACATCGGAAACAGGGAACGGCCGTTTCTGCTGGCGGTAACGCTGAGTATCCGTAACACAGACCTGAACAACCCCGTGGTTGTGAAGAAAGCTACCTATTACAATTCCCAGGGAAAACTGCTGGAGGAATATATCAACACCCCTGTAACACTGGAAAAAATGTCTGCCACCCGGTTTGTGGTCCATGAATCAGACAAGTCCGGGGGCTCAGGGGCCAGTTTTCTGGTGGAATGGGAATCAGAAAAACCGGTATCTCCCCCCATCATTGAAACCGTCATGATCGGTGCCCAGACCCAGCAGGGCATCTCTTTTACATCACGGGGGCAGGTGATCAAGGAAAAATAAGATGGTCTGCGGACCTTTTGTCGGTCAGCAGGCCTCTGGATCCGATACCTTCTGCAGTTTCTGCAGATTTTCCGGCTTTCCCAAAGCGATGAGCAGATCCCCGGCCGCAATGACCGTTTCAGGCCCCGGGTTGAACACCATGTCGCCGGATGCTTTTTTGATGCTCACCACCAGTATATCAAACCGGGGGCGTATCCCGGAATTTTTCACCAGTTTTCCCACCAGCTCGGAATTGGCGGAAACAGGCAGTTCCTCCATCTGCAGGTTGATATCCCCCCGGATGGCCAGGTCCATCAGGCTGGTTGCCGTGGGCCGCAAAACGCTCTGGACCAGGCGCAGCCCCCCGATGTTGTAGGGCATGAAAACCCGCTCCGCTCCGGCCTGCTTCAACCTGGCCACATGGGATTCATTGTCGGTGCGGGCCACAATGGTGATACCCGGATTCAGCTGCCGGGAGGTCAGGGTGACAAACACGTTGGCGGCATCCTCTGCCAGGGCCGTGATCAGACATTTGGCTTTTTTTAGACCAGCGGAAAGCAGAATATCATCTGCTGTGGCATCTCCGGCAATGAACAACATTTTCAGCCGGGCCAGCTCTTCCAGGGCTGCCTGGTTTTTTTCAATCACCACCACACCAAAGCCCTCTTTTTTGATTCCCTGAGCCACCACCCGGCCGATTCTGCCGTATCCGCAGACAATGTAATGATCTGTAAGTTCATCAATGATTTTCTGCACCCTGCGCCTCCCAAGAATATGTTGTAATTTCCCCTCCACAAACATCTGGGCCAGTGACCCCCCCAGATAAAAAAACGCACCAACGCCTCCGAAAATCACCAGGATTGTCATGACCCGTGAGATGTCGGACAACGGCCGCACCTCCATGAATCCCACTGTGGAAAGGGTGATGATCACCATGTACACACTCTCGATGAAATTCCATCCCTCTAACAGCATATAGCCGGATGTGCCTGCTGTTATTACCAGCAGGATGAAAAAAGACCCCATCACAATGGACCAGCCAAACGGATATTCCGTACGCATCTGCAACCGGAATACCTTGATCCTTTTCAACAGCTTCATTCACAGCCTCCGTACCATCCGAAATACCTGTTTTTGTCTGCCCGCTACCATAGAATGGGATTTGACAGGAGTCAAGCTATAGGTGGCCACAAAAGCAATGGTAAAACAGGGGTCAAAAGTTAACTTATTTACCTTTTTTCGTATTGCTATGCAGGTCTGCTCTACTTTTTTTGTGCTTAATAACAAAAAAAGGTAAAAAAATTAACTTCTGACCCCATCACATGGTGATATCAGGACAAAGAGTCCCAGAACGCCCGGCTCTGTTCGGTCATGGTGGCGCGGCCTTTTTGGCTGTCCTGCCTGCCGGCAGGCGGTTTTCCAGCACCTGTAAGGCGTTTAATCCGGTCCTCCAGAGGCGGGTGGGTGGAAAAAAGGCCGGCCATTTTTCTGCCGGACAACGGATTGACAATGAACATATGCGCTGTGGACGGATTGGCATCCACCGTGCTGTGACGGGTGTAGGAACCCAGTTTTGACAGGGCTGATGCCAGACCCTGAGGATGACCGGTAATACTTGCGGCCGTGGCATCTGCCAGGTATTCCCTGGATCTGGAGACCGCCATCTGCACCACCATGGCAGCCAGAGGTGCCAGAATGGACATGGCTATGACACCCACAAACCCCAGGCCCCCTTCTTCATTGTCTCTTCCCCCGAAAAAAGCGGAAAACCGGGCCATGGAGGCCACAAACATGATAGCCCCGGCCATGGTGGCCACAATGGTGGAAATGAGAATATCCCGGTTTTTAATATGGCCCAGCTCATGGGCCAGCACCCCTTCCAGCTCCTTCTGGTCCATGAGGCGCACAAGTCCCCGGGTGACGGCCACCACCCCGTGCTCCGGGTCCCTTCCTGTGGCAAATGCATTGGGCGCATCTTCCGGAATAACATAAATTTTCGGTATGGGCAGGCCGGCCCTGGATGCCAGGCGTGCCACGGTCTCATACAGCCCCGGGGCCTGGGACCGGTCCAGCGGCTGGGCCCGGTACATTTTCAACACAATGGTGTGGGACTGCCAATAGGAAAAAAAATTCATGGCAAAGGCAATAATCAATGCGATGACCATGCCGGTCTGCCCGCCAAGGGCATACCCCAGCACCAGAAAAAGCCCGGTCATGGCTGTGAGCAGTAAAACGGTTTTTATATGATTACCCATGGTTCTCCTCTTGTATTCTCCTTGTTTGCATTATCTTCAATATCAACAGAAAAATAAGACCGGTCTGGTTGAAATCAAGAAAAACACCCATCGATTTCCCGCCAGGAACAAACCCGCCTGACGTTTTTGTGGCCCACAGGCTGCACATTCCATGGCCGGTCATAGAGCATCACGGGCACGGTCATGGCGTGGGCCAGAAAAATCGCCATTTCCCGGGAATCCTCCACCGCCATATCATACTGCCTGTGCATGAGCTGGTCTTTGGTGATAACAGAAGACAGGTCTTTGGCGGCCCGGTTGTATTTGTCCACCATGGTAAAAGCCGCATGGGGAATCTGATATCTGTCCAGCCATGCCAAAGAAGCATCTCTTGCTGAAGGGGGCCGGCCGGTGACAATATCGATGTGATACCCCTGCCGGGCCCACCTGGACAGCACTGAAACGGCGCCTTCCACCGGTTCATATGCCAGAAGCACCTCAGGCTGGTGAACCAGATCGAAAAAACAACAGAACTCCTTGTCTGTCAGGCCGAAGGATTTTTTCAGGTCAAAACAGGCCAGGTCCTCAAAACGGGCCTGTTTTCCGAACTCCCTGGCAACAATTGCTGCATAGGTATCGGTGGTTTTCGATATCACGTCATCCATATCCACATAAATCCGTTTTCCGCCGGATCTTTTCATGACAAACTTTCTGCCTCCATTATGTTCCGGGTCAGTTCCTGCAAAGGTAATATCACAGCAGCCAGTGAAATCAAGATAATTACAAACACCCCATTGCCCTTAATTGGCTACAGCCCAGGGCTGGACTTCACCGGGGGCAGGCGTGGACGGAAATGCACTGTCTCAAGCAAAAAACCCTGGAAATTATCCCGGGGTCCGCTGTTTTTGCCTTGCCATCCATACCGGTTCCTGGTTGAATGGGGCCCATGAAAGTTATCAATGCCAGAACAAAAAATATGTATATCAGTCAGTTCCAGGCCCTTCCCGGCCAGGCCTGGTGTATCTGGGGAACCAACCGGTCCGGCATGGAGGATTTTTTCGGCCTTGTGTCAGAAAAAAAACCGGATGCCACAGCAGACACCCTGGTGCTGCCGGAAAGGCTGGGGGTGGTATCTTTTAAAAACCAGCAGGAAATATATGAAGCTGAACTGAAAAAAGACCAGACCGATTTTCTGGACCGCCTGGACCCGGGGACATTGGCAAGGGATTTTCTGAAAAACCCGGCAAAACATGCCGGACTGATCCAGGCCATGGATATGACCGCCTGTCTGGACCAGGGCTATCGCCAGCTCTCTTCAGGCCAGGCCAGAAAACTGGTGATTCTGGCCCAGATCACCAAAGGAGTTTCCTGCCTGGTAATCCAGGCCCCTTTTGAAGGACTTGACCATGAGAGCTGCAAAGAACTGGACAAGGCCCTGTTTCATCTGTTCAGCCGAAAAATACAGCTCCTGCTTTTTGTCCATAACCAGACAGATATTCCCTCCTGGACCACCCACCTGGCCATCGTTGCCAACGGGAGACTGAAAGACCAGGGGCCTGCAGAGCAGGTGCTTCAGATCATCCGCAGCAACCCGGCCCCTGCTGATTTTACAGCCACAGTGCAGGACCTGGACAGGACACAAAACAGTGTCCGGGAAAAACCGGGACCTGCATGCCTGATCCAGCTGCACAAGGGCAGTGCAGGATACGGGGGGCTGCCTGTTTTTACGGACCTGGACCTGGAGATGAACCAGGGAGACCACACCCTTGTCACCGGCCCCAACGGCAGCGGAAAATCCACATTGCTCCAGGTCATTACAGGCGATCACCCTGCCTGCTATACCAATGATTTAACCATATTCGGCATCCGGCGGGGAACAGGCGAATCCATCTGGGACGTAAAGCAGCACATGGGCATCATGAGCTCAGATCTGCACAGAAATTTCCGGGTTCCAGGCAGTGTGCTGTCCTGTATCCTGTCCGGCCTGTTTGACAGCATCGGTCTTTACAGCCAGGTCACACCGGCTCAGAAACGGCTGGCCTTTTACTGGCTGGAACGGCTGGGTTTGAAAAAGGCGGCAGCAACTGCTTTCCGGGATCTGGCCCATGCTGACCAGCGCCTGGTCCTTATTGCCCGTGCCCTGATCAAAACCCCGCGCCTGCTGGTGCTGGACGAACCCACCCAGGGACTGGATGAACAAAACCGCGCTGCCATACTGGATTTTCTGGCAGACATGGCTGCAGAAGCGAAGGGCACCATCCTTTATGTCAGCCACCGGGAAGATGAATTCCGCAGCTTTTTTTGTCAGCATATTCAGATGAAAAGAATTTGACGGCAAAGCAGTTCCTGATTTATTGTTTGTCGACAACCGTCCTGTTGCGCCCTGACTCTTTGGCTTCATACAAAACATTGTCCGCCCGGGTAAGGAATGCATCCCGGGTCATATCAGATCCCGGGATACAGGAGCTGATCCCTGTGCTGATGGTGGCCTGAATTTTTTCCCCCTGGTATTCCAGCACGGCTTCGGCGATATTTTTTCTGAACCGCTCTGCAAGGTCACGGGTCTGTTCTGCATCTCTGTCCGGCAGCAGTACCACAAATTCTTCGCCGCCGTACCGTGCCACCACATCGCTTTCCCGCTGGAAAACCCCCTGAAGATGGATGCTGATGAGTTTGAGGTAGGCATCCCCTGCCTGGTGGCCATAAGTATCATTAACCTGCTTAAAATGATCGATATCACAGATCAACAGGGTCAAAGGGGTTTTTCTCCGGCTGGAGAGTCCCCATTCCAGCTCGAACAATTCATCAAAATATCGTCGGTTGTAAAGACCTGTCAACACATCGGTGCGGCTGGCTTTTTCCAGTTCCCGGGATTTTTCCTCCAGCAGGTTTTCATTCTCCAGTGCCTTCCAGTACTCGGCATTGCCCCGGAGGGTGATCAAAACCAGGTATGCGGAATACAATATCATGGCAAATCCCAGAGTGGGGAGATCTCCATTTACAAAAACAGCGGCAATCGACGGCAGCAGCATCAATCCATTATATGCAACAGCCAGGTACAGCAGGGGCATAAAAGACAGCACCCCGCCTGCAACAAACCCCACCGTGCAAATCAGCATAAGGGTCTGCAGGGTCTGTTCCTGGCTGTGAAGCAGAAAATAGGCAGATCCCACCCCCCATGACAGGGCTGTCAACATGACACTGCTGATAAAAATACCGGTGTTCACCGGTTCATACTGTTTTGGCATTTTTTTTGAAACATACATATGTAACAACCGGAACAGGCATATAAAGGAGAACACCCCCAGAAAACCAAGGCTGAATCGCAGGTGGCGCTGGAAAAAATTGTCTGTTAAAAAAATCAGCGGCGGGATCAGCATGTAAAAAAACACCCCTGATGTGGACCGTTTCTTCAGGTCATTGAGCACCCGCCTGCTGAGCTTCTGCCGCTGAAATTCCATGGTTTCCCGGTTTCCCTTTACACCGATGCCCGACGGAATCAAAAAGATCCCCCCTCCTTTTTTTCGACTGTTATATACAGAGTATCACGGCAAAAGTCCAGACAGTGGTTTTAAATGCGATCACAATCAACCTGATGGCGTTGATTTTCATATTACCGCGATTGGGTGAACTTGGGGTTTGCGTTCAATGCCGTGTTGATATCTTCCAGTTCAGTTGTCTTCTTTTTGTTTGTATTCGGCAATGTCCTGAACAATGCCGGATATCTTTCGTATACCGTCGGATGCATCAACGCCGTGTCTTCCTGCAGCCCAAATCCAGCGGTGGTTTCCTATTTACTGAATCACCATCTGCCAGGCATCGGTTTCCGGATGTTTTGTTTCTCTTATGGTGACGTTGCGGATGGTTTCAATGGGGAAATAAGATGTATGTATCCCGAACAATTTTGTTCCCTGGGTGATGGCACCGCTGACCGTGACTACCGGGTCCCCTTTTTCTTCTCTGGACCATTGCAGTATGGCTTCTTTTTCTCCACCAATGGTTTCAATCTCCGCTATTAATGCTTCAATAGCAGAAAGATCCTGTGCAATCTGCTCTTCGAGTATTTCCTGGTCCCTGAAATGCATGTCCAGTTCCCTGGCCAGGGCGTTCGCAACCCCTGTATCTGATGCCAGACGCTCCTGATTCTGGGCCAGCTCAAAAATTTTCTGGTGGATCACCCTTTGTTTTTTTGATTGTTTTTCATACCGTTTCTGGACGGTTTCCAGGATCTTTTTTTTATCATTAATGGCATGGTCAAAGGCCTGGATCCGTTTTTTTACATTTTCATCCATTCCCGCATGGATCCGGCAGGCACTGGAAACATCCGTGCCGATCTGTCTGGCCGACACCCCCATTTTTGCAGAAACAAAAGAAGAAATGATGGTGCACCGTTCTGATAAGAATTTTGCACTGGAACGTATTTTTGAATCAATGACCTCTTTGTCAACCATAACGCTGCCGAATGATTTTATGTTGGAACCGGTAATAAAGCGGGCTTTTACATCACCTTCCGCCTTGATATCTGCGTTGCTGATGCCCTCGGAAACAACAACATCTCCTAATGCCAAAATTAGGGCGCCGCTGATTTCCTTTGCAAAAAGATGCCCGCATCTTACGGCAAATCCATTCATGACGGTGCCCTTGACAATCACATTGCCGTCAAAATCAATATTTCCGGTGGTAAAATTCACATCCCCGTCAATGGTCAGTTCTGCAAAAACGCAAACCGCCCCGCCCACGGCCACATGGGGCTGACCATCTATCAGGGCATAGGCTTTTATACCGTCTTCAGACAGATGTGCCCCCTGTCCGCACTGCAGCATGACATCTTGTGTTTCCGGCGCCGGGATGGGGATATTATAAATATCTAAGCCCGGCTCTCCTGTTTTCATGGGAATTTTGGTTGCCAGCAGATCCCCTGCCGCAACTTTGGGTATGCTGCCGCGTTCCCTGTAATCCATCCTGCCCGCAGCATCAATTTTCCCGGGCTTTAAATAGTCTGTGTCAAAATGATAAGAGATAAAGGCATCTGTACCCGGTACAGGGGGCCGGCCCCTGGCAGCAACAAATGACACGGTTTCCTTGAGGGCTGTTTTCAGGGATGTGATCTGTTTTTCAAGATCTGTCAACTTGAACTGGATATTCTCTTTTGCCAGGGCCTTTGCGATGGCATCCGGGGTGATGCGGTCCAGAAATGCATTTTTTACAACAAGCCGGGCCTCCAGCCTGTCGCTGGAGATCTGCACCTGAAAAGGCGATTGGCCGGAAATCTCTGCCTGTTCCGGGGATTGGTCTGAAACGTCTGCCGGTTCCGGCGTTTTGGAAACAACGCCCGGGTCATTTTCTATTTCACGCCGGATCATGTCCCGCTGTTCTTCTGTTATCGCTCCCTGGGCCACAAGGATGTCAGCCGTTTTTTTGGGGAACCGGGTGCCATCGGTTTTGGGACCGGAATTTCTGCCGCCGGCCAATTGCGCTTTTTTCTGGGATGAAAACGCCTTTGCCAGCTGCTCTTTTGTGACAAAATTTTTCTCCAGCGCGATTCTGGCAAAGGGAATATCGTATGCTGAAAAATCTGGTTTTCTGGAAAGATCCTTTTTCAGTGGTTTTGGCATGGAAAATCCTGATATCCGCATGCCCACCTGCACCAGTGCCGTCAGTTTTTCATGATCCACAGGTGCTGCCATAAAGGCATCAACCCCCTGGGAAAGGCCTTTTATTTTTTCTGTTTTATTATCCTTTGGGGTAACCATTATAAAATAGATATAATGGTCTTTTTCCAGACTGCGGATGCTGCTGCAAAAATCAAGGCCGGCTGTGCCGGATGCCTTTTGGCTGTATACAACAACGCGGATCTCATGTTGTTTTACCAGAGACAGGGCCTGTGCTGCATCAGATGCCCGGAGACCGGCATACCCTTTTTTGTGCAGCATATCTGCCAGAACCAGGTTTGCGGCAGCATCATTGTCCACCAGTAAAATCGTCATGACCGCCCTTTGTCTTTACACACAGAACCGCCTATCAGATACCTGCCTGCCAGATCGACAAAAGCAGAAACCTGATGGTCCGCCCAGGTATCATCATATCCCAGTTCCCGGGCCATAAGATGCGCCACTGATGAAGCCATATCCATGGCGGCCCGGGCATCCAGCACAAGGGCACGGCTGCGGCGGGCCAGAAAATCCTCCACTGTCCTGGCCATTTCCCTGCGTACGGACCAGATCACCTCCGCCTTGATATAGGGCAGGTCTGCATGCAGTTTTTCCCCCAGCCCGGCATTCTCTTTGATCAATGTTTTGATGTGGATGGCATCTGATCCATAATAATGCAGGGCATCATTTCTATCAAAGTGTTTGAGCCACCCGTGGATGCGCAATTTTTTTGTTACGCACTCCCGTTCATCCAGACCTGCCACCAGCATGGCCTGGTTAACGGTGTCTTCCGCCATTTTTCTGTAGGTGGTCCATTTGCCGCCGGTGATGGTCACCAGGCCTGATTCCGAGACCACCAGGAAATGGTCCCGGGAAATGGCAGCGGTATTGTCACTGCTGCCGGTATCCACCAGGGGCCGCAGTCCGGCAAACACACTCTTGACATCCTTTGGTTCCGGATCTTTGGACAGGTAAATGGCGGCATGTTCCAGGATGAAGTCGATCTCTTCCTTTAAGGGTGACGGTTCCAGGCTGATATCTGACACCGGCGTATCTGTTGTCCCCACCACAGCTTTGTCATGCCAGGGCACCACAAACAGCACCCGGCCATCGGCCGTCTGGGGAACCATGATGGCGGATTCTCCGGGCAGAAACTCCTTGTCCAGCACCAGGTGGACCCCCTGGCTGGCGGATATGATGGGCTTTGCTTCGGGATTTTCCATCTGCAGAATGCTGTCGGTGAAAACCCCGGTGGCGTTCACCACCACCCGGGCATGCATCTCGTAAGATCTGCCGGTTTCCATGTCTGTGGCAATAACCCCGTCAATCATATCACCGGCCCTGGTAAATCCGGTGACCTGCATATAATTGACAGGCGTACCGCCTTGATCCACCATGGTCTGGGCCAGGTTGACAGCCAGTCGGGCATCATCAAACTGGCCGTCGTAATAGACCACCCCGCCCCGCAGCTTCTGCGGTTCCAGGGTGGGTATCCGTTTCAGGGTTTCTTTTTTGGACAGGTGTCTGGACGGCCCCAGCCCCAGCTTTCCTGCCAGCATATCATATACCTTCATGCCGGCCCCGTAAAACGGCCCGTCCCACCACTCATAATTGGGAACGATAAAGGCCTGGTTGCTGACCAGATGCGGGGCGTTGCGTATGAGAAGCCCCCGCTCATGGAGGGCTTCGAGAACAAGGGAGATGTTGCCCTGGCGCAGATACCTGACCCCGCCGTGCACCAGCTTGGTTGACCGGCTGGAGGTTCCCTTGGAAAAATCGTGCTGTTCTAAAAGCAGGGTTTTACAACCCCGGGATGCGGCATCCACGCCCACCCCCAGGCCGGTGGCCCCGCCGCCGATGACGATAATGTCCCAGTAGTCTGCATGGTTTTCCAAATCCTGGATGGCCTGTTCACGGTTCATACATATCTCCTGGTTCCGGATAACAAGATATTTTTACTGATTTGCCCTGTGGATCTCATAGTACTTTGGGTTTCATATTATGATGATTATTTTTCAGAAACAAGTTTTTTAGTGTAAAATCCGGATGCGGCAAATTAAGATTTGATCCCAAAACCATACTATGGTAATTATTTACCTTATGGAAACAGCAGCAGCAGGCGGTTTATCAGCAATGGGGTGTGATGAAAATCATTCAATAAAATCCATGCAGCCATCAAACCGGTTGGGAAATATTTTACAGGTAGATCTGACAAAGGGGGAATGCAGGTGTGAACCCTACCCTGATGCTGCTGCCTATTTTATAGGCGGCAGGGGCTTCAATGCCTGGTTTCTGTATCACCACCTGAAACCGGGTACAGACCCTCTGGGACCGGACAACATACTGCTTTTTTCCACCGGGCTTCTCACCGGATCTGCGGCCCCCTGTGGGGCCAGACTCCATATCAATGCCCTGTCCCCCCTCACCGGAATTCTTGGCAGTTCCAATATCGGCGGATATACCGGGGCCTGGCTGCGGTCCTGCAACCTTGCCGCCATTGTGGTGACCGGTGCCGCTGCCGAACCGGTTTATCTGTATGTTCATGAAGGCGGTGCAAGGCTCGTGTCTGCCCGGGGTCTGTGGGGACTGGACACGGCTGGGGTCCAGGGCCGAATCAGACAGATGCACCGCCATGAAAAAACACGCATTCTGGCCATCGGCCCTGCGGGGGAAAACCAGGTCAGATTTGCCGCCATCATGACGGAAAAAGACCATGCTGCCGGCCGCACCGGCATGGGGGCTGTGATGGGTGCCAAAAACATCAAGGCCATCGTCATTTCCAAAGGCAGCCACAAACACCTGCCGGCGGATTCCCCCCAAAAAAAACAGGCGGTGAAAACCTATGCCGACCTGGTGCGGAATGCTTCGGAATTTTCCTTTTTTTCCAGATACGGCGGTGCCGGATATCTCCAATGGGCCAATGATTTCGGCATAATGGGGGCGAAAAACTATAATGAGATCGGCATGGCAGATGTCAGTGCCATCGACGGCAGGAAACTGGCAGAGAAACATGCCGGAACCTCAGGCTGTTTCAAATGCCCGGTCCAGTGCAAGGCAGAGCTTGTGATGGACCCTGCCAGACCCGGTGATATATCCACCCGGCCGGAGTTTGAACCAATGATAAACTTTGGTCCCAAATGCGGGCTTGCAGATCTAACTGCCATTGTCCGGCTGGACAACCTGTGCAACCGTGTGGGGCTGGACACCACGTCCACGGCATCGGTAATCGCCTTTGCCATGGACCTGGATGAAAAAAACCTGATGCCGGAACATCTCAAAAAAGATCTGGATCTGTCCTGGGGCAATGCCGAAACCATGGAAACCCTGATTCTTAGGATCGCAACCCGCACCACGGAGCTGGGCCGGCTTCTGGCCTTCGGTGTCAGGCATGCGGCCGATCAGATCGGAGCCGAAGCAGCAGCATGTGCCGCCCATGTCAAAGGCCTGGAGCTGACCGCCTACCATCCTGGTGCCATCATGGGCACCGCCCTGGGATATGCGGTCTCCAGCAGGGGCGGGGATTACAACAATGTCTATGCCTCTCTGGAATACAGCTGGACAAAAGAAGCAGCCGTCAAAGAATTCGGCACCGCCCTGGCAGTGGATATCCATGCCACCCAGGCCAAAGGATGGCTGATCAAAAAGGCCGTGGTCACCAACATCCTGGTGGACTGCCTGGGGCTGTGCAAGGTGCCTGTATTGTCTCTGCTCAAGTCATTCAACCTGGAACCGGAAATTGCGCTTGTCAACGCAGTGGCGGAAACAGATTTCACCAGAGACGGTTTGACAAAAGCGGGAGTAAAAATTGCAGCCATGGAAAGGCTTTTCAACCTCCGCCATTCCATCCTGCCCCTTGCGGACCAGCTGCCGGACAGATTCTTTTCCGGCAATGACACTGGGGACGGTCTCACAAAAAATGCCTTTGCCGGTATGCTGGCGGAATTTTACCAGGCCATGGGCTGGGATACAAACGGGATCCCCCCGGATCTGGACAGTTCTGCTGGAGAAACACAACGTCCCCCCCATAAAAAAACTGCAGCTGCTTTAACAAACCTATGATTTTTACATAACATTTTTGAAAGGAAAACACGTGATTCAGTCATCCAGCACCAAAAGCCGCTCTGTGGGCATGCGGATACTCACCGACGACCAGATCTGGGAGATCAAACAGGCAGCTTTTGATATTATCGAAAAAGTGGGGTTCAAATGCCGGCACAGCCAGGTGCACAAAATGATGGCCCAGGCCGGGGCATGGGTAAAGGACGACCGCATCAAGATCCCCAAATACATTGTCCAGGGGTGCCTGACCACCGCGCCCAAAGGCTGGACCATTTATGACAGAAACGGCAGGCGTGCCCTGGAGGTGGAAGGGGAGAAAAGCCACTACGGCACCTCCACGGCCAGCCCCAACCACCGGGACCCGTTCACCGGAGAGATCCGGCCCACCAGCATAAACGACATCGCCCTGGGTGCCAAAGTGGCGGATGCCTGTGCCCACATCGACTTTGTCATGCCCATGGGCTCCTCCCAGGATGTACCGGGCGCTGCAGCGGAAGTCCATGAAATTCCGGCCATGTTTGCCAACACCACCAAGCCGGCCGCCTTTATCGGGTACTCGCCTTTGGGATGTGAGTATGTGTATGAAATGGCAGCGGTGATTGCCGGTGGCCAGGACAAACTGCGGGAAAAACCCTTTCTCATACTCTACCCGGAAGCCATTGCGCCGTTGTTTTTTCCGGATGACGTGGTGGACCGAATACTGATCGCCGCAGACCGGTTCATGCCCCAGCTGCCCGGATCCACCGTGTCCGCCGGGGCCACAGGCCCGGTCACCCTGGCCGGCATGCTGGTGCAGATCACGGCCGAAGCCCTGGTTCACATCACCATTGCCCAGCTGCGCAAAACCGGATGCCCGGTGGCCATGAGCGGCAATGTGGGGATACTGGACATGAAAACCGCGCTCATGACTATGGGGGCGCCGGAAAACAGCCTGGGGATTGCGGCCCAGGCGGAAATAGCCAAATCATTCGGCCTGCCCACCTGGGGCCTGGCCGGTGCCACAGATGCCAAGATCCTGGATGCACAGGCCGGCCTGGAAGGCACCTTTTCCATCCTTGCCCAGGGACTGTCCGGGTTGAACCTCATCCATGATGTGGGGTACATGGCCTCGGGCATGGCCTGCTCCCTGGAACAGCTGGTGATGGGCAATGAAATTGTGGGCATGACCAAGCGGTTTGTGGAAGGGATTACCGTGACAAAGGAAACCCTGGCCAGACAGATCTTTGAGGATGTGGGCCCCGGCGGGCACTTTATCACCCAAAAACATACCCTGGACCATTTCAAACAGGAATTGTCGGTGTCAAAACTGCTCAACCGCCAGACCATCGATGCCTGGAAAAATGCCGGCCGTCCCACCATGGACCAGCGGGTCCAGGAAGAGATCCGGTCCATCATGGAGACCCACAAGCCGGATCCTTTGAGCGACAAGGTGACAGCGGAACTGGAGCGGCTCAAGATTGAAGGTGAACGAGAGATTCTGGCCAGACTGAAAAAAGGATAAAACCTCTTTTTAAAAAAATAGTAAAAAAATTTGCATTAAAAAGGAGGGCATGTAATAACCATATTGACTTCACAGGCCAGTGGTTAGTATGAAAATTCGGTATCATTCAAGAAAAAAAGGAGGCAAGCATGAAAAAAAGAATTCATCCGGCAGTACATGACATGAAAAGTGACATGGAAAAAGGCAAACTTTCCAGAAGGGAATTTTTGCGGTATTCCACCCTCTTGGGGGTATCTGCTTTCACAGCCACCCAGATGGCAGGGCTTTCCTGGACAAGTAAAGCCTTTGCCGGCAGTGTCAAACGCGGCGGTACCCTGCGGGTTGCCACCGCTTTACAGAAAATTGCCCATCCCGCCACCTATTCCTGGATCGCTGCATCCAACGTCACCCGCCAGGTGGCAGAATACCTGACCCTGACCGACGGCAAAAACATCACCCATCCCTATCTTTTGGAAAGCTGGGATGCCAGTGACGACCTGAAAACCTGGACCCTGAACGTCAGAAAAGGTGTCAAGTTCAACAACGGAGATACCTTTACAGCAGATGATGTGGTCTTCACCTTCAACCAGTGGCTGGATGAGAGTGTGGGCTCCTCCATGAAAGGCCTGGTGGGGGGATATCTGAGTGCCAACAATATTGAAAAGCTCAATGACTATCAGATCAAACTGCACCTGACGGTTCCCTCCATCTCGATCCCCGAAGACCTTTTCCAGTATCCGGCCCAGGTGCTCAACCACAAGACCTTTGAAGGGGATTTCCTCAAAGCCCCCCATGGCACCGGTCCCTACACCCTGGAAACCTACCGGGAAGGCGAACTGGCAGTTGTCAAGGCCCGCTCAGACTACTGGCAGAAAGGGGCAGATGGCAAACCCCTGCCGTACCTGGACGAAATGCATTTCCTTGACATGGGCACTGAAACCGCCCCCATGATTTCCGCCATCAAGAGCGAAGACATCGATTTCATCGACCTGTCCGACATCGGCGGCACCGACATTTTCCGGGCCCTCAAGGATGACCCTGAAATCAGCATTCTGGCGGCCCCCACCGCATCTGCCCGGGTACTGCGCATGCGCGTGGATCTCAAACCATGGGACAATGAAAAGGTCCGTCTGGCCATGAGAAAATGCCACAACCATGAAAAAATTCTGGCACTGGCCTATATGGGACAGGGTCTGGAAGGACAGGATTTTCACGTCTACCAGCTGCACCCTGAATACTGTGAAATGCCCATCCCACCCTATGATCCTGAAGGAGCAAAAAAACTGCTGGCAGAGGCCGGTTATCCCGACGGCCTGGAAGTCAACCTGGCGGTTGGTTCCGGATGGCCGGATGTGGTAAGGTATGCGGAAATCCTCAAACAGGACGCAATTCCCGGCGGATTCAAAATCAACCTGCAGACCATGCCCAACAGCCAGTACTGGGAAAAATGGACGGAAGTGGACTTCGGCATCACCCCCTGGACCCACCGTCCCCTGGGCACCATGGTCCTGAACCTGGCCTACAAGGCTGACACAGACGGCAACCCCGTGGCCTGGAATGAAACCCGGTGGGTGGATGAGGAGTTCTCCCAGATCCTGGAAAAAGCCAACGGCACCCTGGATGTGGAGGAACGCAGAAAACTGTTCTGCAAACTCCAGAAAATCCAGTATGACAGGGGCTCCATCGGCATTGGTTACTGGCGGGCTGTCTGGATGGTTTCCAGAAGCAATGTCAAGGGCCTGGAAGGGCATCCCAATGGTTTTATGCTGTTCAATGATGTGTCCTTCGCGTAAATAAAAACCTGTGCGGCCCGCACCTGAAAAATCCAGCGTGCGGGCCCCTTAAACAAAGGAACAGGGATTTTTATGATTGTCTTTATTCTCCGACGTTTTTTCCTGCTGCTGCTGACCATGATCCTGGTGTCTGTGGCGGTTTTTGTCATTGCAGAATCATCCCCAGGCAACATTGCCAAAAACGTGCTGGGGGCCTTTATCACCCCGGAACAGGAAGCCGCCTTTATCCGGCAGAACGGCCTGGATCAGCCCATGTATGTGCGGTATCTGCACTGGATTGCCGGCAATGACTGGATCGCTGAAAAAAAAATCAACATGCCGTTGAAAAGAATCACCACGGAAGAAGATTTTGAGGAGTGGTGGGCCGTCAGAAAAGATGGGGCTTTGATCCGCTGGAAAGTGGACGGAGATGATCTGGTGGCCATTGTGATCACTGAAGACGGCGAAAAAACAGAATACATTGACAATGGCCGGTGGGAGGCCATTGAAGACGGAAAACAGGAATTCTGGGGGATTGACCGCCAGAACCATGCCGTCCGGTGGGTCAAGGGTGAAACCGAAACCATGTTCGTGTTTGTCATGGGCAAGGGGTGGATGGAAAGTTCCGGCGGGCCCAAAGACTATATCCCGTTGAAAAAAGGATTTGTCAGGGGAGATCCCGGGATTTCCTTCCGCACCGGCCGGCCGGTGAACAAAAGCCTGTGGACACGATTGCGCAACTCCGTGGTGCTGGCGGGCACCGCTTTTGTCATTGTCATGCCACTGGCCCTGCTTTTGGGGCTCATTGCCGGGCTCCAGGAAGGATCTCTCAAGGACCGGTTCTTATCGGTAGGGGGCATGATGTTTTCCGTGGTGCCGGAGTTTGCCACCGGTATTTTTCTGACCCTGATCTTTTCCGTATGGCTGGGGTGGCTGCCGGGTGCGGCGGTGCTGGGCACATCTGCGCCCTGGGAAAAGCCCATGATGCTGATCCTGCCGGTGCTTACCCTCACCCTCATCGAACTGGGGTATATACTGCGCATCACCCGGGCCTCCATGGTGGAGGTCATGAAATCCCCTTATATCCGCACCGCATTTCTCAAGGGGCTGCCCTATAAGAAAGTGGTGTTCAAGCATGCGGTGAAAAACGCCCTCATCGCCCCCATCACCGTGATCATGCTCCATGTCAACTGGCTTTTGGGGGGGATCGTCATCGTGGAGGTGGTGTTCGGATACCCGGGGCTCGGGGCCTATCTGCTGGAATCAGCGTTGTACAAAGATTTCAACGCCCTGGAAGCAGGCGCCATGATCATGGTCCTGGTAGCCGTCGGCACCCAGCTGGTGGCCGATATCATCTATACCTTTTTGAATCCGAGGATACGGTATGCCTGAAAAAGTTGAAACCAACAATGCAAAAACCAAAAAAGTGCGGCTCAAGGACATGTTCAACATATTACTCAGTTCCAAAATTGCCATGGTGGGACTGGTCATTGTCCTGTTCTGGGTGATTGTGGCCCTGTTTGCCCCGCTTCTCACGCCGTACACCCCTTATGAACAGGACTGGAAAGCCCCCAACCAGGGGCCTTCTGCCGAACATATACTGGGAACGGACGAGCTGGGAAGAGATCTATGGACCCGGCTGATTTACGGCGCCCGGGTGGTTCTGGTGGTGCTGCCGGTGTCTGAGAACATCTCTCTTCCCGGCGGCACCGCCATCTGGGGGGTGGTGGTGGCCCTGTTCATCGGTGCCACTTTAGGGCTGATCAGCGGTTACCGGGGGGGGTGGATCGACGAGCTGGTGATGCGGCTTTTGGATGCCATGATGGCCATTCCGGTGATCCTGCTCTACCTGATCATCGTGGCCGCCATCGGGGCCTCCGCCGTGAACGTGGTGATCGCCATCTCCATTGTGGGGGTGCCGGGCATCGCCCGGCTGGTAAGAAGCCTGACCCTGGACATCAAAACCCGTGAATATATCCGGGCGGCAGAGACCCGGGGGGAAAGTGCCTGGTTCATCATGTTTGTGGAAATTCTGCCCAATACCCGGGGCCCCATCATCATCGATGCCATGCTCAGGATC
>JAZBPL010000031.1:0-14629 GCA_036351635.1 Desulfotignum sp.
CGGCCCAGTCCCATGTGGCAGTGTCTTTTGAAGAACCCGAATACACCGCAGACACCGATGCCCTGGGCACCCTGCGGCTGCTGGAGGCGGTGAAATCCCTGGGTCTTGTGGACACCTGCCGGTTCTACCAGGCATCCACTTCCGAGCTTTTCGGCAAGGTCACTTCTTTTCCCCAGAACGAACAAACCAGGTTCCATCCCAGGTCCCCCTATGCTGTGGCCAAGCTGTATGCCTACTGGATCGTGGTGAACTACAGGGAAGCCTACAACATGTATGCCTGCAACGGCATTTTGTTCAACCATGAATCCCCGCTTCGGGGTGAGACCTTTGTGACCCGCAAGATAACCCGGGCACTGGCCCGCATTGTTCTGGGCATCAAGGACCGCCTGTATCTGGGAAACCTGGATGCCAAAAGAGACTGGGGCCATGCAAAAGACTATGTGGAGGCCCAGTGGTGTATGCTCCAGCAGGACATGCCTGAAGATTTTGTCATAGCCACAGGAAAACAGCATTCTGTCAGGCAGTTTGTGGAAACGGCAGCTGCAAACCTGGGCATCACCCTGGCCTGGGAAGGTACCGGTGTTCATGAAAAAGGCATTGTCTGTGCAGTGGATCCGTCCGTGGATCTGTCTTCAGGCAGCGGCAGCTTCCGGATCAAAACCCCCTGTATAAAGCCCGGGGATGTGATCGTGGCGGTGGATCCCATGTATTTCCGGCCGGCAGAAGTGGAAACCCTGCTGGGCGATGCTGGAAACGCCAGAGAAAAACTGGGATGGCAGCCCTGCATCAGTTTTGCAGACATGGTAAAAGAGATGGTCTGCCATGACCTGGAAGAAGCAAAGCGCGATGCCCTGTGCCGGCAGGAAGGATTTGCCGTGTGTAACTTTTATGAATAGCACCTGCCATGAAAATACTTGTTGATGCCATCCCCATGACCGGGCTTTTAACCGGTATTGCCCGGTACCTGCGCAATCTGTACACCACCATTGAACACCTGAACCTGGCCCGAACCGCCTATTTCACAGGAAAAGCGGTGGCAGGTTCCCTGCCGCCTCTGGCGCCTTCTCGAAAATGGCAGCAGACCACCCAATCGGTGCGGCACCTGCCCGATCCCGTGGTGTTCGGTATCAGAGCGGCCCGCTGGCTGTGGTATGAACACACCCTTAACCGCATCTGCCGCAACCGGGCATCCGGCATCACCCTGTACCATGAAACCGCATTCACCCCGGCAAAGCTCACCACTGTTCCCACGGTGTATTCCGTGTATGACCTGTCTTTGCGGCGGTACAAAGACACCCATCCGAAAGAGCGGGTCTGGCTGTTCGCGTATTTTATCAAAACCCGGCTTAAATATGCCCGCCATATTCTCACCATTTCCGAATTCATCCGCAAAGAGATCATGGAGGAATTCAAGGTGCCGCCCCATATGGTAAGCAGTGTTCCCCTGGCACCTGATCCTTTGTTTGCCCCCTGTACCAGTGCTGCGGTCAACGCTGTAAAAAAAAAATACAACCTGCCCCATGATTACCTGGTGTTTGTCAGCTCTCTGGAACCCCGTAAAAATATATCCCTGCTCATGGATGCCCTGGCAGCGGCAAAAACCGATATTCCACTGGTCCTGGTG
Source organism: Desulfotignum sp. (assembly GCA_036351635.1). Lineage (GTDB taxonomy): Bacteria > Desulfobacterota > Desulfobacteria > Desulfobacterales > Desulfobacteraceae > Desulfotignum. The sequence goes on from JAZBPL010000031.1 coordinate 1,625, forward strand.
GGCTGGCACGGCTGGGGAGACAAAGACTGGCTGGCAAAAACCAATGCCGGTGTCCTCAAGGACCGGGTGTTTTTCACAGGACACGTGCCTGACCAGGATCTAAAAGCCGTATACACCGGTGCTGCCGCCCTGGTATATCCCAGTCTGTACGAGGGATTCGGCCTGCCCATTGTGGAGGCCATGGCCTGCGGCTGCCCTGTGATCTGCTCTGATACGGCCAGCATGCCCGAGGTGGCCGGGGACGCTGCCCTGCTCATCGATCCCCATCGCAGCGACAGCCTGGCCCATGCCATCGACACCATGGTCCATGACACAGGTGTGCGCACATCCTTTATTCAAAAGGGTTTTGGCCGGGCAGGGCAGTTCACCTGGGAAAAGACCGCCCGCCAGACCATTGACATATTCAGCAGGGTACAATGATTTTAAAAATGGACATGCTCAAAGAAGTCTGGACCCGCCGGGATTTCATGTGGAGTTCGGTGAAGCGCGAATTTGCAGCCCGGTGGACCGGTACCCAGTTCGGTCCTTTCTGGCTATTAGCCCAGCCTTTGGCCACTATTCTCATCTTTACGGTGATTTTTGTGAATATCATGCGGCCGGGCATGCCGGCCCATGATTCCAAATTTGCCTATTCCATCTACCTGTGCGCAGGCATCCTCACATTCAACCTGTTTGCGGAAATGCTGGGACGCAGTGTGGTGATATTTGTGGACAATGCCAACCTGCTCAAAAAGATCTATTTTCCCAAACTCTGTCTGCCCATTATCGTCATGGTATCTTCTCTGCTCAATTTTGCAGTGACCATGTCGCTTTTCTCGTGTTTTCTTCTCATTGCCCGGGTTTTCCCCGGATGGGTGGTCCTGGCAGTCCTGCCGGTGCTGGCCGTACAGGTGGTGTTCACCATGGGTCTGGGCATGTTTCTGGCCTGCATCAATGTGTTTTACCGGGATGTGCAGCAGGCGGTCCAGGTGCTGGTGCAGTTCTGGTTCTGGCTCACCCCCATTGTGTATATTCCCGCCACCCTGCCGGACTGGGTGGGGGAGCTTTTGTGCTGGAACCCGCTGTTTCCTTTGATCCAGGCCTACCAGGGCATTTTCCTGGAACAGGCGGTGCCTGACTGGGCAAGTCTGGTGTATCCCGGTCTTCTGGGTGTGTTTTTTGCCCTCCTGGGGATCTTTGCCTTTTACAGGCTGCAGGGAGAAATTGTGGATGCACTTTAGCCTGGCCTTCATATGCATTTGTTTCAGCCTTTGTCAAACCCGCCCGGCCGGGGGGAGGTGAAAAATATTATGGCCACCGGTTTTTTGTCCGAACTGATACAGGAAAAAATTGTCATCTGCCCTGCCTGTCACCATGACCACCTGGTTCTGTCCAACGATCAATTGCTGTGTCTTGGATGCCAAAAACCCTGGCCGGTGAGAAATGCGGTGCCTGACCTGTACAGCCGGTACAAATTGGCTCATGATCAGGCATGTTCCCATGAAAATTTTCAGAAAACCGAAAATAACCAAAAAAATCATGATGAATTATCTCAAAAAACCAATGATGAATTAACCGACCTGCTTATCAATGCATTGGAACTGCAGGGAGAAAAAAGCCGGGAAGCCGTCCAGTCCATCGTAACCAGAACCAGTGTGCTGTCATCCATGGATGATGCCCTCACTGCTGAAATTCAGGATGTGAAGGACCGTTTTCTGCCATCTGATACCAGTATCCCGGATATTCCTGCAGATGCAAACAAAGCCCCGGGCATTTTTTTGGAACGGCATTATTTTCCAGCACAGATAACTGCCGGTACCAGCCTGACTGCAAATATCCGGGTGAAAAACATTGGGTACCACCCCTGGTCTTCCAGAACAAGAATGCCCCTGCTGCTGGCAGTGATCTGGACAGCGGAAAAGAAAAATGGTTTCATCCGCCAGTCTGATCCGGTGCGGGTTCCCGTGGACATTGCACCGGAAAGAAGCATCACCGTGCCCATCACTGTTTCTGCCCCCGGTCACAGCGGCCGTTATGCATTGACGCCCTGCCTGGTGGACGGTGAGAACCAGGTGGCGGCCAGGGCTGCAGAACCATTTGTCATCACGGTGAAACCCCATTCCCTGAAAGACAGAATCACCACTTTTTTCACCCCGGGAAAAAAAATCACCCCGGTGGTCAACCCGGGCATTGCAGCATATGATAAAGACCATGAAACCGGCAGGGCAATTTTTGAAGCAGAACTCAAAAAGCGCAGGCGGTTGACCCGGGTCCTTGAAATCGGTGCCGGGGTCCACCCCCAGACCGCCTGGATAAAAGATTCCCAAACCCTTGCCCTGGACATCAGTGCGCCTCTGCTGGAGCTGGGCAGCCTGTATTTCACCCAGAAGAATCTGGCATCAAAGGTGGGGTTCATCTGTGCAGATGGATGCAGTCCCCCGTTCAAATCCGGCTCCTTTGATGCGGTGGCACTGTTCAGCACACTGCACCATTTTCCCGAACCGGAAACTGTTCTCAAAAACACTGCAGGCCTGCTCAAAAAAGACGGGTTCATGGCGGTGATGTGTGAACCGGTGAATGACACCCTGGAAGGGGCTGAGACCATCCGGGAACTGCAGAAAGGTATAAACGAACAGGTTTTCACCTGGCCGGAATACGTGAGAATTTTTGCGCTGGCCGGACTGGATGTCGTTTCTCTGCAGATAGACGGGGGATCGTTAAAGGCAATTTTAACCTGTCGGTGAATTTTTCTTCCAGGGGTAATGTCAGTGGCCAGCATATCGGCCGGCCGGCAGGCTGATGGGACAGCAGGCAGCGGGACAGCCGGGCAGCGGCGTGACAGCAGGCGCAGAGGAGAAACAGCAGGGACAGCAGGGTGGCTTTATGAAAAATGCCTGCTGATCCGGGCATGCATGTTTGCGGCAATGACAGCCCAGTCGAATTTTTCAGTCACAAGGGCGTGGGAAGCGGCAGCCAGCTGCTGCACCTTTTCAGCAGGCAGGGCAAAAAAATCCTTGATGGTGTCGGAAAAGCTTGCGATATCAGCCACCAGAAGTTCTTTTCCGGGTGTGCACCCCAGTCCCCTGGTCCCGAAGGGGGTGGATATCACAGGCACCCCGGCTGCAAAATATTCCAGCATTTTCAGATTGGTGCCGGAACCGCTGGTCATGGGGTTGACAGCCGCATCAGCCATGGCAAGAATGCCTGCTTTGATATCATCTTCCACCACGCCGGCCAGACCCATGTTTGGGGGCAGGGTATGGCTGCCAAAGGCCAGTCCGCAGCTGCCCATGATCAGAAAATACACGGCCGGCAGCTGGCGGGCAAATCCCATGATGTGCTCCACCGCTTCCAGGTTCGGGCCGTGCCAGCTGCCCATGAATACCACTATCCTGGTACCGGCCAGGCCCAGTTTTTTTTTCAGGGCCCTGCGGTCGGCCCCCCGGGTGAACAAAACCTCCCCCGGACAGACCCCGTTGGGCACTTCCAGCAGCACAGCACCGGTATCTCCATAGACCCGGGCCAGACGGTCCAGATCTGCCAGAGAGCACGCAAAAACAAGCTGGGCTTCTTTCCAGCAGCGGTGTTCAACCGTCCGGGTCTGCTCCAGCATTCTTTGGGCTGCCGCAGAATCGGAGAGAATTTTTGTTTTCAGATCGATTTCCACATCCTGGGCTTCATACCACAAAGGCTTATCCGGCCCGCAGGCTGCAAGCGCTTCCACCAGATAAGGATGACAGGCCACCAGCACATCCGCCTTTTGTGCAGAAGCGTGCAAAGCCTTTACATAATCCGGGGTAAGCGCATACAGCCGGGGCATGGCCACATCTGTGACAGGTACCTGGCCGGCTGCCAGACTAAGGGTGTTTTCCTGTGCATCATGGGCCTGTGTTTTGGGAATCCGTATTTCTGTGAGTCCCGGTGCAATTTCTCTTTTGAACGGCGCATCTGCAGAATTGGTAAAGGTTACAATCTCGATATCCCACCATTTTGCCAGGTGCCGGTACAGATGGAACACCCGGGACTGGCCCCCTCCCCGGGGCGGATATATGGGAAAAGTGGCTGCCACGGTCAGTTTTTTCCGCTCTTGGGAAAAAGAAACCGGTCTTTTTTTTGTATTCGGTTCTTCCAGAAGGCGGGATACCGCGTTTTCCCAGGTGATGCCGCGCACCAGCTGCAATCCCTTCTGCCCCATCTGTCTGCACAGGTCCCGGTTCCTGCACATGTGATCGATTTTTTCCGCCAGGGCACGGGCATCCGGGGGCACACAAAAACCGGTTTTGCCGTCTGTGACAAATTCTGTGGGTCCGCCTGCATCGGTTGTGGTCAAAACCGGCTTGCCGCTCATCATGGCCTCGATGGTCACCAGTCCGTAATCCTCGTCAAAGGGCACATAGGGAACGGCCAAGGCATTGGCATACAGGTCGATGATCCCGTGATCCTTGACAAATCCGAGAAATTCAATCCTCGGGTCATTGCCGGCCATTTTCCGCAGCCGGTCTTCATCCGGTCCGGTGCCGGCGATTTTCAGTCGGATATCCGCTTTGACACGGGCCATGGCCGCGATAAGCAGGCTGATGCGCTTGGGACCGTCCAGGCGGCTCACCGTGAACAGATAGTCATCTTCTCCACACGCAAAGGTTTCCAGGTTGGACGGGGGGTAGATCACCTCCACCTGGGCAGATCCGGGAAAATAGTCTTTCCTTTCGGCCACCGTTCTGGAGATGGCGGCAAATTTGGTGATGCGCTCTGGTGCCAGGCCGATACGGTCCAGATAATGGATCACCGTCCGCACAAAAGGACCGGGCAGGGCAAACACATCTGCCGGCACTGACCGGTCGCGGCCCAGCGTTTCCAGCCGGTCCATCAGTTCGGGCAGAGCACTGCGCACAGGACCGGCCTGCTGCATGAAAGACAGGCATTTTTGGACTCCGGCATGATGTGCCGCGCATACCTGGGGACACCCTGTCAGCGGATAGGTGTCATACAGCCCGCGCAGCCGGTGGAGCATGTAGCAGATATGCCGGTCATGGTGCACCATCCAGGCCGGATATTTGGTGGATATCACCAGATCAAAGTGGCCCAGATCCAGCTGTGAAAACCGCTGGTATCCGGCTATCAGGTCCCAGAATCCGGTCTCTTTCGCAGGCAGCTTGATAAGTTCTGCCTGGTGGGGGGTGTGCTGGTTGATCTGGTTGAGCAGTCCCCAGTACAGATTTTCCGCGCCCCCGATACAGAAGGGCACCGGGCTTGGGCCGACAATGCCGATTTTCATCGCACTTTTCCTAGAGCCTGGTGGCGGTAAAGGCAAACCGGGCATAGACCGATGGATGCACAACAGCTGCATTGGAAAGATGCACCACATCAAAGGAAAATTTGCCGGTCATGGGTGCCATGATGCGGTGCACAAAAGATGCCGGACTGTAAAACCGGCCATGCCGGTTTCCCCAGCCTTCTGCGCAATAAATGGTACTGCCCCGGTCAAAGCAGACCTCTGCAGGCACACTGATGGTGGGATCGGTCTGGACCGCAGCTTCGGTGAACAGATAAAACGGCACAACCACCACTTTGCCTCCCGGTGCCAGCACCCGGTACAATTCGGCAAATAGCCTGGTGTCTGCATCTTCTTCAAAATGTTCAAGAGAACAGGTCAAGGCCGCCTTGTGGGCAAAACCGTCCAGCACCGGCATGTTGCAGGCATCTCCCCCGATTCGGTTCCCGTGGATACCGGCCGGGTACATGATATCCTGGCCATAGGTGCGGGCATTGGTCAGGCGAAAGAAAATTTCCGGCACCGGGGAATGTTCACTGGCCAGATCGATGAACACATCTGTTTTTTGCAGATCCAGCAGCATATACGCCAGAAAGTGTTCCAGAGATTTTTCAAAAAAATTGTCTGAATAGTATGCCGGGTACCGCCCGGCATACTGTGCATTGTGCACATAGCTTTCATAGGCCTGAATATCAATGGGATAATCTGTTATTTTCAGTGCCTGTGCCTGTGTCAGTATGTTTTGCACCACCCGGGGCGAGGCATTGTCCACAGCCCCTGTGATGATGGGGTGTTTCTTTTTTTTTTCAAGGGCCTGCACAGCGGTTTTAAACTGCATTTTCTTTTTGGGCTGATACATGTAAGTTGCCATATAACCTCGGCTGTCATAAAAGTGTGGAACTATCTTTGTAAAAGCTTTTCCACTACAGTGTTCCAGTTAATATTTTTTTTCAGATAGGATTGCTTTCCTGCCTCTCCCATCTGCTTGGCCTTGTGCCTGTTGTCATACAGCCAGTCTATTTTTTGTGCTATCTGCACCGGGTCCGGTTCTACAACAAAACCGGTTTCCCTGTCCACCACAAACTCAAGGGGACCGCCTGAATCCCTGCAGGTGACCACCGGTTTCGAGGACAGCATGGCTTCCAGGGTTATATAGCCGTAGTCCTCATCATACGGGCCGAAAAAAACCGCAAGGCTCCTGGCATATAACCGGTATTTTTCCGCCTCCGCAACATGGCCGGTCAGGCATACTTTGTGTTTAAGATGCAGACTTTCGATCAATTGCATAAAATGGTGTTTCTGGCCGCCTTCGCCGGATATGACCGCCATAACCGGTGATCTGGTGTATGACATGGCTTTGATCAGCAGGTCCTGTCGTTTGAGCAGCTCCAGCCGGCTGGGGAAAAAAATGTAGTCATAGCTCTCTTTGCAGTAAAAACGGTCTTCATCAGCCGGCGGATGGTACAGGGGCGTGGATTTTATGTTATTGAATGTGTAAAGCCTTTTGGAAATATTGCGGCACATGGTGAATATGCTGGAAAACCGTGTAAATTCCCGGTTGTCGCAGGCCGCGATTTTTTTTTGCAGCGCCCCTTTCTCCGGGCAGGCTTTTGTCCTTTCATACAGATCATAGGCTGTTCTGTGCTGGTGCATCAGCCACAGGATCTTTTCCGGATGCTGCACATAATAGGCAGGAAACTGCAGTGCGATGACCCTGTCTATCACCTGTCCGTTGAAACTTTCAAAATCCTGACCAATGCAGTAGTCCATCAGGGCACTGATGAAACGATTGGAACAAAAGTTGAAGGGAAAACGGACAATATCCGTATTATGGCCGTGATCCATCAGTGCTTTTTTCAGCCCGTTCGTCATCAGGTCTGCCCCGCCTCTGATAAACGGGGTATGAAGGGATGGTATCAATATATTCATCAGTATATTGCTATACCTGTTTCTGTGCAGTTTTGTGCCCGATAACAGCGTAGTCCTGTTCCCCGTACAGCAGCTGCACCAGGGAAGTGGGCGCTTTTGCTGCAATGTCTTCAGGCTTTATGGTGTCATCACAGGGATGCAGCCGGACAATGCTGCATTGCCTGAACCCCCGGGCCTCCAGCAGGTACTGGGCGGTCTGGGGGGGCAGGGGATTGTTGTGGGTGGGATCGATATAAAAATGACAGCTCCCCACCAGAATATTTTCCGGATTCGGGGTTTCAAAAATAACGATGCCCCCGGGTTTGAGCACCCGCATGGTTTCATCCATGACCTTGATCAGGGTTTTGAGGGGCAGATGTTCTATCAGCTGAAACGCGCTGACCGCCCCCATGGACCCGGTATCCAGATCTCTCAGATATGCCAGCATATCCTGTTCCGCAACCCTGAGCCCCAGATCCCGGCACTGGGTGACAAAAACGCGGTTGATATCCACTCCCAGGGCGGTTTTGTTGTTTTCTTTGAGCAGTTCCAGCCATTCCCCCCTGCCGCAGCCAAGATCCAGGACCGGCGCGGTTTCTTCACCTGCCCCGGCCTGTTCGATAAAGGGCAGATAGATCTGCTGCCGGTGCTTGATATCGGTGCGGGTACCCCGGAACCGGTCTTCAAAAGACGCATACATGGCATCCAGCAGGTGGTCTTCTTCAGACACCATCTGCTGTATCTGGTTTTCAGACAAAGGCCGGGGCAGTCGTTTTTGGGCTTCTTCCAGAAGCAGGGTCAACCGCCGCTGCTGGTCCAGAACCATGCGCCTGATATCATTGACAGCCGCACTTTCTGCTGCAGTTAACACCTGGTTTATCTGCTCGGGTATATCAGCGGCCAGGCGATCCACCCGGTTTGTCATCTGTGCCCATAATGGAGAAAACGCTTTGCTGCTGACAGCATCGGCTGCAGCAGCCTCCAGCAGTGCTGCGCGCTGATCCATCCTGCGGGCCAGGTCCTGCTCTTTTTGCTTCATTCGGGCTTCCACCTGCTCCAGCTGCGCTGCCAGCTTCGGCAGCCGTGCCCAGGCAGAGACCCACCGCAGCAGATACCCGAAAACAGGCAGTTTGCCGGCCAAAGCAAGCACCAGCGGTCCTGTCAGGCCTTTGACAGGGGTTTTCCGGGAACGGCCCTCGGGTGAGAACCGCAGCCGCCCGATGATTTCCACTCTGGTGAAACGCCCTTTTTGCAGGTTGTGTAAAAAATGCCGAAAAGCCCATTCATCCGGGGGCCGTTTGAGTATATACTGGTACGCCATCGATATGAACTGCCGGTCATGGTACTGCAGAAAATCCTTTACATGCAAAGGCGGGCCATGGTCAGGTTCTGTGTATGTCTTCTCCAGCCTGGGCAATTGCAGCCTGATGCCGGTCAGCCGGTCATCCGGTGATACCGGTGCTGTGCCGGCTCGCTGTGATGCAGTGTTCTGCTGCACCTCGTTTCTGATCCGCTGCAGCAGTTCTTCCACGGTGAATTCAGGTGCCTGGCTGTCCATACATACCCTTTCCTTTTATTTTTTGCAGAATACCCTGATCACTGGATCTATCCACAAACATCCCACAAAGGGTTTTTTGTCCACATTGACGACATGAAATACCAGGGCCAGATCCCGCCATTCATAATTGATGCTCAGATGGGTTTCTCTGTCAGTCAGGGCCGTGACAATGGAATAGTTTCCCACCCCCAGGTGCACCGGAAAAAAGATGCGGAATTCATATTCCGCATCCTTGTGCGGCTGCGCGATTATCTGTTTTGTATACCAGGTATTGGTGCCGTACATGAATTGTCCCAGCCGGTCCTTTATGCCGTATCCCAGAACCAGGTTGTCGATATTGTCACACACCTTCACCCGGATGCGCAGTTCGATCTCTTCTCCCACCCCCACATATTCGGCAGGTTCGCCTTTGCTGTTGTAAAGGGTGATCTGTTTTACCGTGGCCTGGCCTGTCCCGGAAACAATCTGTTTTTTGCCGTTGTCCAGTTCCGTTACCGCCATTCGGGTGTTCTCTTTTTCCGCAATCAGGGCATTATAAAAATCGGTCACTTCTTCAGGATTGCCGTCCCTGATAACCGATCCTTTGTCCAGAAGCAGAGCCCGGTCGCACAGGGACTGGATGGCAGACCGGTCGTGGGACACAAACAAAAGGGTGGTGCCCTGTTTGCGGAACCGCCTGATGCGGTCAAAACTCTTGTGCTGAAAATAGGTGTCTCCCACAGACAGGGCCTCATCCACAATCAGAATGGCCGGGCGCCGGGCAGTGGCCAGGGCAAAGGCCAGCCTGACCTGCATGCCGCTGGAATAGGTGCGCACCGGCTGGTCGAAATAGTCCTGTATTTCCGCAAAATCAGCAATTTCCGGGATCAGGTCTTCAATCTCTTTTGCCCTGAAACCCTGAAGCTGCCCTGCCATATGGCAGTTCTGCCTGCCGGTGAATTCTGGATGAAACCCCATGCCCAGTTCCAGGAGCGCAGACACCGCCCCGCTGGCATGCACCTCGCCTGAAGAGGGCCGGGTGGTGCCGGTGATGATCTTCAGCAGCGTGCTTTTCCCAGCCCCGTTGACCCCGGTGATCCCCACGGACTGTCCCCGGGCCACATCAAAGCAGATGTCTGTGAGCACCCACACCGGATCATGGTATTGTCCCAGTCCCAGCCATTCGGCCATCCGGCCGTATTTTCGGGCATACCGTTTGTACGCCTTGGAGACGTGCTGTACCTGGATCACAGGGTCTTGGTTCATGGCCTATGCTTATAAGACAAAAAGGCGGTGAAGTCAACTTTCATAAAAAAGTCTGTCCGGCAGCAGATAAAATGAATTGCATAAAACCCGGATAAGAAAACATTTGCAATGTTTCATGACGTTCCAAATGTTGCGGCTTTAAGGGAGGCCCTCTGTGTTCCTCTGTGATCTCTGTGGTGCATATCCCGGGTTTGTGTTTTACCACAGAGGTCACAGAGAAACACAGAGAAAATGGCCCATGGCCCACAGACTCTCCCTGTTTCTTTGTTCTTACTTTTTTAGGTTGACAAAACTTTAAACCGCCTAATACTTATAATCATAGTAAATCCTTTAAACAAGGATAGAATATAAGCCGGGTGGTGACACTGCTTTCACGTTTGTTCTCATCTTATCACACCCCGGCGTTGCATAATGAAAAAAGCAGGGTCACATTTCTATTTATTTAATGAAAGGAGAACAAGCAATGGCTATTACACAGACGCAGGTATCAAAATTGTATGTGGCTATTTTTAACCGGGCCTCGGAGGGAAGCGGCAACTCTTTCTGGCAGTCTTTTGCTGATATGTCAACGGCAGCGGATGAGATGCTGGCAACAGATGATGCAAAGAACTATTTCGGTGACAGCCTGGATTCAGACCAGGCCTTTATTGAACATATTTATCTGAACACCCTCAACAAAACTCCTGCAGATGATCCGGACGGCATTGCCTTCTGGGTGGGACAGCTGCAGGGCGGTGCAAGCCGCGGGGAAGTGGTGGCCAGTCTTGTGGAGGTTATCGATTCCTATGCGCCGGGCGGGATAAACCATGATCCGGACGATGCCGCCACTGTGGCTGCCTACAACCAGTTCACCAACCGCGTGGATATTTCCAATTATATGGCTGACACAGTGGAGGAAACCCCTGAAGACTATGCCACTTCCACTGCCTTTGACGCAGACCTCGTGGTAACGGATGATCCAGCCACTGTCACCGCAGCCAGGCAGTCTGTGGAGGATCTGGTGCCTGAACCGGAGCCGGACCCTGACCCGCAGCCGGATCCCGGTGAGGCGTTTACACTCACTGCCGATGTCGACGATCTGCCCGGCACGGCTGATGCCGATACCTTCTCCGCCGGTCTGTCAGCAGCCGGTGTGCAGACGCTGCAGACGTTTGACCGCCTTGACGGCGCAGAAGGCATTGACACGCTGAATGCCACCCTGGACGGCGGTTCTGATTTTGCCGGCACAGGTGCCATGGCTGCTGCTGTCAGCAATGTGGAAAATTTTTATTTCCGTGCCCTGGGTCCGGAACTTGTCAATATGAACAACCTCACCGGCGCGGAGCAGATCTGGTCCGACCGCTCCCAGAACAACCTGACCGTGGAGGATGTCGAGAACCTCGTGACTGCCGGTGTCGTGGGCGGCAATGAAACATCCGGTGTGCCGGACAGCATTTTTCTGCTCGATTACGAAAATCCGGCGATCGTGACCAACGCGGCAAATGCAAACGGCCGGTTCACCCAGGTGGTTGTGCTTGACAATGCCAGTGTAATCCTGGACATCACGGCCGGCGGTGTCACCAGTGCCCTGAGCCCGAGCAGCACCACCGTGGAACTGGCCCTGACAGATCACAGCAACGTGGATTTCGGTACCTACCTGCTTCAGGCTGCAGGTCTCGACACCATCACCACTTCCGGGGATAGCTCCATAGACCTGGATCTGGCCGACACCAACAACCCCGGCCTGGGCATGCATGCGCTGGATGGCGATCTGACCGTAATGCTGGGCCCTGGTCACGACACCCTGCGCCTGGACGGTACCGATTTGGATGCCAGGGACGCCATAGACCTGGGGGACGGCAGCGACACCCTGGTGATGAGCGGCTTTAACGGTATTTTCGGTAACAGGTTCGGCGACCTGGATCTCCGGGGTGTGGCCAATGCCGATGCACTGGGTTTTTCCACGGCCTATAACTTCGGAGGCAGTGACACGCTGGATATCGAATACCGCAGCCAGGTGACGTTTGAAAAGACCGTTTTGGTCAACGTCCTGACCGTCGACACCACCGCTGCCGACCTCGTCCTGAACTTCGAAGCAGGCTCTGCAGGTATTGGTCTGAAACTCAGTGACAACATCGCCAATCTGACCCTGGGGAGCGGCTATGACGGTTTCGGCAACGGCGCAAACCTCAATGTTACATCACTGACCAATGCCGATGATGGTGACGGCAACTTCGATTCTTTGAAGACCCTGACCCTGGTGGACGCAAATGCCGACCCTGAAGATGCGCTGTTCCACTCCGTCACCCTGGGCGACGGTTCTACAGAGCTTGACGGTCTCACTTCCATCGACCTGACCGAAGCCGGGCAGCGTGCTGCAGACGGTACCGTTGACATGGTCCGTATCCGCGCTTTTGATGCAGGCTTTGACAGCCCGGTAACCATCAGGCTGGGCGAGGCAGAGCTGGATTACATCAACGACTTCTCGGACAAGCGGGAAATCATACAGTTCACCGGTGAAGAAATCTCGGATGTGTTTATCGATGCATTCAATGCCAACGCCGCAGGCAACGGCGATAAACTGGACTTCAGTGAATATGCGGATGTAAGCGGCCTGGGCGATCTGTCTCTTGTGGATGACGGTACCAGTATCTTTGTATCGGCTGCTTCCGATCAGTTCATTGGTACAATTGAGCTTACTGGTATCACTGGAAACGCGGCCCTGCAAAGCGTCCAGGATTTTGGCTTCATATTCTAAACCGTCTGCTGCTGCAGCAGCAGGGTGATCCACCGACCAAATAAAAAGGGGAACCCCCGGGTTCCCCTTTCATACAGCCTTTTTACAAATAACGCTCTGTGTACCTCTGTGCCCTCTGTGGTGAAAGAAAAAAGCCGGATTAAGCACTTGCACCACAGAGGGCACAGAGGGCACAGAGGTACACAGAGAAATCTGTCCCGGATGATTTGTTGTGGTTGCATGAATTTTACATGCCGTTGTGGCGTTACGTTCAGACCAACTGATGCCGCTCCGATATTCTCCACAAGCCGCATAAAAAGGAATGAA
>JAZBPL010000032.1:0-6747 GCA_036351635.1 Desulfotignum sp.
AATCAAAGTGGTGTCTGAAACCATTCCCACCCATGAGTATGAATCCAAGGTCCTGACCAAAGCCTTTGAAGAGATCACCGGCATCAAGGTCACCCATGACCTGATCCAGGAAGGGGATGTCATTGAAAAACTCCAGACCCAGTGGCAGTCAGGTCAGAATATTTATGATGCCTGGATCAACGATGCCGACCTTATCGGTACCCACTGGCGGTATGGCCAGACCGTCAATCTTACCGACTGGATGGCCGGCGAAGGCAAGGATGTGACCCTGCCCACCCTGGATGTTGATGATTTTTTCGGCAAGGAGTTTGGTACCGGTCCGGACGGCAAACTGTATCAGCTGCCGGCCCAGCAATTTGCCAACCTGTACTGGTTCCGGTATGACTGGTTCAGCCGGGAAGACTTCAAAAAGCAGTTCAAAGAAATTTACGGCTATGATTTAGGGGTCCCTGTTAACTGGTCTGCCTATGAGGATATTGCTGAATTTTTCACTGAACACGTCAAGGAGATAGACGGACAACCTGTATACGGCCACAATGATTACGGCAAGAAATCCCCGGATCTGGGATGGCGTTTCACCGATGCCTGGCTGTCCATGGCCGGTGCCGGGGACAAGGGCCTTCCCAACGGCCTGCCTGTAGATGAGTGGGGTATCAGGGTAGATGAAAATAACCGTCCGGTGGGCTCCAGCGTCAGCCGCGGCGGCGCCGCCAACAGCCCGGCTGCCAAATATTCCCTGCGCAAATACATGGAATGGCTGCGCAAATACGCACCTCCCGGCGCACTGGGAATGGATTTTTACCAGTACCTGCCCTTTCTTGCCAAAGGAAACGTGGCACAGCAGATTTTCTGGTACACCGCGTTTATCCCTGACATGGTAGCCCCCGGGCCCACGGTCAATGAAGACGGGACCCCCAAGTGGCGTATGGCCCCCTCCCCCCACGGACCATACTGGGAAGAGGGGATGAAGGTGGGATACCAGGACTGCGGCTCCTGGACCCTGTTAAAGAGTACACCCGTTGACCGGCGCAAGGCTGCCTGGCTGTATGCCCAGTTCACAGTGGCCAAGACCACCTCCCTGAAAAAAGCCCATGTAGGACTGACACCTGTCAGAGACAGTGATATCAGACATGCGTCCTTTACGGAACGTGCCCCCAAACTGGGCGGCCTGGTGGAATTCTACCGCAGCCCTGCCCGTCATGTATGGACAGATACCGGCACCAACGTCCCGGATTATCCGCGCCTGGCACAATTGTGGTGGCAGAATATCGGAGAGGCTGTGGGCGGTGAGGTAACTGTTGACCGCGCCATGGACAATCTTGCCCAGGAAATGGACAAGGTTTTGGAAAGGATTGAAAGATCAGGGGTTCAGGGAGACAAAGGTCCCAAAATGAATCCTGAAAAAGATGAAGCCTACTGGCTGAACCAGCCGGGTGCTCCCAAGGCAAAACTGGCCAATGAAAAACCCAAAGGCCAAACCGTGGATTATGATGAACTGATCAAAACCTGGAAAGAATAATCACACCCGCTGCAAAAACAGCGCTGTTTCTGGTGGATCCCCTGTAAAAAACCATCCACAGGGGATCCATATCGGACATGGGCTGTTCCAAGGCAGCGTTCAGCAGTTTGGTCTGATGCGCCACCCCTGGTGGCTCACCCTGCCCGGTACGTGGTGCACATATTCGACGGTCCGGGTAATGGCTGCCTCCAGGGGCTTTTTGTGACACAAACCGCACACCAGAAAATCCACACAACGTGTGCACTGTTTCAGTAACGGACATGGGCCACAAAGTCTTTCACCCTAAGCTGGCCTGCAACGCATATTGCAAGAAACCAACAGGGTTGATAGGTTCGTTCATATAAAAATATTTCAGGTGAATTATGGGACAAACCTATATCCCGGCAGACAGGCAGACACGGATACAGAACCTGATAAAAGAAAACGGGGTTGTCAAAGTACTTGACCTGAGCCGCAGGTTCAATGTAACTGAGCTTACCATCCGTCGGGACCTGGATGTCCTTGAAAAACAGGGGATACTGGACAGGACGCATGGCGGGGCTATCCTGCGCCACCGTATGAAAACTGAACCCCTGTATACGGAAAAAGACCAGATCAACCGGCTGGAAAAGGAAGCCATCGGCAGAAAAGTCAATGGGCTGGTGGAACAGGGGGATACCCTTCTTGTGAATACCGGTTCCACAACTTCCCAGGTACTGCGGCACCTGTCAGGCAAAGATCTGCGGGTCATCACCAGCAATGCCAATGCCCTGCTGGAAGTGACTGATCCTGATATCGAACTGATTCTTACCGGCGGTGTTTTCAGACGACAGTCCAATTCACTTATCGGATCTCTGGCCCACTCGGTTCTGGAAAAGGTGTGCGGCAGCAGAGCCATCATTGGTGTGGATGGATTGAGCATAAAATTCGGTCTGACCACGCCGGTCCAGCAGGAAGCCGAAGTAACGCGCCTGATGATTGAAAGGACCCAGGGGCCTGTGGTGGTGGTGGCGGATCACAGCAAAATGGGCGTTGTCTCCAATTTTGTCACCGCCCCCATCAAAAAAATCAATATCCTGGTCACTGATGCAGGCATCAAACCGGATTTTAAAAAAATGATCCAGGAACTGGGCATAAAAGTGATCATTGCCGATGACAGCTTTTGACCGGACACCAAAGCCCATGGCCGGCAACGTTTATGAACAGCTTTGATTCTCTTCCCATTTTCGTGGCAGATAAAAACAAAACCAAATTTGTACCAGGGCAGTCGCCACTGCGGATGGTTTTTTTGTAAATAACACCCATGCCCTGACAGGCACAACAAACTATGAAAGCTGTTAGCTGAGTACAGATGGCTGACGGCTGACGGCTTTCATATAAACCGTCCCGGGCAGGCTGTGTCGGTGCGCGCAGGTTTGGACCGGTTTGACAAGTTGTAAGCGCCACAGCCTGCCCGGGGATACTCTCCCGCAACTTAATCAGCAACTTGCCTGGACCAGCAATCCAGTAAGGGTAAAACCGTATATCACGCCGCCCTGTTTCCTTATGATATTAAGGGCTCAAAGGTACAATATCGGGAGGAGCCCCTGGTGGTGTCCTGTGAACGGACCGTCAGAGCCGGAAGGGCAACCCGGGCAGTTCAGGATATGAAGGATTATCCGGCTGCCTGGTTCCATTCCTGAAAATTATTATGGCAACGGCCCTGCAGGATCTCGGGCCGGGCACAGGACACCACCAGGGGCGAGGCATTGCCCAAAGGTATGAATTTTTAAAATTTTTCTTGTGTATATGGCCAATTAATTTTATAAGATACACTGTTTTTAACCGGGATATACCTTTTTTTACCGGAAAAAAATGATCTGAAATGTAATGATGAATGCCGGAAAAAGGCATCATCCCTTTGTATAAATATGACACTAATTATGTAAGGAGGTTTTATGACAACATTGGTATTTGGGCACAAAAATCCAGATACAGACTCTGTGTGTGCAGCCATTGCACTGGCAGATCTTAAGAAGAAACTCGGCGAAGACATTGCGCCGGCAATGCAGGGTGAGCTCAATCCTGAGTCCAGGTTTGTTCTGGACAAATTTGGTGTGGCTGCACCTGAAGTGGTAACTGCCTATGCAGGAAAAAATGTGTATCTCGTGGATCATTCTGATCTCTCCCAGAGCCCTGATGACCTTGCAGAAGCCAATATCCTGGGGATTGTGGACCACCACAAACTGGGGGATGTGACCACCGGCCAGCCCCTGGAATGCTGGATCTGGCCGGTTGGCTGCACCTGTACCGTCATCTCCCGCATGTACAAATACTTAGGGGTCGAGATCCCGAAGGATATCGCCGGTATTATGCTCTGCGCCATTCTTTCAGACACGGTTATCTTCAAGTCCGCCACCTGCACGGATGATGACAAAGCAGTCTGCGCAGAACTGGCAGAAATCTGTGGTCAAAGCGATCTGGAAGCCCTTGGTATTGAAATGTTCAAAGTGAAATCTGCTGTGGAAGGTACCCCTGTTCGTGAGCTGGTTTTCCGTGACTACAAAGACTTTAACATGAGCGGCAAAGGTGTCGGCGTCGGCCAGCTTGAACTGGTGGACCTGTCCATAGTGGACGGCATCAAGGCGGATCTGGAAAAGGATATCCAGGATCTCAAGGCTGAAAAAGGACACCACACGGTACTGCTGATGCTCACAGATATCATGAAGGAAGGCACGGAACTGCTGATCGCATCTGATGATGAATCAATTGTACAAAAAGCATTCGGTGTGGCACCGGCCGGGGGAAAAGCCTGGCTTCCCGGTATCATGAGTCGTAAAAAACAGATTGTACCGGATCTGGAAAAAGCATTCAAATAGGAACAATCCTGCTGAAACGGACTGTCAGACCACTGTAAGACCAAGGACAGAACTGATCCAGCCAGTTGTAACAAAAAAAGGGGCCGGCAGAAATTTTCGGCCCCTTTTCATCATAGGTTCTTTTTGATACTGTCAGACTGTTTCCGAACACTTGTTGAATATAGTATTGAGTTTTTCCGAAAGCATTGCCACATCAAAAGGCTTGAAAATAAAATCTCTGCACCCATCTTTCATCATCTGCTTGAGTTCCTTTTCCTTGTTGTGGCCAGAAGAAACCAGAACCCTGACATCCGGCTGAATGCGCCGGATATTTTCAAAAGCCTCTTTTCCGCTCATTTCAGGCATTACCATATCCAGAATCACCAGATCAATTTTTTTGCCGGCCGTATGCATGATCTTGAGTGCCTCATTGCCGCTGAAAGCTGTCTTGACATCATAGCCAAGTGATTCCAGCATCTCCGAACACACCTCAATAACCCCTTTTTCATCATCCACCAGCAAAACTGTGCCTTTCCCGTTGATGATCTTATCCAGATTGTTATGATTTTTCCGGACTGCCACGCTGGCTTTTTTGGCCGGCAGAAAAAACATAAAGGCACTGCCCTCTCCCGGTGTGCTTTCAACCCTGAACATCCCTTTATGGCGTTTGATGATACCATATGCCATGGCAAGACCAAGTCCGGTGCCCTGGCCCCTTTCCTTGGTGGTAAAAAACGGATCAAAGATCCGGGTCATGGTCTCTTTGTCCATACCAATTCCGGTATCTTTCACTGTAATTTTAACAAAGGCCCCTGCATGTTCAAATCCACATGTATCTTTTTGCTCCTGATCAATCCATACGTTTTCAGATATGATGGTAATTCTGCCGCCCTGGGGCATGGCCTGCCAGGCATTGACAAACAGATTCATAAGCACCTGCTTGATCTGCCCCTCATCCACCAGTGTACCCCACAATTTTTTCTCCAGCACCGGTTCAATGATAATATCTTTTTTGGTTCTGCCAAACATTTTTGCCGACATCTTCAGCAAAAAATTAAGATTGATAAGACAGGTTTCATGGCCGTTTTTTTGGGCAAATCCCAGCAGCTGCCGGGACATTTCAGCACCTGAAGACACATATTCATCAATATTGGCCAACCGCTTGAACTCAATGCTCTGTCGGTCAAAGCCGGTTTTGACCAAAGATGCATATCCCTGGATCCCCATGAGAATATTGTTGAAATCATGGGCAATGCCGCCTGCCAACGTACCGATAGCTTCCATTTTCTGTGCCTGGCGCAGCTGGGCCTCCAGATTGATCCGTTCACTGACATCCCTGGCCACACAATACAAGCCCTTTATTTCCTTTCGGTCTCCACCTGCCGGCAGGTGCATGGGGGAAGCCTTCAGTTCCATAAAGGCATAGGCCATGAAAATATCTTGGCAGGTGTCACTGCAACCCGATTTTTTAAATCGGAAATTCATCTGCAGATCACCGGACGTACCAAACCGTTCCTGTCCCGGCCATGTCAACTGTCTTGCCTTTAACTGATCCTGCTTATGGACAAAGTTTTCAAACCGGTTACCCAGGATATCGTTTCGTGAAATTCCCAGCAATTTTTCACACTGGTCATTTATAAAGGTGAAACACCCGGCTTCATCCAGGGTAAAAATCAGGTCCGGGGAATTGTTCACCATGTTTTCATATTGCTTTTCTGAAGCATCCAGGCGGGCGGAAACAGCTTTTTTATCTGCCAGCAGCCTTTTCTGGATCAGACCGTTCTTGACCGTTTTAACCAGGTCTGTGAACTCAAAGGGTTTTTTCAAATAATCCCAGGCCCCTTTTTTCAGGGCCTTGACAGCGGATTCAACCGTTGCAAAACCGGTCATCATAACGATCAGCACTTCATCATCCAAACCCAGAATCTGTTCCATAACCTGATACCCATCCATATCAGGCATGCTGATATCCAGCAGTACCAGATCAAACCGCTGCCGGTTACACATGGCAACAGCCTCTGCACCGTTATATGCGCCGGCAACTTCCAATCCCTCACGGTTCAGGCATCTCGAAATATTTTCAACAATCCGCCTTTCATCATCAACTACCAGTATCTGTTCAAGGCCCATAATACTCCGTTACCATATTTGATTGCTGTATAAAATTTTCTATGGGGTCTCAGGACACCCCGTTTTTTTCATAACATATCAATCCGCACTGGAGGCAGCGGTCAGCCTCGTTACGGGCATTTTTTTCAGAAAAACCGGTGGAGGCGGCATCGGCCCGGCCGGATTTCCTGTCAGTCTGGTTTTGTCCCTGTGTTTTCATGTCAAAGATATTTTTGTGGGATGTTTCCACCTGGTGCAGGTCACTGACATCCTGGAGCTTCGTCCGGGGGGTAACCATTTTGG
>JAZBPL010000033.1:0-3750 GCA_036351635.1 Desulfotignum sp.
AACCTGATTGTCAAAGAGAGCGGCAAAGGCCATGCCCAGTTTGTCATCGCCACCCATTCCCCCATTCTCATGGCCTGTCCTGATGCGGTGATTTACGGGTTTGACGGGCCGAAAATTATGCCGGTCCAGTATGAAGATACCGATTATTACAGGCTTTACAAAGCGTTTATGGCAGATCCCGGCGCATTTATCGGGGTCGAAAATTAAGCCTTGGAACCGGCTTTTAGAAAAATGTTGCAGCCCGATAATGTAAACCACCCAATACAAGGAGGAAATTTTTTCAGTCAACGGCCGTCACCTTCATTAACTTTGCCATTAAAGGAGATCCCATGAAGACCCAAAAGTTTTTGCTTACCGAACAGGAAATGCCCCGCAAATGGTACAACATCATGGCAGACATGCCCACCCCCATGGAACCGCCCCTGCATCCGGGCACGGGCCAGCCCTGCGGACCGGAAGACCTGGCCCCGATTTTTCCCATGAACCTCATTGAACAGGAAGTGAGCACAGACCGGTGGATCGATATTCCTGAAGAGATCCTGGACAGGTATGCCATATGGCGGCCCTCTCCTTTGTTCCGGGCCAGAAACCTGGAAAAGGCCCTGGACACCCCGGCCCGGATCTACTTTAAGAACGAAGGGGTGAGCCCGGCAGGCTCCCACAAGCCCAATACGGCCCTGGCCCAGGCCTATTACAACAAGGTGGCAGGCACCAAAAAGATCACCACCGAGACCGGGGCAGGCCAGTGGGGCAGCAGCCTGGCCATGTGCTGCGCGTTTTTCGGCATTGAATGCAAGGTGTTTATGGTAAAAATCTCCTACAACCAGAAACCCTACCGCCGGCTGATGATGGAGACCTGGGGGGCCAACTGCACGGCCAGTCCTTCCACGGAAACAAAGGCGGGCCGGTCCATTCTGGAAAAGAACCCGGATTCTCCGGGATCTCTGGGCATGGCCATTTCCGAAGCTGTGGAAGAAGCGGTCTCTGATGAAAACACCAAATATGCCCTGGGATCGGTGCTGAACCATGTGATGATCCACCAGAGCATCATCGGGCTGGAAGCCCAGAAGCAGATGGAAATGGCAGGGGACTACCCGGATGTGATCATCGGCAGCGCCGGCGGGGGCAGCAACTTTGCGGGTCTGGCCTTTCCCTTTGCCAGGGATAAGATCAACGGCAAAGAGATTGACATTATTGCAGTGGAGCCCACATCGTGTCCCACCATGACCAGGGGGCCCTTTGCCTATGATTTCGGCGACACCGTGCAGATGACCCCCCTGCTGCCCATGCACACCCTGGGCCACAATTTCGTGCCTGCCCCCATCCATGCTGGCGGGCTGCGGTACCACGGCATGTCCCCCATTGTCAGCCAGCTGATCCTGGACGGCATCATCCGGCCGGAAGCCATTCACCAGCTGGAAACCTTCAAGGGCGGCCTGACTTTTGCCCGGTCTGAAGGCTATATCTCTGCCCCGGAATGCAACCATGCCGTGGCCATGGCCATCAGGGAAGCGCTCAAGGCAAAAGAAGAGGCAAAAGAAAAGGTGATCCTCTTTAACTGGTCCGGCCACGGCCTGGTGGATATGGCATCCTATGCCTCATACTTCAAAGGGGAACTGGCAGACCATGACCTGCCCCAGGAACAGATCGATGCAGCACTCAAGGACCTGGAGACCCTTCCCAAACCTAAGCAGGGCAGCAAATAATCGTAAAAAAGGTATCCCTGTACCAGCGTTCGGTGTCCGGGGTATATTGCAGCAGCCATCCGGCGGTACGGAAAAACAGCCGGCAGAAAAATCATCAGGGGCCTGGTAATAAACCAGGCCCCTGATGGGTGTTACATGCTGATGAAATCTTATCCCAGGCTGTCAATGGCTTTTTTAAATCCCTCAAATGATCCTGTGATGGTCTTGTCCGGCACGGCATAGGAGAGCCGGAAATGCCCTGGCCCGCCAAACCCTGTGCCCGGTACGGCCAGGATGTTCTGCTCCTTGAGCATGCTGACGAATTTCACGTCATTCTCGATGGGGCTTTTGGGGAACAGATAAAAGGCGCCGGCAGGCACGTCAAACTCATATCCCGCCTCTTTGAGCCCCTTGCAGAAAATATCCCGGCGCCGCCGGTAGATATCGATATCCACGGTAACCCCCTGGAGGCGGCCCACCACATGCTGGAACATGGCCGGGGCATTGACATACATCATGGTGTTGGCCACCCCGGCGGCCCCTGCAATAAGGGCGGCATCCTCTGCTTTGGGGTGGATGGCCAGGTATCCGATACGCTCGCCTGCCAGGGACAGCTCCTTGGAGTAGGAGGTGAGCACAATGGTGTGGTCATAGGCATCAAACACCGAAGGCACCGCAACATCATAGGCAATTTTACGGTAGGGCTCATCTGAAATCAGGTAGATGCGGTTGTCGAATTTTTTGCTGGCAGCCTCCAGAACCCTTCCCAGACCGTCCAGCTCTTCTGCAGAGTAAACCGCACCGGTGGGGTTGTTGGGGGAGTTGATGAGCACCACCCGGGTTTTTTCCGTGATGGCGGTCTGGATGGCACCCAGGTCCAGGTGGAAATCCGGCCGTGTGGGGGCGGTCACCAGGGTGGCACCTGCCACGAATGCATACTGGTTATAGCCCACAAAATAGGGGGCAGGGGTGAGCAGCTCTTCTCCGGGATTCATCAGGGCCCGGAGGCAGTCGTTCAAAGCCCCGGCAGCCCCGGCGGTCATCACCACCAGATCCGGGGTAAGTCCCACGGAAAATTCCCTGTTCAGAAAATCAGCCACTGCCTGGCGTACATGGGCAAATCCCGGGTTGGGCATATAGCCATGGGAGATGCTGTCATCGTTGATCAAATCCAGCAGGGTGTCTTTCACTGCCGCTGGGACGGGAACATCAGGGTTGCCCAGGGAAAAGTCATATACATTGTCTGCACCGAATTTTTCCCGCATCCGGATGCCTTCTTCAAACATTTTCCGGATGGTTGAGGCGGCTTCCACCATTTTGACCATTTTGTCTGCAATCGGCATGGCATTGTCCTTTCAAAATTATACGTTCGATTTTTCTTCACCATACATCAAAAATTGTGTTATGGAAATACCCCTGCAAAAAACCGGTTTTGTGTTTGCTGCAGCCGGGCGGCCATGGCGGTGACGCCGGCCGGCCGGATGCTGTTTTTCCACCGGGGATATCCCCCCTGCCAGACATACCGGATCAGTTCATGAAACACGGGCTGGGTGAATGCATAGGGACCGAACCTGAAATATGCTTCATCACACCCCATCTGTACGGTCTTTTCGGCTGCAAAAAGGGCGATCATCTCCTGCATTTTCCGGCGGGTTCTGCGGCCTTCCGGGTCCTGTTTGAAAAGGGCCGGGTCCCGGGGAAAAGGGAACTGCTCATACACCCGGCCGATGAATCCGGTGAACCGGATGCCGTGAATAGCGCCCATCAGGTCGCCTGTATCCTGCGCGGTTTTAATGTGGAACACCGTACAATTCATAAAGGCCGGAGATGTCTGGTCTGCCAGGGTGGTGATCCAGTCACAGAAATCATCACAGAAAAAAAAATACCGTTCCAGCAGCAGCATGTCAGATGCAATGTTGAAAAATCCAAACGCTACCGGGCCGTGGGAGGCGGAATTAAATGACAGGGGCATATATGGTCTCCTTTGGTGATGAGCCATAGCATATTTTATGGGTTTGTGCTATGAAAAATTCAGGTGCGCAGCAGGGCTGTCGCATCTAAGCAC
>JAZBPL010000034.1:0-20196 GCA_036351635.1 Desulfotignum sp.
AGACGGTTCTGGAAGGGGCCCTGCACACCCATCCTGCCTATATCGGCATGATCGGCTCCCGGACCAAGCGGGACAGGATCTATACCAATCTCCTGGAAAAAGGGATTTCCCAAAATGCTTTAAATGCGGTCTATTCGCCCGTAGGCCTTCCCATTGGCGCCCAGACCCCGGCGGAAATCAGCGTCAGCATCATGGCTCAGATCATCCAGATCAGGGCTAAGGCATAACCGGCATCCGGCATATTTTGCAAAAAAAGGTGTTTTATTATCGCACTTCATGATATTGATTGCTATTTTCGATTTTCAGAAAAAAACATACATTTCTGAAAAGCTTCAATATCATAAAACATACGTCGGGGGTGTTTCAGATGGTTAAAAGAATCAAAAATATTAAATTTACCACCAAACTGTTTCTTGCCATGATTTTGGTGGTGGTTGTTTCCATTCTTATCACCTCGGGCAACGCAGTACGCATGTCAAAACAGGGATTGTATACCTTGGGAGAAGGTGCAATAAAAGATATTCACCAAAGCCTTTACAATTCTCTGGGTGCAATCGACCAGAACATACGGAAAAAACTGGACGGTGATCTATTGCTGCTTGAAAGGCAGATCGCCGCCAACGGCAAACTGTTTCTGGATGATTTCAGAATGACAGAAACAACCATGGTCCACCAGATTACAGGAGAAACAAGCACCAGAAAAATACCCAAACTACAGGCAGGATTGCTCTATCTCAATGATGACAACACCATCGTTGACCAAATTATGGAAATAACGGATGCCACTGCCACCATATTTCAGCTGGTCGACGATAAACTGCTGCGCATATCCACCAATGTGCGGAAAAGCGATGGCGAACGCGCCATCGGCACCTATATCCCCCCCACCAGCCCTGTATACCAGACCATTATGAATGGACATGTATACAGGGGAAAAGCGTTTGTGGTCAATGACTGGTACCTGACCGCCTACAAACCCCTCCAAAATTCCGAAGGCCAAATCATTGGTGCGGCTTATGTGGGCCAGTTAATGCTTTCAGAGCAGGTCCGCACACTTGTTTCAGAAACAAAAATCGGGCCGGGATACTTTTTTCTTTATACAGATGAAGGCTCTCTGGTGATCCATCCCACCTTGTCCCCGTCTGACAATATTTTTGAAATCGTACCGGAATTCAAAGGGCCTGACGGTATGATCACATACCAATTCAAAGGAGAGGACAAAATCGCCCGGAAAAAGTATATTGATGCATGGGGGGTCACGCTGGCGGTAGGGATGAACAAAAAGGACATCGTTGCCGGGCTTGATGTGCAGATGCTGCGCAACAATCTTCTGGTCGGATTACTTGTGATCCTGGCAGGCGTTATAGTCACTGTCTTTCTGGTCCGTTCAATCAACCGACCTCTGAAAGAGCTTGCAGACAAAGCCATCAAAGTGGGTGAAGGCGATTACACGGTCACCTTTTCTTCAGATATTGATGATGCCATCGGAAAGCTCACCAGCTCTTTGGGAATAATGGTCAACAAGGGCAAGCAGATGCTGGAAGACATCATCAGGTCCTCAGAATCTCTTTCCGCTGCATCAACTCAGCTTGCCGCCATATCAGACCAGATGGTCAGCAATGCTGAAACCACCACCGGCATCGCCAATGATGCCGCCGGCAATGCCGGGGAGGTATCGGACAACATGGTTTCGGTTTCTGCGGCCATGGAGGAATCGACCGTCAACCTGGATACCATTGCATCCGCTTCTGAAGAGATGGGAGCAACCATTAAGGAAATTGCGGAAAACAGTGCCAGGGCACGTCAAACAACCCAAAGCGCAGTGACCATTGCCAATCGTTCCCATGAAAGCATTATGGAATTAGGAAATGCAGCAAAAGCGATAGGGTCCATCACCGAAACCATTACCAATATTTCCGAACAGACCCACCTGCTGGCACTGAATGCAACCATTGAAGCAGCACGTGCAGGAGAAGCCGGCAAAGGATTTGTGGTTGTTGCCAATGAAATCAAGGACCTGGCCCAGGGGACTGCCCAGGCCACCAGCAAGATCAAGGAAGCAATCGACGGTATTCAGTCAAAAACCACCATTACCGTAAAAGAGATCAATGAAATAAGTCAGATCATCGGGGATGTAAATGAAATAGTCAACGGCATCGTCACTGCTGTTGAGGAGCAGTCCATCACCACCAATGAAATCGTCAGCAATGTCACCCAGGCTTCCCAGGGTATTTCTGAAATTAATAACAATGTTGCAAACAGCAATCAGATGACTGCAAAAATGAGCCAGGATGTTGGTCAGGTCAAAGAAAGATCTCTGGAGGTCAAAGATAGCAGCGAACATGTCAGAAAATCGGCTGAAGAACTCTCCCAGCTTGCAGAACGTCTTACCCAGCTGGTAAAAAAATATAAAATATAAAACACCCGGACGTCTCAACAATCAGGTGTGATTCCATGAATCTGCCCGATTGTTCACTTGACATGGCCAGCACATGTATTTATCATATGAACAGTTATTCATATGATACCCCCTTACACATGTACCAGGCAATTTCATGTTATGGAAAAAACAGTAGATATTGTATATGACATTCTTGCCGCATCCTGGGACCTTTACCTGGATGTGGCCATCTTTATGCTGTTCGGCTTCTTCATTGCCGGACTGCTGTACGTGTTTTTTAAGGCTGACCAGATCAAGCGCCACCTGGGCACCGGAAAAATCAGGCCGGTATTTTTGTCCGCCCTTTTCGGCATTCCCCTGCCCCTGTGTTCCTGCGGGGTGGTGCCTGTGGCTGCCAGCCTGAAAAAACAGGGGGCCAACAGCGGGGCAGCCCTGTCTTTCATGATCGCCACCCCGGAATCCGGTGTGGATTCCATCGCGGTTTCCTGGGCCATGCTGGACCCGGTCATGACCGTTATCCGCCCGGTGGCAGGGTTTATCACCGCAGTATCCACAGGGATTGCGCAAAATTTTTTCGGCAGTGAAACCCCTGACAAAACAAAGGCAGATCTGATAAAAGAACCCGGCGGGTGAGGCTGTGCTGCCGATACCTGTGCCGTGGCACAGGAACCATTCAAAACACCACTTTTGCAGCGGCTGAAAAAAGGGCTGACATACGCATTCGGGGAACTGCTCTCCGACATTGCCCGGCCCTTTGTCATCGGCATGCTCATCGCCGGCGGCATCACCTTTTTTTTCCCGGAAGATCTGACGGCCTGGGCCAATGAACACACATTTTTATCCATGCTGGTCATGCTGGGTGCCGGCATTCCCATGTATGTATGTGCCACCTCCTCCACCCCCATTGCGGCCGCCCTCATCCTCAAGGGGCTCAATCCCGGAGCGGCCCTGGTGTTTCTGCTGGCAGGTCCGGCCACCAATGCCGCCACCATCAATATTGTAAAAAACATTTTCAACACCCGGGCACTAATAATCTATCTGTCCATGATTGCTGTCTGCTCTCTGGCCATGGGATTTTTTGTAGACTGGATATATGCATTCATGCACCTTTCACCCACGGTTATAGTGGGCCAGGCATCCGAGGTCATTCCCCATGTCCTTCAACTGACAGGTGCAGTGGTTCTGACAAGCCTGCTGGGGATCAACGGTATAGTGGGTATCAGACGGATGATCCAGGCCCACGCGCAGGTCCGCGCCCATTAAAAAATTTTGCATGCATGTGAAACACCCGTCAAAAATCTTGGCAGTAACCCCGGGATTGACGTAGCCGGATAAATCGGCATACTATAGGGCAGCGCTTCTTAATGATGTCGCTGGGCTATTTTTATTGACATATTGCAATTGTATTTTCGGGGAGGATTTTTGGACATTCATATGTCGGACATTGATAAATCCTTTGATGACAGCGGCAGCCGCCGGGTTATATTCCGCAGGGCGTCGGCCCGGTTTCCCTCCGGCAGAACAAGCGTCATTGTGGGGAAAAGCGGGGTGGGGAAAAGTTCTCTTTTGAACCTCATCTCCGGTATCGACCTGCCGGACAAAGGATTCATTCAGGTGGGTGACCACTGTATTTCCACCATGAACGATACCGCCAGGACCCTGTTCAGAAGGCGGCATATCGGGTTCATCTATCAGTTTTTCAACCTGATTCCCGTGCTGACGGTACTGGAAAATGTCACCCTGATTGCCGAACTGGACAAGGTGCCGCAAAAAACCTGCCGCCGCCGGGCCGAATCCCTTCTGGAACAGGCAGGGCTCCGGGACCGGCGCCATGATTTTCCAGAGACCCTGTCCGGCGGGGAACAGCAGCGGGTGGCCATTGTCCGGGCGCTGGTGAATGCGCCGGATCTGGTGCTGGCGGATGAACCCACCGGCAACCTGGACCAGGAAACCGGTACAAATATCATGGAGATGATATCCGGCCTGGCCCGCAAAAAAAATAAGACCCTGATCATGGTGACCCACAGCCCGGATGCCGCAGCCTGGGCAGACCAGATCTTTTCCGTGGGCAGCGGGATCCTGACCCCCATGGACCCTGCCACCCATGGGTAATTACCCCCTGATTCTGGTCTGCCTGCGCCACAGCCGCCGGCACCTGGTACGGACCCTGCTTTTGGTTTTCGGCATTGCCATGGGGGTGGCCGGGGTGGTGGCCATTGACATTGCAAAAACATCGGTGGAAAAATCCTTTGAACTGTCCACCCGGGAACTGGTTTCCCGGTCCACCCACCAGATTACGGGCACCGGTCTTACGATTCCCCAGGATCTGTTTACCGATATAAGAAAAGATCTGGGCATCCACCGGTCCGCCCCTGTGATATCCCGGCATGTAAAAGTGTCTCAACTGGGAGAGCGGATCCTCACCCTCATGGGGGTGGATCCGTTTTCTGAAACCCATTTCAGGAATCTGCATATTTCGCCGGGAAAACAGGACCTGTCCGGTATCATGACAGGATCAGACGGGGTGCTCATCTCCCGGCGCCATGCACGGGAATACAGCCTGGATATCGGCAGCACTCTGGACATCTTTCTGGGCAGCCGCAGGGCAACCGTCACCATTGCCGGATTTCTGGACAGTGAAAACAGTGCCGCCGGGGGGATGCTGGAAGGCCTGGTGGTCACCGATATTTCCCTGGCCCAGGAAATCCTTGAAATGGGGGACCATATCACCCGCATCGACCTGATCCTGGATGGGGATGGCCCAGCAGAAAAGATCCGGGAACATCTTGGAGAAGGCCTGTTTCTGGTTGAAACCGATCAGCAGAACCTTGCGGTACGCGGGCTGTCCCAATCCTTTGAAACCAGTCTGACCGCCTTTTCCATGCTGGCCCTGTTCATGGGCATATTTCTCATTTACAATACCGTGTCTTTTTCGGTGACCCGGCGGCACAGGCTCCATGGCATTTTGCGGGCCATCGGTGCCACCCGGTCCAATATCTTTTTCACGGTGATGGCCGAGGTCATGGTGTATGCTGTGATCGGGTCTGTTTTCGGGGTCCTGCTGGGAGTTTTGCTGGGAAACGGAGCGGTTCAGGCGGTGGTTGCCACCGTATCAGAGATGTATTTCACCCTGACCGTCAGCCAGACCCATATTTCCGGATTCACCATTGCCAAGGGACTGCTGGCCGGCATCCTTGCCGCTTTTATATCCGGTTTTTTCCCGGCCCTTTCCGCTGCAGGGACCCGGCCCGTCAGCCTCATGCACCGCACCGTGTCTGAAAAAAGGTTCAGCCGGGTGGTTCCCGTGCTGTTCATTTGCGGCCTGCTCATCCTGGCGGCCGCCGTTCTGCTGATGCGCACCGCCCCCACCCATGCTGGATCTGATTTCACCGGGCTGTTCATGATTTTTTTCGGTGCAGCCCTGCTGACCCCCCTGCTCATCCGCATCCTTGTCAGAACATTGCTGGCTGCAGGCATGGGCGCTTTGGGGATGATGGTCAAAATGGCCCTGAGAAACATCACCCGGTCCCTGCGCCAGACCAGCGTGCTCATGGCATCCCTCATGGTGGTGACTTCGGTCTTTATCGGCATCGAGGTGATGACCGGCAGTTTCAGGCTCTCCATCATCCAGTGGGTGGATGACCATATCGGCGGCGATATCCATGTATCATCCGCTGACCTGCTTGCCCAGTCCCTGGATCCGGACCTGGTGGACAAAATCCGTCGCCTGCCCGAGGTAACCTCCCTGTCTGCATACAATATCCACCCGGTATTTTCCCGGAATTCCGGAAAGGTGCACCTGTTTTCCTATCAATCGGACCAGTCGGTCAAGCGCTGGTCCTGGACAGCGGCACCGGAAGAGGAGCTGGATGCGCTGCTGGAAGTTGGATGGATCTTTGTATCGGAAATATTTGCCCGGCAGCATAATGTGATGCCCCGGCAGGGGGCTGCTGCTGTTCTGGAAACCCAAAAAGGACCTGTACCCTTTAAAGTGGCCGGGATTTTCCGGGATTTTTTCATGGGGGGCGGACGGGTGGTGGTATCCCCGGATACCATGGCCCGTTTCTGGGGGCATGATGACATCACGGCCCTGCAGCTGTTCCTGGCATCCGGCACCCCGGCAGAACCGGTGATGGATACCATCCGGCAGATGATTGACCCAAAAGACATGATAGAGATCAGATCCGGCAAAGCTATCAAACACAGCATCCTGGCGGTATTTGACAACACCTTTGTCATCACCTCCGCCCTCCAGGTGCTCACCGCCATTGTGGCCCTCACCGGTATTTTGAACGCCGTCATGGCCCTCTTGCTGGAGCGGACCAGAGAAATCGGAATCCTGCGGGCCTGCGGCACATTGACCGGCCAGGTCAGGCAGCTGCTCCTCCATGAATGTTTTTTCTACGGCCTCATCTCCGGGATACTGGCCATGCCCCTGGGCACGGCCCTGTCCTGGGTTTTGATCCATATCATCAACCAGCGTGCATTTGGATGGACCTATGACATGGTCCTCACCCCTGGCGTGTTTTTCCAGGCCATTGCCCTGTCATCTGCGGCAGCCCTGGCTGCCGGTATATTTCCGTCCCTGGCCGCAGGCAGAACCCACATTCCCACCGCCCTGCACATGGAGTGATTATGCGCTATATTTGTTTCATATGCTTTTGCCTGGCCGTGATTTTTCCCGCGCTGTTTTTGTGGGGCTGTGCACCCACGGAGGACACAGACCGCATCGACATTGCAAAGGCGCTTTCTGATAACCAGGGCATTGACTGCTATGACACGGTGACCGGTCCCGAACCCCTGGTTTTCCCGGAAGATGCCGGTCCCCATGAAAATTTCCGCACCGAGTGGTGGTATTACACCGGCAACCTGACCACCTCCCGGGGAAGGCATTTCGGGTACCAACTCACCTTTTTCCGCCAGGCCCTGTCCTGTGAACCGGTGACAGGTGATTCCCAGTGGCGGACCCGGCAGCTGTATTTTGCCCACTTTGCCGTCACCGACACCCAAAACAAAGCGTTTCACTCCTTTTTCCGCATGAACCGCCAGAGCCTGGGTATTGCCGGCAGCCGGGCCCAGCCTTTCCTGGTATGGATCGACAACTGGCAGGTCAAAAATACCGGATCACACCTGACCCTGGATGCGGTGTCAGATGCCATCTCCCTGTCTTTGACCCTGACACAAAAAAAGCCCCCCATTCTCCAGGGGGACCGGGGATTCTCCCGGAAAGGCCCCGGAACCGGCAATGCCTCGTTTTACTTTTCCCTGCCCAGGCTGCACACCCAGGGCACCATTATTGTCGGGGAAAACCGGTTCCAGGTGACCGGCAGCTCATGGTTTGACCATGAGTGGAGCACCACGGTGCTGGGAGAAGATGTCCAGGGATGGGACTGGTTTTCCGCCCACCTGGATGACGGCCGGGACCTGATGGTCTGCCGGATCAGAAAAGCGGACGGCACATCCAACGGATTCGGATTCGGGAGCATCTCTTTTGCCGACGGCACCTATGTGATCCTGTCGGAAACAGATTTTACCCTCACCCCCAAGGCCCGCTGGAAAAGCCCGGAAACCGGCAAACGCTATCCGGTCCAGTGGCAGATCCGCATACCGGACCACGACCTGGACCTGTCGGTCTCACCGGTGATTGACAACCAGGAACATACCCATGCCTTTGCTTACTGGGAAGGGGCCATGCGCTTTTCCAGCCCAGGTGTACAGGGCATGGGATACCTGGAAATGACCGGTTACTGAGATACACTGTACGCTTTCAAGATATCTGAAATCACAGGGCAATGCAATTCAAATAAGGGAAACAAAGAAGGTGAACTCATGTCACAAAAACAATCCATTGACGGAATCAAAGCCTGTATTTTCGATGCCTATGGAGCCCTTTTTGATGTACATTCGGCTGTTGCTTATGGAGAATAAAATTTCAAGTTTTTTGAACTGTTAATCAGGACCCTTTTTCTGATTAACTTTTTGATCTATGGCAAGGATCTGTCCGATATCCATGATCTTGAAACGGCCGGCATCAAGCTGGTTGTCTGAGATGTACCGGTTGAGGTCCAGGCCGGGATACCCGGCCGGTTCATCCCCCAGGTGAAACGTGCCCCACTGGGTGGGAATGAAATACCGGGCATTCAGGTCGGTAAACCCCTGGACCGCTTCGGCAATGTTCATGTGGTTGTAGGCCATGAACCACCGGGGATGATAGGCGGTGGTGGCCATAAATGCATAATCGATGCCGGGAAACTGCCGGCCGATCTCTCCAAATCCCTTGAAAT
Source organism: Desulfotignum sp. (assembly GCA_036351635.1). Taxonomy (GTDB): domain Bacteria; phylum Desulfobacterota; class Desulfobacteria; order Desulfobacterales; family Desulfobacteraceae; genus Desulfotignum. Next base: position 8,686 of record JAZBPL010000034.1, read on the forward strand.
ACCCGGAATCCCCACCGAAATACAGGGTGAGATCCGGGGTGATCAGCAGCCAGGATGCCCACAGGGACCGGTTCCGTCCCTGGGTGATACGCAGGGACCAGTGCTGGGCAGGCAGGCAGATGAGCCGGATGCCGTTGCCGAGATCGTATTCCTCCCACCAGTCCATCTCATGCACCATTTGTTTGTTCATCTTCTCCACCAGGACTTTCAGGCCCATGGGCACATACACCGGGGCATCTGCCGGCAGTTTCTTCATGGTGGCCCGGTCCAGGTGATCATAGTGGTTATGGGAAATAATGATGTTCACCTTCGGCACCAGGCGGTTGAATGCTTCCATGGTCAGGGCCGGCGGGGTGACCCTGGCAGGGACCAGAGCCCGTTTGGAGAATATCGGGTCTGTCAGCCAGTATGTATTATGGATGCGGATCAAAAAGGTATTATGCCCTATCCAGAGAACAAAGTCCCCTTTGGTCTGGGCCAGGCGCCGGGCCGTATCCGGCAGCACCGCCGGTAAAAAAGCCTGTTCCGCTTCTGAATAATCGGTTTTGGAAAACAATTTCCACCACAGCACATCCAGAAAGCCTTTGTCCGGCATGGGCATCCAGGGGGCAAAATACCGACCGGCATCAACATTACGGGCATACAGATCTGATGTACGGGTCTGGTTCACCTGATTTTCCCAGGATTTTTCTGAAAAGGTTTGTTTTTCTTTCGGGGTGCAGGCAAAGAGAACAGCTGTCAGCATAACCCCTGCAAGCACCAGAGCCTTGTACCTGAAACAGCCGACATATCTGGATTTCATTAAAAAAATACCCTTTCTAATAAAAAATGGGTGTCAATCTTTTCCAGAACCTATATATTGGAAGATACAAAGTCAACAGGATTTACCGCTGAATCAGGAGGCTCCCGTGCTTACCCCCATAAAAATCGGCGTCAGCTCCTGTCTGCTGGGCAACCTTGTCCGGTATGACGGGGGTCACAGCCATGACCGGTTTCTCACCCAGACCCTGGGATTGTTCACTGAATATGTGCCGGTGTGCCCGGAAGTGGAATGCGGTATGACCACCCCCAGGGATTCCCTGCGTCTGGTGGGTGACCCCGAAGCCCCCCGACTGGTCACCCGGAAAACAGGAGAAGATCACACAGAGCAGATGCATACCTGGATACACAAAAAGCTCCCGGTTCTGGAAAAAGAAAACCTGTGCGGATTTATCTTCAAGAGCAAATCTCCCAGCAGCGGCCTTTACCGCATCAAGGTCTACGGAGATGACGGCAAAATGCGCAACAACGGCACCGGCCTGTTTGCCCGGGCCTTTACCCGGCATTTTCCCCGGATACCGGTGGAAGAGGCGGGCCGGCTCAACGATCCCAAGCTGCGGGAACATTTTATTGAAAACATATTTTCCTTCCAGCGGTGGCGCCGTTTTCTGGAAGACCGTCCCAACCTGGGCAAAATGGTGGCATTTCACACTGACAACAAACTGCTGATCCTCTCCCACAGCCAGGACATTTACCGGCAGATGGGCAGGCTGGTGGCCCAGGGAAAACAGATGCCCCCTGCTGAACTGTTCCAAGCCTATGAAAAACTGCTGTTCAAGGCCCTGGATTTAAAAACCACCCCGAAAAAAAATATCAATGTGCTCCAGCACGCAATGGGCTTTTTTAAAAATGATCTGACCAGGGATGAAAAACAGGAGCTTCTGTCCAGTTTTTCCCAGTACAAGGATGGGTATGTCCCGCTTATCGTTCCGCTGACTTTGATCAAACACTATGTGTTAAAATATGATCAGCCCTGGCTCAAGTCCCAGACCTATCTGCACCCGCATCCCTTTGAGCTGAAGCTGAGGAATTATTTTTAACGGAACAGGGGGGGGAGGGCCACGGCTGCCGACAGCGGCAGGATACATCCCGGACATCTTGTGATTGCCCGTGCCATGGACCCGGGCAATCACAAGATGTCCTTGACAGAGCATGGAAAAGTATCTTATGAAATGAACCGGAACAATGATTTATAAAATAAGGAGATAACGCATGGCATATGATTTTAGTTTAAATGAAGTGTTTGAAATGGCAATCCAGATTGAAGCCAACGGGGCCGGGTTTTACAGGAAAGCGGCCGGTTTTCAGAAAAATCCGGCAGACAAGGAATTTCTGGAAAAACTGGCCCGTATGGAAGACAAGCACAAACAAACCTTTGAGACCATGCGCCAGGAAGTCTCAGATGCGGAAAAGCAACAGACCGTGTTTGATCCGGCAAACGAACTGTCCATGTATCTCAAGGCCATGGCAGACTCCCATGGCGGGGAAGGCAACCCGGATATTGCGGACTCGTTTACAGGCGAAGAAACCATTGAGGAGATCATCACCACTGCCATCGGCCTGGAAAAAGAATCCATCCTCTTTTATCTTGGCCTCAAGGATCTTGTACCCCCTAAATACGGCCATGACAAACTGGATCACATCATCAAAGAAGAAAAACTGCACGTGGCCCAGTTGAATGGGTTTTTAAAAAAAGCCACCACATAGGCAATATTTCTCACCCGCCAGGTTCTTTTATCGGGGTGTTTTCCTGGCGGGTACCCCCGGTTTACCGGTGGACTGGAAAATACCCCCGGTAAATGGTTTACACCAATCACTGTATATGGCCAATACCTTCATACATCATCTGAAATCCTCACTTTTCAGAGAGCCGTTCAATATTATTGTTCCCATATGGTCTGTTTTTCTGGTATTTGCATTAAGTGTCTTCTTTGTCTTTATCCCCTCTTTGAAGACCTCTCTAATGGACCAGAAAAAAGAGATGATCCAGACACTTACCGACAGTGCCGTCAGCCTGTTGTCTGAATACCAGCAGAAAGTTGCTGCCGGTGAATTGACCAGGGCAGAGGCAAAATCCAGGGCCATGGAACAGATACGGTATATGCGTTACGGGTCTGAAGCAAAAGATTATTTCTGGATTATTGATATGCACCCTTTCATGGTCATGCACCCCTACCGCCCGGACCTGGAAGGCAAAGACCTGACAGATTTTACTGACCCCCGGGGCAGCTATCCCTTTCTGGCCATGGTGGAAACGGTGATGAATCACAAAGAGGGCTATGTAAACTATTACTGGCAATGGAAAGATGCCCCCCACAGAATCGTACCCAAACTTTCCTATGTCAAAGGGTTTGCTCCCTGGGAATGGATTGTGGGCACCGGCATATATATGCAGGATGTGCAGGCTGAAGTCGACGGCATCCTCGACGACCTGAATACCATATTCATCACCGTCCTGCTTTTCGTGCTCGCCCTGTCTGCCTATATCACCTGGCAGACCATCAGCATCAGGGACAAGAAGGAACGGGTGAAAAACACCCTGAAACAGGAAAGAGAAACCCTTTCCATGATTCTGGAGAGCACCCCCCAGGGTATTTCCCTGGTTGACAATGACGGCAGATACCTTTATGTAAATTCCTTTTTCACAAAAATTACCGGGTATACACGTGACGATATTCCCTCCAAAGAGGTGTGGTTTCAAAAAGCCTATCCCGACGTCGCATACCGGAAAAAAGTTATGGCAGCCTGGGACAATGATATATCCACCCGGGAGGCAAGCCATGTAAGAGAATTTGAAATCACCTGCAAAAATGGAGAAACCAAATTCATTGAATTTCGGTCCTGCTTTATGGAGGACCAGAAAATATCTGTATTGACAGATGTAACCGATCGAAAAGAAACCGAAGAAATCAGCCGGGAAAAAGACAGGCTTCAGGCAGTTCTTGAACTCTCCGGTGCGGTATGCCATGAAATGAACCAACCATTGATGAGCATATCAGGATATTTTGAACTCATCCTTCTGGATATGCATGAAACTGACCCCAATTATCCAAAAATCAAAAAGATCCAGATCCAGCTGGAACGAATGGCCAATATAACCAAAAAACTGATGAAAATATCCAAATATCAGACAAAAGACTATCTGAACGGAAAAATACTGGATATACCAGGACTTTCAGAAAACCAGTCCGTGCCTGAACCGTCAGAACCGGATTCAGGCACGGACACACCAGAAAAAAAATGACCCCGCTAAGCCAGGCCCACCATTTTTTGGGCTGCGGGGCAGGTTTTGGCGCTACTGGGCAAGGGTGCCCAGATCCGGATTTGCCTTGATGGTCTGTTTGTCTCCGGCCAGGTGGCGCCGTGCTTTTTCCTTGTTCTTTTTTATCAGAATCTGCAGTTTGTCTGAAAGGCCGTCAATGGCGGAATACATGGTTTCCGCTTCCTCTTTTGCATGAATTTTAAGCTTTTCACAGCTCAGGTTGATCTCTGCAATATGGCGTATTTTTTCAACAGACAAAACCAGATTTGCTTCTGCCGGAGCATCCAGCATTTTATCCAGTTTTTCCAGTTTTTCCTGTACATAGGATTTGAGGGCATCTGAGGATTCAATCTTTTTGAAGGTGATGGATATCTGCATGCAAAGTCCTCCTGTTAAGGGTTTGATTGGTATATCACAACCAGTTTAACAGAAAATGGGCACCAATGACAGGAAAGTCAATTTTTTTCCAGCCATTTTCTGTGCTTGTCCCAAATTATCAATTCATGTATAGTAAATACCACTGCATTCCCATTGTCTGAAAAGGAGAACCTCATGAAAAAAGCAAGCGATATCATGGAAACCAACATCATCTGCGTGACCCCTGACACAGACATCCCCAAGGCAGTGGGGATACTGCTTGACAACCATATCAACGGGGTCCCGGTTGTCAATGACAAAGAAGAACTGGTGGGTATCCTGTGCCAGAGCGACCTGATCTTTCAGCAAAAAGAGATGCCGGTCCCCCCGATTTTCACCATTCTGGATTCCATCTTTCCCTTGTCCTCATCCAAAAAAATTGATGAAGAATTCCGTAAAATTGCTGCCACCACCGTGGCCCAGGCCATGGCAAAAGATGTGGTATCAGTGTCACCGGACACCCCGGTGAGTGAAATCGCAAGCCTGATGGTGGAAAAGCATTTTCACACCATCCCGGTGGTAAAAGACAAGAAACTGGTGGGCATCATAGGCAAGGAAGATGTGCTGAAAACCCTGACCCCTTGATATCTGAAACCTGATTCCGGCATCTGGCTGCCGGTTTCCAGTATCCATATTTTATCAACAATCTCCACCCAAACCATGGGAGGCTGTCATGGCGTATTTTGATTTTACCAGTTTTGAAGTATCCTTTCACCAGTATGTAAAATATGTCCTGGGCAAGCCCCTGGCCGAGACCAGCAATAAGGACCAGCTCAATGCGGTTTCCTATGCTGTGGGCAAATATCTGATGGATATCAATTTCGACACCCAGCAGCGGTATGCTGAAAACAATGCCAAAAAGGTGTATTACCTGTCCATGGAATTTCTCATCGGCCGGCTGTTGTATAACAACCTGCTGAATCTGGGAATTTTTGATGCATGTACCCGGTTTTTAAAAAAACAGGGGATTGATCTGGAAAAACTGGTGGAGGAAGAGCAGGATCCGGCCCTGGGAAACGGGGGCTTAGGAAGACTGGCAGCCTGCTTTCTGGATTCTCTGGCCAGCCTGGACATGCCGGGATTCGGATATGGCATCAACTATGATTACGGGCTTTTCCGCCAGGTGATAATCAATGGCCACCAGCGGGAAAAACCCGACTACTGGCCCAATCGGTCATCGCCCTGGCTTATCCGCCGCTCCGGGGAGCAGTACATGCTGCCCATTTACGGGAAAATTGAAGATACCCTGGACCGAAACGGGGAATACAATCCCATGTGGACCAACTGGAAACTGTTCATTGGCAGACCCCACGATATCCTTGTGTCAGGGCATGGCGGCCGCACCGTAAACAGGCTCAGGCTTTTTTCCGCCGCTGCCTCGGAAGACTTTGACATCAATATTTTTAATGACGGGGATTATCTTAAAGCGGTGCGCCGGAAAATCACATCTGAAAGCGTCACAAAAATCCTGTATCCATCTGATGCCAAAGATGTGGGAAAGGAACTGCGGCTGATTCAGGAATATTTTCTGGTGGCCTGTGCCATCCGGGATATTATCCGCAGTTATGAAACCCGCCACAAAACCTATGAAACATTTCACCAGCAGGTGGCTATCCAGCTCAATGACACCCATCCCTCCCTGGCTGTTGCGGAGCTTATGCGCATCCTGGTGGATGAAAAAGGGCTGGAATGGGAAAAAGCCTGGAACATAACCGTGAAAACACTGGCTTTTACCAACCACACCCTTCTGCCGGAAGCCCTGGAAACATGGCCGGTATCCATCCTGGGCAAGGTGGTGCCCCGGCATCTGCAGATCATATTTGAGATCAACCAGCGCTTCATTGCATCGGTGAAAGAAAAGTTCGGTGAAGGCTCTGATGATATGATAGCACGGATGTCCATTATCCAGGAAGGCGAAGAACAGCAGGTGCGCATGGCCAATCTGGCCATTATAGGCAGCCATTCGGTGAACGGGGTTGCCAGGGTGCATTCAGACCTTGTCAAAACCCGGCTGGTCCCGGAATTTTATTCTCTGTGGCCGGAAAAATTCAACAACAAAACCAACGGGGTCACCCCCAGGCGGTGGGTTGTGGCCTGCAATCCCGAACTGGCAAAACTGATCACCGATGCCATCGGCAGGCGCTGGATCGCAGATCTTGACCTTGTATGGGAACTGGAAGCGTTCCAGAATGATCCCGGTTTTCTGGACCGGTTCCGGGCGGTGAAACAGACCAACAAAAAAAATCTGGCAGCCTATATCAGGGACACGGTGTTTGAAACCGTTGATCCAGGGTCCATATTTGACATCCAGGCCAAGCGCATCCATGAGTACAAGCGGCAGCTGCTCAATGTCCTGCACATCATCCACCTGTATCTGTCCATCAAGGACAATAACAAAGAAATTACAGCGCCCCGGACCTTCATCTTTGCCGGCAAGGCCGCACCAGGGTACCACACGGCCAAGCTGATCATCAAACTGATCCACAACCTGGCGGCCGTGGTGAACAAAGACCCACGGGTGAACCAGCAGCTGAAAATCGTATTTCTGCCTGACTACCGTGTGACCCTGGCAGAACGCCTTATTCCGGCGGCAGATGTCAGTGAACAGATCTCCACTGCCGGCATGGAAGCCTCGGGCACCGGCAACATGAAATTCGCCATGAACGGGGCGTTGACCATCGGCACCATGGACGGTGCCAACATTGAAATATATGAACAGGTGGGCAAAGACAACATGTACATTTTCGGATTGACTGTGGATGAGGTGGAAGCGTTACGCCCCCATTACCTTCCCAGGGATTATCTGGAAAAAGATGACCGCCTCAAACAGGTGATATACGCCCTCCGGTCCGACCGATTCAGCCAGTCGGAACCTGGCATTTTCCGCCCCCTGTATAACCTGCTCATGTCCCCGACGGACCATTACCTGCACTTTGCCGATTTTGACGCGTATGCCGCTGCCCAGGAAGCCATCAGCAAAGATTTTCTGGAGCCAGCAAGATGGAGCGCCAAAGCCCTTATGAACACGGCCCGCACAGGTAAATTTTCCAGCGACAGGACCATCAAGGCCTATGCCAGTGAAATATGGGGAATTCAGTCCCAGATCCAGGAACAGGACCGCTGGTAAAATGGATCTGTCTGTCCCGGTCCAAAAGGGTCACAGTCATCATCCGGTTTTTGTCTTTGCCCATGAGCCGGTCCTGCCTTGCGCCCGAGCCTGCTGCTGCCGATAATCCACACGTGCGTGATTTCCGCTTTATCTGTCGCTGTTCTTATTCCATGGCAACAAAAGCGCTGACATCTTCGATCAGATGGCCAACCAGATCTTTCGGGATATTGTCGGATTGACCCAACCCCACGGCCCTCATGATCAGTGCGGCATCATCGTTTGTTAAAATTCCTTTGGGAACTGCGTCGCTGTAAAGCCAGACACCGGCCTGATCCGGACTTTTTGCACCATTCAGCCCGGCCAGGTCCGCCGCTTTTGCCAAAAGTCCCGAAGTGAGCAGTGCAACGGCAGCCTGTCCCATGTCCTGATCAAAAAGGACACGGGCAGCGGCCAGGTTTTCCGACGCTTGGACGGCCAGCCTGGATGGGCCGCTTTCCAGAGCCGTGTCATCCGGAAAGTAAACGGTCCGGGCCTCAGCAAGGGGGGAGGCAGCACCCAGACGGTTCAGTCCCTGGAGGGCAAAATGGTCGATCAACGCCACCGGCACTTTGGCCGACAGTTCAACAGCCAGGCTTTCGCCATTGCTGTCGACCTGGTCAATAACACAGATCAGTCCCCCTTTGGCGCCCAGGATCCGTTCGATCCTGAGACCGAACTCTTTTTGAAGGGCTTCGATGCAAAAACGGATCTTCTCTTCGGTTTTTGTATCGGTTGTGCTATACGGTTTTGAAGTTGGAACATCCGGGGTGTCCGGGATATCACCAGGTTCTTCCTGCTGCGGCGTTTGCGGTTCCGGAACCGTTCGGGAAGTGCCTGCCAGATCTTCCACCAGGGTTTCCAGCAGCTTTTTGGACACCCCGACAACGTCTTCGGACGCATCCTCTTTCACCACATTGTCGAACAGGTTCTGTTTGTTGCCCACCAGCGCAAGCACCTGTTCTTCATAGGAGTTGGCCGCCACCATGGTGATAATCTGAACTTTCCGGGTCTGTCCCAGGCGGTGAATCCGGGCGTTTCGCTGTTCCAGGACCGCCGGGTTCCAGGGCACATCAAGGTTGACCAGAACAGAACCGCTTTGCAGGTTGAGCCCCAAACCGCCGGCATCGGTGGAAACAAACACCTGGACAGCGTCATCATCACGGAACCGGTCCATCAATGCTCCCCGTTTGGCAGTGGGAACACCGCCATGCAACCGGACATACCCCAGGTTCATCAGGTTGAGTCTTTTTTCCACCATCCGGGTCATCATTTCCCATTGGGAAAAGACCACGGCTTTTCGACCCTCCTGCAGGCATATTTCATCCAGCAGTACTTCTAATTCGTCGATCTTCGGGCTTTCTTCGGTCTCCTTATCCACCAGCCCGGCACTGTTACAGGCCATCCTGGCCTGCTGCAGGGCGGCAATCAGACGGTTCTGTTCACTCGGGGTCAAAGGGCGCCTCTTCGCAACATGGGCAAGCTGCCCGGCCTTTGCCATGCCGTCATCATGAATTTCGATCTGTTTACCGGTCATTTCCACATCCAGGCGCTGGGTAATCCGTTCCGGCAACTGGTCACTGACCAGGCTGCGGTCCCTTCTGAGCATCACCGGTTTCAACTTCTGCCTGAGAACGGACAGGTTCCGGTAGCCAAGAACCTTATTGCGCTCATCCGTTACATGAAAATCGATCATATAGCGCCACAGCGGACCCAACACCTTGGGATCGACCACCTGCATCAGGCTGTACAGATCTTCCAGCCGGTTTTCCAAAGGGGTCCCTGTCAATACGAATGCAAACCGGCTGGGGATGAGTTTTACAGCCGTGGCGATTTTGGTGCGCCAGTTTTTAATCCGCTGGGCTTCGTCCATGATGATCAAGTCCGGCCGAAGCGTTTGATTGATGACGGAAAAGTCCCTAAGAATCAACTCATAATTCAACACGAAAAAAGCCACCTGACGTCTGTACTGGGATGCCCGCTTCGGGGGCGGACCGCCGATAATCTGGGTCTGCAGGTCAGTGAATTTGGCCACCTCCCTGGCCCATTGCTGCTTGAGGGATGCCGGACAGATGATCAGCACTTTGGTCACCCCTTCATTGTCTTTGAGCCAGGTGGCGGCACAGATGGCCTGAAGGGTTTTGCCAAGTCCCATATCATCCGCCAGCAGCGCACGGCCGGTCCCGGCCAGAAAGGCCGTTCCCGTTACCTGATAAGGATACAATGTTGCTTTGATGCCGGGTAATCTCCCCCGGCTGCTTTCGATCTGTTTTCCGATGCGTTCCGAACGCAGTCGCTGATTGGCGGCACGGCTTTGATGATTGGCCCAGTCAACGGCATCCTCACCCATGTGAATATCTTCCCGCTGGTCAGCCAGTTCGGCAAACCGGAAAAAATCATCCGGCATCCGGGCCGAAAATCGGCCGTCCGGGGTGAAGAAATCCCCTAAAAAAGCCTGCAGATCCGAGCTGATCTGCGAAGGCCGGTGCACGCAGATCAATGGGGCTTCATCATGATCCCAGGCCAGATATACATAGGGAAACGGAACAGGCTGTTTTTCAAAGGAATCGTATTCCGGCAGTTTTCTGATCTTGTGCAGGACCGCCTCGATATGTTTGCAGGTCCCCAGCTGGTTACCGGCAAAATCAGGGCAGGAACAATAGTTTTCACGTTTTTTAAGGTTCCGGATGGTGACCCGGTATTGCCGGGAAAACGGGGAGTTGATGGAAGAGGCCCGCCAGCTGCCGAACCAGGGGTCACCGCTTTCCGCTTCCACCTGCACTTCAGTTCTCGCGCGTTTGATCCGCATTTCAATGGCCGTATCCACGGCAGACATCAAGCCTTCTTTTTCCCGTTGAAAATCAGCATAGGCATAAAGGACGGCAACCTGATGCAGGCATATGGATTCCAGGCTGTCCGGACACTCACAGTCAAAAAGCAATTGGCTGTCCGGACCCTGTTCCACCTGAACAGACAATGGAAAATCGCTGAATTGATCGTCTTCCACAATAGCCCACAGCCGTTTTTCATCGTGATCCAGCTCCAGTACCCGGTTTTCATTAAAGCAGGCAAGACCTTGCTGCAAAACCTTTTGAGACGTCCAGTTTTGCAATTCCTCCCGGTCAAAAAGGAAGATATCGTCGTTTGCCGGTTTTATTTCCATTGGCATAGGCACATCCATTCTGTTGTTTTTATCCTGATCATAATACAGCCTGAACCCCAAACGATGTTTTTCACTATCAAACCATGGTCCATACCATATTTTCCGCTGAATGTGAAGGCTTTAAGTGTCGCTCAATCCCTTATTCCCATGGACAAAATGCGTTGAAGAATTGACGGTCGTTTCAAGATAATTGTGTTACCTGTGATTGTCCGGTATCTGCCTTTTCCAGCACCAGGATGGTGCGGGTGGGCAGATACAGGAGCAGCAGCCGGCGGGTGATCTCACCATAGGCCACTGGTGCCGGGCAACTACTCCAACCCTGTTACGCTGTTTATTCGGCCCCAATGCCCCATGAAAATAATTCTTTGTCTTGACTTTCGAGGATGATTGTGAATTGTATTATTGAATGAATTGTTACAGATACCTTGAGCATCATTGAGGTTTGTGGGAATCAAGACTAGTTGCAATAATCGCAACAGTTAGCCTATCCTAATGGTGAGTACTGAAAAACCAAATCATGGGTCCGTAATTATATTTTCAGACCCCACAATTATACCATTAACCCTCATATTCGTTTTGCTCATTTAGGTATTGACTCTCTTGTTCACATTTACTAATCATGTTTTTGAAATCATATTTCTCATATTTCGACAATAGCGATATGAAAATGATATGCTGAATTAATTGAATTTGGAGAGGTAAACA
>JAZBPL010000035.1:0-34763 GCA_036351635.1 Desulfotignum sp.
CGGGAACAGCGTATGTACCCTCCATTGACCGGCTCTCCCCGCTGATTGCTGCAGGAAAAAAATGATGTGGGATACCGATCGGCAGCCGGTTCTTCATTACCTTGTTCACCAGGCCCCGATGCTGTTTCTGGTTCTGGATAAACATGGCATCATCCAGCAGATCAACCGGTTCGGGTCACGGCTGCTGGGGCCGTAACCGGACCGTGACGGCAACTAGCAGCGATGCTTTGTGCCCGTGAGAATGCCCGATTCGGTGGGGCCGGTGTAGTCCAGGCGGACGATATCTGTCAGGCCGGCGGCAGTCATCATTCCACGGATATCCGATTCGGTGTAGGACTGTCCGGATTCGGTGCCCAGAAACATGTTCAAAGAAAACAGGGCTGCAAACTCGGGCTGATCCCGGGTGTCTGCCAGGATGAAATCATGGATGAGCAGCTGCCCGCCGGGCACCAGCGTTTTTGCAGCATGGGCAACGATATCGGCGGCCTTGTCCGGCCCTTCCCCATGGAGGACATGGGAGAGCCAGGCAGCATCGAACTCCTGGCTCAACGGGATCTCATCTGTGGTGTAATCTCCGGGAGCAAACCGGATCCGGTCTGACAGGCCGAACTGCTGGATGGTTTTTTCGGCAAAGGGCCGGGTGGTGGGCAGATCAAACACCACAGCTGTAAGGTCCGGGTTGGCCCGGCAGAAATGGATGGCATAGGTGCCGGGGCCGCCCCCCATATCCAGCAGGCGAGAACATCCGGACAGATTCACTGATTGGGCCACAGCCGGAGCTGTGGCCATGGCGTTGTTGAACATGCCCATTAAAAAAGCCTCCCGCCATTCTTCCGAAGATACCGACGACCGCTCCCGGATCGGTCCGCCCATGGTCACGGCCTGGTCCATGCGGACCCAGGAGTCTGCCAGGTGGTGATGGTGCTGGATCATATACCCGATATACCGTTCGGAATTTTTTGACAAAAAGTCGGCAGCTGCCGGTGTATTGGCATAACCGACCGACGTTTTGCTCAAAAGCGCCATGGCTGCCAGGGCATCCAGTAGCATGGTCAGGCCCCGGGTATCCCACCCGGTTTTCCGGGTCATTTCCCGGGCCGTCAGGGTATCTTTGCCGATGATGGTGAAGATATCCAGTTTCACGGCCGCATGCAGGGTGCAGGTTTTCCAGTAATATCCGGACAGTTCCAGCAGGGTGCCGGGATGCCAGTGTGTCCTGTTTGTCGCTGACGTGCCGCACCCCGAAGCGCACGAAGATTTATTGAACGAATCGTTTGATCCCATTTTTCACGTTCCTTTCCTGTTTCACCATGAACCTTCAGAACACATAAAATCACTCGTTCAGTGGGTTGAACAAATCCCGTACTTCGTGTTCTTCGCGTCCTTCGTGGTATAAAAAATCAGCAGCCCCATTGATGGACCTGCTTTTTTATTTTTCCTGCCATTGGGGAGGTCGTTTTTCAAAAAATGCGCTCACCCCTTCCTTGGCATCTTCTGTGGTGCACAGCCGGGCAAACGCCTCGTTCATGTAGGCGAAACGGGCCTCATAGTGCAGATCTTCAGACCGGTAAAAAGCGGTTTTGGCAATGCGCACCGCCACCGGGCTTTTTTTGGCCAGGTCGGCCGCCCAAGCCAGGGCCTGATCCTCCAGGTTCTCTTTGGGGACCAGTTTGTTCACCAGGCCTAAAGACAGGGCTTCCGGGGCCTTGATCAGATCTCCGTAGAGCAGCAGTTCCAGGGCCTTTTTCCTGCCCACGCACCGGGATACCGGAATCACCGGGCCCACACAGTTAAGCCCCACATTGATGGCGGTCAGGCCCATGCGCACGTTGTCCGCGGCAATGACCAGGTCGGCGGCGGCGGCCAGCCCCATGCCGTTGGCGACAGCCACCCCGTGCACCTGGGCGATTACCGGTTTTTTAAGTTTTGAGATGGTCACCAAAGGCTGCTCCATGGTCTCGATCCACGCCTGGTATTCCATGGGGGTTTTGCCGGCCAGTTCATTGACATCAATGCCGGCGCAGAACGCCTTGCCGGCCCCTTTGAGCAGGATCACCCGCACCCCGGGGTCTGCATCCAGATCCAGCAGTGCCTGGTTCAGTTCCTGGGCCATGCGGGTGTTGAAGGTGTTCATCTGTTCAGGCCTATGCAATGTGATGGTTGCCACGTGGTCTGTCTGTGATGTCACCAGAATGTCTTGAAATGCCATGGTACTCTCCTTGTCAAGGGTTTAGGATGGGTTTTCATATCATTGTCGGGAATATCACGGGTGCCCGATCAAAAAAATACCATAGGTGGCAAACAAATTGGGCAAAAATGTGACGATTTTTCCTTCCATCTGATGGTTTTTGGTGTTGATGGCCGCTTTTTTCAATAATTTAAACCCGGCCTGCCGGGCGAAATTTTCAAAATCCCTGAGACTGAGTACCCGGATATTGGGGGTGTCGTACCATTCATGGGGCAGTTCTCTGGAGACCGGGGCGCATCCGGAGAACATCAGCTGGGACCGGATCCTGTAATGACCGAAATTGGGAAAGCTCACCACGCATCTGCCGGCCACCCGGAGCATGGATTGAATCAAAAATACCGGATCATACACCTGCTGAAGGGTCTGGGAGCAGATGGCAAAATCAAAAGCATCGTCCGGATAATCCATGATTTCCGTGTTGATATCTCCCTGGAGCACGGAAATGCCTTTTTCAATACATTTGACCACCTTTGTCTCTTTGATTTCAATGCCCCGTTCCAGCACCTGCCGGTTCTGCTTGAGCCAGCGCAGCAAATCCCCTTCTCCGCAGCCGAGTTCCAGGACCCGGGCACCCGGAGTGATCCAGGAGGCAATGATCTGCAGATCATATCGGAGTGGATTCATGGGCCACACGGTTTAAAAATCCTTTCATCAGATGGTCCAGCTTTTCATTGGGCAGCAGAAAAGCGTCATGGCCCCATTGGGCCTTGATTTCACAGAAACTGACATCCAGGTTGCTCTTTTTCATGGCAGTCACCATTTCCCTGGACTGGTAGGTCGGGTACAGCCAGTCCGAGGTATAGGATACCACCAGAAATCTGGCCGAGCATTTGGAGAACGCCTTTACCAGGGAGCCTTTGCCGTGTTCACGGGCCAGGTCGAAATAGTCGGCCGCCTTGGTGATATAGAGAAACGAGTTGGCATCGAACCGTTCGATGAACTTGTTGCCCTGGTACTGAAGATAGGATTCCACCTGGAATTCCGCCCCGAATCCAAAGCTCAAAGCACTTTTGTTCTGGAGGCGGCGGCCGAATTTCATGCGCATGGATTCATCTGACAGATAGGTGATGTGACCGATCATCCGGGCGATGGCCAGCCCCATGCCCGGTTTGGTTCTGCCGTAATAATGGCCGCTGCACCAGTTGGGATCTGCCATGATGGACTGCCGGGCCACCTCGTTAAAGGCAATGGCCAGGGCGGAATGGCGGCAGGTGGAGGCCAGGGGTATGGCTGATGCCACCATGTCCGGATACCGCACGCACCATTCCAGCACCTGCATGCCCCCCACCGATCCCCCCACCACCGCCAGCAGACGCGCAATGCCGAGATGGTCCACCAGGGCTTTCTGGGCCCGGACCATATCCCCGATGGTGATCATGGGAAAATCGGTGCCGTATTCTTTTTTGGTGGCCGGGTTGACGGAAGCCGGTCCGGTGGATCCCATGCAGGAGCCCAGGATGTTGGAGCAGATGACAAAATATTTGTCCGTGTCAATGCCTTTGCCCGGTCCCACCATGATGTCCCACCACCCGGGCTTGGCATCATCGGCCTTGTAGTATCCGGCCACGTGGGAGTCGCCGGACAGGGCATGGAGTATGAAAACAGCGTTGGATTTATCCTGGTTCAACGTGCCGCAGGTTTCATAGGCAATGGTGACAGGGTTTATCGACGCGCCGCTTTCCAGGGAAAACGGATCCTTGGGTCCGGCAAAGGTGAAAAACTTTTTTTCCACCAGGCCCACAGAGGCACCGTTCTGGTCATGGCCGATATACTCACTCATGGTCACACCTTTTCAAGGGCGGAGGACAGATCACCGCAGATATCTTCAATGTGCTCTATCCCTAGGGAAAACCGCAGCAGACAAGGATCGGCCAGGCGGTCTTTCAGGTCCTGGGGAAACGAAACATACTGGGAAGAATAGGGGTGGATGATCAGGGTCTTGCAGTCCCCCAGGTTGGCCAGGTTCAGGATCATGGACAGGTTGTCCACCAGCCGGAAACAGGCCTCCTGGTCTGCCAGGCCAAAGGTCAGCATGGTGCCGAACCCTTTGCCGCCGAACTGTTTTTTTGCCATTTCATGGCAGGGGTGGTCGGAAAATCCAATAAAATTCACCCACTTTACTTTTGGGTGCTCCTGCAGAAACCGGGCCGTCTGCAGGGCATTTTCCATGTGCCGTTCCATGCGCACCCCCATGGTGGCCAGGCCCAGGACCGTTAAAAACGAATGAAACGGGGCTGCCGTGGTGCCGAAATTGACATGGTGCTCTTTGAACATGCGGTGTAAAAATGCCAGGTTCCCCTTCTGGGCCACAAACGGGGCAAAATCGGCATACCGGTCCGTGTCCCAGTTGAATGTGCCCGCATCCACCACCACCCCGCCCAGGGCAGCGCCATGGCCGGAAAAATATTTGGTGGTGGAGTGCAGCACAATATCCGCCCCCAGTTCAATGGGCCGGCACAGCCAGGGGGATGCCAGGGTGTTGTCCACCATAAGTGGCACCCCTTTTTCATGGGCAAGCACGGCAATTTTTTTAAGATCCGGAATTTCCATACCTGGATTGGTAATGGTTTCCATGTAGACAAACCGGGTTTTGTCTGTGATGTTTGCGGCAATGTCGTCCATATCCAGGGGATTTGCCAGGCGGACCGTGATGCCGTATTTTTTGAATATATTGGTGAACAAAGCATAGGTGGACATGAACAGAGAGGAAGATGCCACAAATTCATCTCCGGCCCGCAGCAGCGTCATGCAGGCATTGCTGATGGCCGCCATGCCCGAAGCGGTTACTACGGCAGCCCGGCCTGATTCCAGGGAGGCCAGTTTTTCCTCCAGGAACCGGTTGGTGGGGTTGGTCAGGCGCATGTAGATATGGTCGGGCTGCTGACCGGCAAAAGTCTGGCTCAGGTTGTCTGCAGTTTCATGAAAATGGGCAGCGGACTGGAAAATGGGGGGAAGGGTAGCCCCTTCCCAGTCATGGTCTTTGATCCCTTCATGAATGGCCCTTGTTTCAAAGTGAAGCGGTTTGTCCATCAGGCAGTTCCTCACCATAATATATCAGGTTTGAAAAAACTTTAATATCACCTTGTGGTATTTAATTGTCAAGATTTAATTGTTACCCTGCATCCCCAGACAATCCAGATGAAATGAAAGAGACAGAAAAAAGGAGCGTCAATGCATTTGTTTGTAAAACCCAAAAAAGTGAAACATCTGTTGCCGACAGATATTATTTTTCAAACAGAATACTGGGCCCAGGTCAAAGCCCGGCTTGGGTGGCAGCCGTGTGCTTATGATATTGAAGACAAGGTGTCCAAAAAAGATATGCTGATGCTGCTCAAACCTTTGAACGCCGGTGTTTCCGCCGCATATATCCCCCAGGGTCCTGAATCTGGCCCCAGCCGGGAAAACTACGGTCCTTATCTTGAATCACTGTCGGAATCCATTGTTGATCAGATGGATTCTGACGTTGCATTTATTCGGTACGATCTTCCCTGGGAATCCCCGTATACCGAAATTTTCGATAAAAAACCGGCGCATGAATTTCCAAATGAAACCATCCGTGAAATACGTATGAATTTTGGGACAAAAAACTGGAATTTCAGAAAAACCCCTGTGGATATGACGGTTGCCGATTCATACGTCATCGATATCAGTGGAACTGAGGATATGATTCTCGGACGTATGAAAAGTAAAACACGGTACAACATCAAACTGGCATCAAGAAAAGGGGTCAGGGTTTATGCCGCTTCCATCAAGGAGCTTCCGATTTTTCATGAACTTCACCTGGAAACCGCAAAACGGAATGGATTTCTGGTAAGGGATTATCCGTATTTTGCCACCCTGTTTTCTTCCCGGAAAAAAAAATCTGATCCCTGTGAAGTCATCCTGATGCTGGCGGTTCATGGCAAGGATGTTCTGGCCGGTGCCATAGTCGCCATTACAAAAAAAACAGCATATTTTCTTTATGGGGCATCTGCAATGAAGAAACGAAATTTCATGGGCAGTTATGCCCTGCATTGGGAAACGATTCGATACGCCAAAGCCTTGAAAAGCCGAAGCTATGATATGGGAGCCGTGTCTCCGGCCAAATTTTCCCATCATCCTTTTTTCGGACTTTATCGTTTTAAAACCGGGTTCGGGGGGCGTGTCGTTCATCGGGTGGGTACCTGGGATTACCCGATCGATCAGGATGCGTATGCATCATTCAGGAACTGGGAGGAAATGAACCGGGGAGGGATATGAAAATGGATCCACGAAAAACCTTGATGTCCCCGCCCATACCATATAAATAGAATGATCGGCCGCATTTTGCGGGCTGTGAATTTAACCTTAACCACACAAGGAGTGAGACCATATGCCGGTGGTGACATGGAAAAAGGAAAACAGAATAGCGGTAATGGAGATGTGCAACGGACCCAACCGGATGAACCAGATATTTTCACAGGTTTTCAACCAGTGCCTGGACCAGATTCAGGAAGACACCGATGTCCGGGCCGTGATCCTGACCGCAGCTGATGAAAAAAACTTTTCCCAGGGCATTGATGTGGAATGGATCGGGCAAAAAATCCAGGAAAAGGAAAATGACACGGTGATGGCCTTTATGTATAACATGAACAAGATTTTCAAACGCCTGCTGCTGTTTCCCGTACCCGTGATTGCCGCCATAAACGGCCACGCCTTTGGCAACGGCGCCATCCTTTCCTGTGCCTGTGATTTCCGGTTCATGAAAAAGGACAGAGGATTTTTCTGCTTTCCCGAAGTGGATGTGGGCATTCCGTTTCTGCCCGGCATGATCGCGTTTGTGCGCAAGGCCGTGCCCGAACACCTGTTCAACCGGATGATTCTGTCAGGCCAGCGCATGACAGCACAAGAACTTGAAGCGAACAACGTCATCATCAAGGCCTGCGACAACCAGGAAACCCTGATGACCGAAGCCCTGGCCTTTGCCGCTGCTTTTGATAAAAAAAGGGGGATCTTCCGGGAATTGAAACAGCGCATGCACAAAGACCTGATCAGGGTTTTGGACGAGCAGGACCCGGTGTATATCGATGCACTCAACCTGTTTGTGGCGGATTGAATGGCTGGCGGATCAGGTGGCGGAAAAGATCCGGCAGAAAAAGGGCAGGTGGCGTCAAGGCGGTGGGGAAACATATTCCCTGTAAGGCATTACCCGACCGGTAACGCCCGTGGGGCGAGGGATGCAGGGACAGTGTGAAGCGATATGCCATCTGCATTTTTATACCTTTTTGTCAGGGATAAAAATGCAGACGGCGGGGCCGGGGTTATTGGTACTGGGACCGGATATCTTTTTTACTGATTTTTCCCACCGAGGTTTTGGGGATCTCAGCATCCAGAATGATTCGGGTCGGGACCCCGTATTTAGGGAGCTTACCTTTTTCCACAAAGGTCATGCAGAACGCCTGGATATCTTCCTTTGTGACCTTGTCCCGGAAAGCGTCTTTGATGACCACCATGGCCAGGGGACGTTCGCCCCATTTTTCATCCGCAACACCCACCACCGCCACTTCGCTGACCGCTTCGTGCCGGCTGATGATATCTTCCAGTTCCAGGGAAGAGATCCATTCCCCGCCGGTTTTGATCACATCCTTGAGCCGGTCCGTGATTCTGAGATACCCTTCCGGATCGATGACACCGATGTCCCCGGTGTGAAGCCAGCCATCGGCCCACAGTTCTTCGCTTTTTTCCGGTGATTTGACATATCCCTGGGTGAGCCAGGGGGCCCTTACCACCACTTCCCCGGCGGTGTTGCCGTCATGGGGGAGTGCGTTGCCTTCCATATCCACGATTTTCATCTGGACATTGGGGATCGGCAGCCCGGTCTTGCACCGGATGGCCACCTGTTTATCCGCATCTTTTTCCAGAAGATGGGGCTTGATCATGGCCAGGCTCAGCACAGGACAGGTCTCGGACATGCCGTAGCCCGTATACAGGTTGATGCCGTGTTTCAACGCCTGCTCACACAATCCTCTGGACAGGGCGGATCCACCGATGATCACCTTCCATCCTGCCAGGTCCACCTGGTTGATGGCAGGACTGGTGACCAGCATGTTCATGATGGTGGGCACGCAATGGGAATAGGTGACGTTTTCCGTAAGAATAAGCTTGAGCAGCATTTCCGGTTCATACCGGCCCGGATACACCTGTTTGGCCCCCAGAAGCGTCATCAAATAAGGCATGCCCCAGGCATGGACATGGAACATGGGGGTCATGGGCATGTACACGTCATTGGAGGTGACATTTGCCTGGTGTGCATAGGCAGACAACGCGGACATGGTCCCATAGGTGTGCAGAACAATCTGGCGGTGGCTGAAAAATACCCCTTTGGGCAGGCCGGTGGTGCCGGTGGTGTAAAAGGTGGTGGCCATGGTGTTTTCATCAAACTCGGAAAATTCATATGCCGGGACGGTGTCTGCCATGAGGGCCTCATATTCTCCGGCAAAGTCAAGCTTTGATTCCGGTGTCTCACCGGTATCTGACAGCACCACCACCTGTTTGACGGTTTCAAAACGGTCTTTCACTGATTCCAGAAGCGATACAAATTCCGTGTTCACCAGGATCACGTCATCTTCGGCATGGTTGATGGTGTAAATCAGCTGATCCGGAGTCAGCCGGATGTTGATGGTGTGGAGCACCGCCCCCATCATGGGCACGGCAAAAAAACATTCCAGGTACCGGTGGGAATCCCAGTCCATGACCGCCACGGTGTCGCCGGGGCCGACCCCCAGTTTTTTGAGCATGGCCGCCAGTTGCTGTACCCGCTGGCTGAAAGTCCTGTAGTTATACCGGTGCTGGTCCCGGTAAACGATTTCCTGGTCCGGGGAATAGATCAACGGGGTGTCCAGCAGGTTTTTGATGAGCAATGGATAGGTATGGGCACTGGGTGTGGGGGTGATCAGTCTGGTTTTCATGGAACCTCCTTGGTATGTGATGTTTTTAATATAAAAACCGATGGATTGTATTCATAGACCGGTTTTGAAGGAAATAAAATAGGGGGGATACCCAAAAGGGTGTAGGTGAAATTCCTACAGGCTGTCAGACGGTCCGAGGTGCCCGGTTTCCACCCAGATCACGGCATGCCGGAGCAGCTCCCGGGCGGTTTTCAGGTCCAGTTTTTCCTTGATACGTTCCTGGTAGGTGCCCACGGTTTTGATGCTGATGTTCAACTGCACGGCGATTTGTTTGGAGGAAAGTCCCAGGCCGATGAGTCTGAAGATCTGAAGCTCTCTGTCTGAAATCCGTTTCAAAGGGGATTTATGGGCCGTGGACGGCTGGTTCTGGTAGATGGTCAGAATATGACGCATGATTTTCCGGCTGACGTGAATGTGCCCGGACATGATGTTGCGGATCGCTTCCACCACGGATTCCGAGGCTTCCTGTTTCATGATGTAGCCTTTTGCCCCTGCCTGAAGGCAGCGTTCGGCATGCAGTGTTTCATCGTGCATGGACAGCACCAGGGCGGCACAAAATGGAAACCGGTCATGGATCTCTTTGACCAGATCCACGCCATTGCTGTCTTTCAAAGAAAGATCCACGATGACCAGATCCGGCCTCCGGGCGTTGATCAGCCGGATGGCAGTGTCTACGTCTTCGGCTTCTCCGCAGACCTGCATGTCCGGCTCATGATTGATCATGTCCTTGATTCCCATTCTGAAAATGGGGTGATCTTCAACGATAAGAATGGCAATCTTTTTCATTGTGGGGCGCTTCCTCAAAAGGATGTCGGTCAAGCTCCAGGATCACCCGGGTGCCGCCGGTTGAAATGGGTTCAAAAACAAGGGTGCCCCCGATGCGGGCGGCCCGGTAAGTCATGATTCGGATCCCCATGCCCCGGGTATGTGTCGGAAAAGCACCCCCTTTTCCGTTGTCACGGATTTCCATGCGGATATTTTTGAAATTACTGGTCAGAACAATGTCGATCCGGGTGGCTTCTGCATGTTTGACAGCATTGTGCACGGCTTCGTGGACAATGTAATAGGCATGGGTGGCTTCGGTATCGTCGGCAAAAGGGGGCTGATCCAGTTGCCAGTCCAGGTTGCAGGAGATGGAAAACACCTCCCGGATATAGTCGGCCAGAGAGGCCAGGGATATATCAAATCCCCGGTCAGCCAGATTGACCGGCTCAAGCCCCCGGGAAAGGGTCCGGGTTTTGTGAATGGCGTCCCGGATAACCGCTCTGATTTTTTCGGTACGCCCGATTTCCCCGGCCAGTGTACTGCGTGCCTGAGAGCTGTCCAGGTGCCGATGGAGCATCTTGACCATGACCTCGATACCGATGAGCTGGGGACACAGATCATCATGCAGGGACATGGCAATGTTCTGCCGCTCCCGGAGCCCGATTTTCAAAATTTCCTGTTCCAGGCGCCGGGTGTCAGTCATATCCTCCATGGCTGCCAGAAGACAGGCCTCTCCCCATACCATCACCCATTCGGCGGAAATGACTCCCTGATGGCGTTCTCCGGCACGGGTCCGAAAAATGATTTCTTTGTTTTTCACCGGGCGGCGCTCCCTGATTTTCCTGAACAGCCATCGCCCTTCCCGGCGGGGGGAGAAAAAATCAAGGGTGAGAATTTCCCTGCCCAAAAGATCCATCAGGTTGTAGCCGGTGATGTTCAGGAAGCTGTCATTGGCGCTGATTATGCGGCTGTCTGATAGAACGGCGATGAACATGCCGGCCGGGTTACTTCTGAACGCCTTGGAAAACATCTCTTCAGACAGGCGGAGGGCCTGCTCGTTTGTTTTCCGCATGCTGATTTCCGACTCCAGATTTCGGCGGAATAATTCCAGTTTGTCCATGAACCGGTTGAAATATCCTGCCAGCTGACCGATTTCATCAGTGGCGCGTACCGGCATCCGCACTGAGAAATCGCCTGCTGCGCCCTGATCGAATCGTTTCATCAAGGATTGCAAAGGGGTGATGATGGATCGGTTCACCCACAGGTAAGACCCGGTTATCAGAAGGAAAATGAGGGCCAGAATTCCCATGACAATGGTTTTCATGGTGTTCAGAGGGGAATAGATCTCATCCAGGTAGCTGGCGGATGCCACAATCCAGTCATATTCCGGAATATAATTGAAGATTACCAGTTTCTCCCGGGGGGCTTTTTCACCGGGATTTTCCCAGGAATAAACGGCTTTGCCGTTCTTCTTTTCACACAGGTCCCGGACAAAATATCGGCCGTCTTTGTCCCGGGAATTTAAGTAATTGCCGGTCAAGAAAGGATGAACGATCAGATTCCCTGAAGAGTCATGAATGTAGGCGTATCCGGTCTTCCCGAAAGTCATGTCCAGGATGCTTTTTCTGAAATCAGATATCTCGATCAGGTGCGTGAATTCTTCCCGGTATGTGGAAACCGCAATAATCCAGTCCCAGGGTGCAAAATAGCTCATATACATGGCCTTGGGTTTTATGACGTCTTCTTCCGGGTTTTTCCATTCATATTCCAGGTACCCGGTTTTCAGGCGGATCATCTCCCTGACAAACGAGCGGTCCATGAAACGTTTTCCGGTCACCCCGGGATTGGGATGTTCCGTTGCAATGCCTTGGGAACTGGCGCAGAAAATATATCCGGTTTTGCCGATGGTCTGGCTGAAAAGGATTTTCCGGCACAGTTCTTTGGCCTGGGTCTCCGTGATCAGATCCTGTTCAAACTCCTGATAGACAGCCTGGACAATTTCCAGGTTTTTTTCCGCAACGGCCCGCAGGTGATTTTTGATGGAGGTGGCAGCGGCGGTACGCACCATATTGCGTATAGCGGCCGTGGCATTGGCCAATTCACTTTCAATATGGGTTTCTATGGTGGTCTGCACCCGGGAGATGATGATGCCGCCGCCTGCCATTACGGCAAGAACAATGATCAGGGTATGTCCGCCCAGCAGCTTGGTCCTGATATTTAAATTTTTCAGCCATTGGAAAAATGATTTCATGTCAGCTGTAATACGACAGTGTCCGGACGGGGTCAACAAGTTTCCCCACCAGTGTCATGCCTTGTGCTCCCGCCTTGACTTTTTCAGGTGGTTGTGGTTTGACCTGTTGTAATTGATGCATTGCCGTAAACGCCAAGTACGAAGGAGCAGATATGAACTGGTTGCACTCGATCCGCACCAAACAGATGGGGGGGTTTCTGGCTATTGCCGCCATTACCGCAGTTGTCAGTCTTGTAAGTTATAATGGCATGAAGCATCTGGAGAACAGCTTCAGGCAGGTTATTGAAACAGCCCCTCTGACGGAATCGGCCATCAACATGAAACTGGCGGTGACCCAGGACATTGCAGCCATCATGACCCTTATGGCTGCCCTGGATACAGATGCGCTGGATGCTGCACTGCAGAAGCACCAGGAAAATGTGGCGCGGTTCAATCAATACCAGAAAGCCATGCTGGAGGGTGGTGAAGTTCGGGAAAAAACCATTTTTTCCACCAAGGACCCGGAACTTCGCCGGATCATCCAGGAGGCAAAAGAATTTCATACATCCATCTTTCTGCCCAGTTTCAAGGTGGCCTATGACCAGATGCATCTGCAGTTGTCTGCAGAACCCTATGATTATGCGCTTCTGGATACCATCGATGAAAAAACCATTGCCCTGGCCAATGATCTGACACAACAGCTGGACCAGGCCGGCGCCATATCCCAGGAACTTATTCTTCAGGCGGAAGCAGATCTGATAAAAGAAAAGCAGCAGGCGGTTACCATTCTGGCGGCAGCCACGCTGGTGGGAATCGCAGCAGCTGTTTTGCTGGGGTTTGTCGTATCAGGCCGGATTGCCGGCCCTGTTAAAAAAGCGGCAGCTTTTACCAGAGAGGTTGCCCAGGGCGATTTCTCCAAGATTTTAGAAGTTCCCCAGAAAGATGAAATCGGGGCCATGGTGAATGCCATGAATCAGATGGTACAGGGGCTGGCATCGGTGTTTAAAAACATTGCCCAGGGGGTGGCCACCCTGGATCACGCATCAGCGGACCTGTCCGGGATTTCAGACAGCCTCAAGACCCGTGCTGAAAAAATGACCCGTAAATCAGGTGCTGTCAGTGGCGCGGCCCAGGCAATGCAGGAGCGGGTGGCGTCTGTAACCAAAAGCTCCCAGGCGTTTTCCGATAACCTGGATACGGTGTCCGCTGCCATGGAACAGATGAATGCCACTGTGTCGGAAATAGCCAAAAATACCAGCCAGGCCCGGCAGATTTCGGAAACAGCCGTGTCAACAGCCAGGGATGCTTCCAACCGGGTGGATGCACTGGGTAAAGATGCGGCTGAAATCGGGCAGGTCACCCAGACCATCACCGACATATCAGGCCAGACCAACCTGCTGGCATTGAACGCCACCATTGAAGCTGCCCGGGCAGGAGAAGCCGGTAAGGGCTTTGCCGTTGTGGCCAATGAGATCAAAAGCCTTGCCCAGCAAACAGCAGAGGCGGCAAAAGATATTTCAGAAAAAATTGCGCGTATCCAGGATTCTTCCAAGGGCACGGTATCGGAAATTCAGCAGATTTCAAAGGTGATAAATGATGTGAATACCATTGTTACCTCCATTGCCGGTGCCATTGAAGAACAGTCCAGCACTGCCGGAGAAATTGCTGAAAACATATCCCTGGCTGCACAGGGCATACATGACAACCATGAAAACATTACAGACATATCCAAGGCATCCAGCCGGATTGCCGATGACATCCTCAGTGTAGACACCCATGCAGCCACTGTCACAGATACCAGTCTGAAGGTAAGTGAAAACGTGACCCGGATCACGGAATTTGCCGCCAGCCTGGGAGAATCAATCCGCCGCTTCAAAATTTAGCGGGCACCACAATAAAGGAAAGCTGTTGGTTTTTAACTGTTAGCCGTTAGCGTTTAGCTGGTAGTAACCAACAGGAAAAAAATGGAATTCTGAGTGGAAGCTGATAACTGCGTACTGACAACTTTCATATACATCTGGTGATGGAAAATAACAACAGCCTGAACATTTTGGCGATGACCCTGGAACAGGTGGTCCATACCCTGGAAACAGCCTATGGGAAAGGCCGGTTTCATGGCCGGGCCCTGTACCGGGAAATCTTTAAAAATGCAAATTCGGATTTTCTTTTTGTACCTGAATTTACCGCTTCCCAGGCATTGGCCAGGGATTTGGGAAAATACATCTGCCTGGAACCGGGCCGGGTAAAAACGGTTTTCCAGGACAGGGATCTCACCAAGTTTATCACCCGGCTGTCCGACGGCATGGAGATAGAATCGGTCATCGTTCCCATGAACCGGTACAATACCCTGTGCGTGTCCAGCCAGGTGGGATGCCGCATGGGATGTACCTTTTGTGAGACCGGCCGCATGGGACTGCAGCGCAGTCTTACCATATCCGAAATCACCGGCCAGTTGTACAATGCCCGGCATGTGCTGAAAAAACAGATCAAAAATATCGTGTTCATGGGCATGGGAGAACCCTTTGACAATTTTGCACCCGTCATGGCTGCTGTAAAGATCA
The DNA here is from genome assembly GCA_036351635.1 of Desulfotignum sp. Classification (GTDB taxonomy): domain Bacteria; phylum Desulfobacterota; class Desulfobacteria; order Desulfobacterales; family Desulfobacteraceae; genus Desulfotignum. The sequence continues at coordinate 14,731 of JAZBPL010000035.1, forward strand.
TGCATGAGCAGAAAGGGTTTGACATTGCCCTGCGCCACATGACCATTTCCACTGCCGGGGTGGTGCCGGGGATCCGTAAACTGGCTGCCATGAGCCTGCCCGGCATCCGGCTGGCCGTGTCAATCAATGCCCCGGACAACCCGACCCGGTCACAGCTGATGCCGGTGAACAATGCCTGGCCCCTGGAAACGCTCAAACAAACCCTGGCTGCTTTTCCTCTGCCCCGGAAAGGTACATTTTTGTTTGAATATATCCTCATCAAAGGGGTAAATGATACAAAGGCCCATGCAGAGAAGCTGGCAGAATTTATTCATCCATTGCCGGTGCGCCTGAATCTCATCCCCTGCAACCCGGTGCCCGGATTTGCCCATGAAAGCCCGTCAGATGCGGATATGAACCGGTTCTCACAGCACCTGGTTGAAAAAAATATTTTTGTCATCCGGCGCTGGAGCAAAGGCAGGTCTGTCTCTGCCGGCTGCGGTCAGCTGGGGCGGCGGTAGCAGGGCTGTAATTTTTTTTGCCATATTCGGCGTGCCTGTCTTGACAGGGGGCTGGAAATAGAGATAGTCTGCGGTTCATATCAAACGTTTCAGCAACGCACCTGAAGTTACTATTCGGGTTGGTGCCGGGCATCGCCCGGTGGGAATGCTGGTTGTCAGTTTGGTCTGGCCGCGCATAGCGGTGGACTTTTAAGATACAAGGCACAGATGACCTATTCAGAAGACAAAAACAGATCAGGCGAGTATCTGCGCCTGGCTTTGGGCTATCTGATCAAATATGATCTGCCGGCCAATCCGGTCAACTATACGGTCTGGTATGAATATGTGTCCGGCAGAAATCTGAAATTAAAAAAAGCGGTGGACCTGTCCATAAAATCCGACCATCCCATGGATGGGAAATGCATTGAAAATTTTTATCAAAAATATGTCACTGATGGAGACCGTATTGTCATCAGCCGCCTGCTCACCCAGATCAATCTTTTGCTCAGGGATATTACCCACCATATTCTGGAAACTGAAGGGGATCTGGCTGGACACGGCAGAAATTTGGGAAATCTGGCGGAAAAAATCAATAGCGTCCATGATTTTGAAGGGATCAGAGAAATTGTGGACCAGATGCTCCAAGAGACGCGGGGCCTGATAAAATCCGGATCCAGGCTCCAGAGCCGTATGTCGGTATCATCAGAGGACTTGAAGCAGTTGTCCCAAGAACTGGAAAAATCCCAGAAAGAAGCACAGACAGATATACTGACAGGCCTGGCCAACCGGCGGGGGCTGGAAAAGGTGTTTGAACTGGAGCGTATCCGTGCCCGGCAGAACATGGCCCCGTTTTGTGTGGTGCTTATGGATATCGACCACTTCAAAAAAGTGAATGATTCCCATGGTCACCTGGTGGGGGACAGCATGCTCAAAGGGATCTCAAAAATATTGATCCAGCATTTGCGAAAAAATGATGTGGCTGCCCGTTTCGGGGGAGAAGAATTTCTGATTGTGCTGCCGGAAACCGATATTGACGGTGCCTGCGCTGTGGCAAAAAAAATCCAGAAAGCACTGGCCTGCAAGGAGTGGAAAGTCAAAGAATCCGGCAAGCGTATCGGTACGGTAACGGTTTCCATGGGTGTTGCCAGGTATGCCATGAACGAACCCCAGGAGGACCTTATCAAACGGGCGGATAAGGCCCTTTACAAGGCCAAGCGCAACGGCAGAAACCAGGTTGTGATCCAGGCGGATACAGCATAATCCGTCAGTCCGGGAAAAGCTGCAGCAGTGCTTTTGGGAATCCGTTTCTCCGCCGGGGCGTATCATCCTTTGAGCTTTTTGATATTGTCCCTGGCAAAGTCAATGGCCGGATCGATTTCAAGGGCCATTTCATAGTATTTTATCGCCAGTGCGGTTTCCCCCAGTTCCCGGTAATTGGAACCGATATTGGCATAGTTGATGGCCTGGGACGGATCAACTTCCAGGGCATTTTCAAAACAGGAGATGGCCTTGTGGTGGTTTTTCTGCATGAAATGACAGACCCCCATGGTGTTGAGCAGGTCCGGCCGCTGGGGGTCAACCGCCAGTCCTTTTTCACAGGTGACGACCGCCCTTTCATACAGGCCCAGATCCTTGAGACAGGCCCCCATGTGGGAACAGATGTCCGGCAGGTTCATGCGGACCGGTTCTCTTTCCAGGGCGGTTTCAAATGCCTCCAGGGCCGTGTGCAGGTCACCCAGGGTGTTGTATATCAGTCCTTTGTAAAAACTGGTGTAATATTGGTCCGGCAGGGCCTGTTCCAGGGCATCCAGTTTGTCCAGAGCCTGGATGGGGTCCAGGGTTTCGGTGATGAGCCTGGCTGAAAACATGCCCACGCTGGCAGATGCGGCCCGCTCCCTGAAATGGGCCCCCGGCATGATGGTGTAAAAGGCCGGGATATCCAGGTCCGGGTGGCGGGTATCAATGGCCAGGATCTGGTAATCTTTGTTGCCCAGCGTGGCAATGAGGTTTTCCACCTCCACCCGGATATTGGGATTTGACAGGTCCGGCAGGTGGGCCAGATCCTTCATGGTCTCTGGATGGGTAATAAAGGCGGCATCGGTAATGCTGGTGAACTTGGGCAGGCCCGAGGCCACATAACTGGATCCGGAATTGAAATCTCCTGCCAGCTGGGCCACCTCTGTCAGGGCCCGGCCCATGGCTTTTTGTGGATCAGGCGCGGTGCCTGCGGTCCACACGATTTCACTTTTTTCCGGAAAGGTGGCCGGATCCCAGGCCAGAACAGCGATGGTGGGAATGCCCGTGTCCAGGGAAAAATCTGATGCATGCACCTGGATGCCGCAGTTTCTGTATTTGGCCAGCAGCTCTTTTACCAGCGGATCGGTGAAGGTGTCCAGACGGATGCCCGGGACAGCAAGTTTTCCGTGGCTCACCAGAGAAGAGGTGTGCCGCTCCACCAGTTCGCAGATACCCTGGATTAATGCCTCTTCATTGCAGTTGCCGGCACAGGGTCCGTTGAATTCATTGATCATGTAAAACCAGGAAAAGGGAATCAGCACCTCTTTGCCCAGGGTCAAATTATACCCTGTGGTCCATTGCAGTTTCAGGCTGTCGAATATGGGTTTGACCCTGTGGGCATCATCTGGGTTGTCATGCACGGATCGGATGATCTGGTCAAAGGGCAGGATGTTTTCCCCCAGGTCCGCTGCCCGGGCAGAGAAAAAGTTGCTTTTTTTGTTCACAAAGGAAAAAAAACTGAACCGTTCCGCCAGCTCCATGACAGCACTGGCTTCCGACTGGGCCGGGGTGCCGCCTTTTCCCATCTGCTTGCTGGTACCGATAACCTGCCTGGCATCCATACCGCATTCACTGAAAAACACCGGAATGTCCAGGCGGCCGTTGTCAATGCGCCGGGTCCGGCTTAGAATATCCAGCCGGGTTCCAGCCGCCTTTTTTCTGAACAGGTCCACGGTTTTTTCTGGCGAGATGATTTTGTCCTGGTCATAGGTGTAGCCTTTTACCGCGTCCGTGAGTTCGATGGCATATGTCATGAAAATCTCTTTGTATCCAAAAGGTTATGGTTTACACAAATATGCCGGCCGGCATTGGAAAAGCATTTGAAAAAGGGAGCTGCTGGTCCTGGCATCTGTTATTTCACAAGGGTTACCGCATCACCCACCCGGATGGTTCCACTGGTAAGAATTTTTGCAAACACCCCTTCTTTGGGCATGATGCAGTCTCCGGTGCGGTAAAAAATGGCACATTTTTTGTGGCATTCTTTACCGATCTGGGTGATTTCCACAAGGGCTTTCTTCCCCAGCCGCACCTGCTGTCCGATTTTCTGGGTTTTCCAGTCAATGCCGGTGGTGGCGATATTTTCGGCAAAATCCCCGAACTGCAGAACAAACGTTTCGGTGCTGACAGCATCAATGCTTTCAGCCGCCAGAAAACTGATCTGCCGGTGCCAGCTTCCGGCATGGGCATCCCCTTTGATGCCATGGTTTTCAACCAGTTCTGCCTGGTCAATGCACTGCTTGGTGGTGCCTTTTTTTTTGCTCATGGCAATGGAAACTATTTTCACGGGGCATCCTTTTTATATTTTTTTCAATACAGGCAGGCTTTATATCACATTGTGGCAGTAAATTTCAACACCAAATACCCCCCTGTCAGACAGAGAAGACAGGTTATTTTTTTGCTGGTCTGTTCCGGGATTGTCCGTTAACAGGGATGGGCGCTGCAGGTTTGTCCACAGCTGTTGTCCGGGGAAAAGGGTTTGTTTTTGAAAAAAAAGCCGCATCAATGTGCCGGTTGATTTTTTTTGCAAGACCAGGCGGCATTTTCTGCGGGGCAAAGGCCTGCTGTATGCAGGCTTCAAGGCAGGTGTCCATGTCATATAACTGCCTGCAGACGTCACATTCCTGGATATGGGCCAGTATACCGGGATTCTGCACCTGTTTATTCTTTGATGGGTTTTGCAGCCAGATAAAAAAGTCGTTACAGTTCATGGGTCAGGTATGTTCCGGTGTACTGTTTATGTGGGGTATGGTTTTTCCGTTGTTTTTCAATTGTTTCAACAATTTTATCTTTAATGCCTCCTTTGCCCTGTTCAGTCTTGACATCACCGTTCCAATGGGAATATCAAGGGTGCTGGCAATGTCTTTGTACAGCATATCATCCATATAATACAAGATCAAAATTTCTTTGTATTTTACGGGCAGCTGGTCTATGGCATCATTCACTGTTCTGGTGTCAACTGCCTCTTCCAGCAGTGAGTCTGCTCCATTTCTTTGCGTTTCAGACTTGAGGAATGCAATGTAGTCACTTTTCTGGAGCTGCTGCCTGACATTGTCTTTCTGGCAGGTTTTCAAAAAATTATTGCGCAGGATTCTCAACAGCCAGGGCTTGCATTTGGCTGGATCCTTGAGCTGGGAAAATTTGTGGAAAGCCATCATAAATGTTTCCTGAACAATATCTTCCGCATCAAATACATTTCCTGTGTATTTAAGGGCCACATTGTATAAAAGCTTCATATGGGGATATGTCAGCTTTTTAAACTGGCTTTGGGCTGTTTTTGTATTCCATATCATGTTATCATATCCTGACTTCGCCTCCTGGACCTAATATAATCAGGATATGAATCAAATCAATTGCTTTTTATCATATGACCGGTATGGACACTGTTTTATTCCAGGATTTTACTGTGCCGGTTCCAGGTGAACCATCACCTCAATGATATTGGATTTGTTGTTCATCAAGGTTTCTTTTACTGCCTCGGAGATGTCATGGCCCTGCTGGACAGTGATCTGACTGTCCACCTCCAGATGCAGATCAACATAAAATGCGCCGCCTGTTTTTCTGGATCTGAGCCTGTGTACCCCTCTGACATGGGGGATATTTTCGATAAGGGTGCGGATATGTGCCATCTCCTGCTGGGACATGCCTGCATCCAAAAGTTCAGCTATACTTCCCCCCAGAATTTTACATCCCACCTTGATGATGAAAACCGACACAAGGATGGCTCCCACCGGGTCCAGAAACGCCAGTTTCGGATTGATGAGCCCGGCGGTCACCGCCACCAGGACCGGAATGGATGACAATGCATCTGTCCGGTGGTGCCAGGCATTGGCTTTAAGGGAAGATGCCCGGTTTTTTACCCCGGCCGTATAAGTGATCCTGAAAAGGATCTCCTTGACAATGAGAGACAGGACAGGGGCCAGGATCACCATTGGGTGCAGTTTTGTTTCCACAGGGCGCATCAGGGAAATGATGGCATTATAGCCGATGCCGGCTGCCACAACAACCAGGATAAGGCTTATGGAAATGGTGACAAAGGATTCGATTTTCTGATGGCCGAAGGGATGGCATGCATCAGGCGGGGCTGTCCAGTAACGGACACCGAACAGTATCACCACATCTGATCCGGTATCGGAAAAACTGTGCAGGGCATCTGCCACCACTGCCTGGCTGCTGCCTGCAATGCCCATGACCAGCTTGATCAGGGACAGGAACACATTGGCCCAAAGGCCGATCCAGGTGACTTTTTCAATATTTTTTCTGGTCTGGTTTTGTGTGTTCATGGCTGTTTCCTGGATATCACAGATCGGTCAATCAAGGGGATGAATTTACGGTTGGCGGTTGGAAATGCAAGCCTGTAAATGTTTTCAGGCGCAATCCACTTGTGGTCAATGGGGCCGTCCAATACCACATCCCCTGATATATAATCACAGTAAAATATATCCATTTCAATCTTAAAATGGGTATAGGCATGCCTGACATGGGTCAGAAATGAAACAATCCTGACATCAAGGCCGGTTTCTTCTTTGATTTCCCTGATACAGGCATCTTCTGCACTTTCCTTGTTTTTTCTTTTGCCCCCGGGAAATTCCCATAATCCCCCCAGCAGGCCGTCCAGTTTTCTTCGGGTTACCAGGACCCTGCCCGCTTTTATGACAATGCCGGTGCTGATGTGGTGGCAGGGGATTTTTTTTGTTTTCAGCCGCAGCGGATAGCGGGAAACCTGACAGCCTGCCAGAGCCAGGCAGGGGTGTGCCAGGGGGCACCTGCTGCAGTCAGGGGCCGACGGTGTACAGACGAGGGCCCCGAGTTCCATGAGGGCCTGGTTGAAACCGCCCGGATCTGTCCGGTCCACAAGGGTGTCTGCAACGGCCTTGAAACGGGTGTGGGCAGAGGACTGGTTCACCGGGATATCCAGGCATAACAGCCGGGCCAGCACCCGTTTTACATTGGCATCCACCACCGCATGGACCTGGTTGAATGCCATGCTCATCACGGCTGATGCAATATAATCCCCCACACCTGGCAGGGATTTGAAATCGGAGAACCGGTGCGGGATGCGGCCCTCCATTTGCTGTACCACCTGCCGGGCCGCTTTGTGCAGGTTTCTGGCCCTGGCATAGTACCCCAGCCCTTCCCAGGATTTGAGCACCTTTTCCAGATCAGCCCGGGCCAGGCTCTCCAGTGTGGGAAACCTGTCCACAAAAGCCAGAAAATAGGGTACAGCTGTTTTGACCTGGGTTTGCTGGAGCATCACCTCTGATACCCAGATGCGGTAAGGATCGCAGCTTTCCCGCCAGGGCAGGTGCCGGTGGTGTATGTTGTACCAGTGCAAAAGGTTTTTTTGGATCAAGCCAATGTCGGCAGAGGGAAAGCCGGGGATCTGTCGGTTCATCTTGGGTTTTGGATGGGTCATCTCAAATTTTCCATATGGCCGGCGCCTGTCCAGGCAGGTGACGGCGGATGCATGCTGCAGGATGGGCGGGTCATTGTCCGGCCCGCCTGGCAGGCGTGAACTGTTTTACCTGGTCAATGAATCGTTTTGTCAGGTTGTCGGGGCAGGTTTTGTGAAACCTGATCCGGATGTACATATCGGTTATGGCCGCAGCTTCTGGTCCAAGGTCCGGTCTTTTTGCCTGCACTGTTAAAAGATAATCCATGGGTCCCTGGTCAGGCGTTCTGTCCAGGCCTATGCTGGCCAGGCGTCTGCAGAAAAGGGCATACCCTGCTGCCACCGGGTCTTTTTTTCTGGCACAGGACCGGTGCAGAAACATCCAGAAAAAAACAGCCACAACAAGGACACTGAGGGTCAGCAATAAAAAACCTACGGTCCCTGTTCCCCATGATCTGCCAAAACCCAGGCGCTGGAGCAGCGCTTTCTGCTCTGAAAAAGAATAGCCGGTGAACCAGGCCTCCCATGCAAGATTCACAGCTTCCAGCATGAAACCCATTTTTTTAAAAAAAGAGAGAGCATCCCGGGTGGTACTGGAATAGGAAAAAGATCCGTCGGGATTCTGTTCCAGGCGGTTTGGTGCCACCGCCAGGGTGGGATCGATGCGGATCCATCCCCTTTCAGGGGTATACGCCTCCACCCAGGCGTGGGCAAAGGACTGGCGGATGCTCAGGTAATTGCCATAGGGATTGAGTTCTCCTCCCAGATATCCCCCCACCACCCTGGCGGGTACCTCCTGCACATTCAGCAGAAAAGCCAGGGCACCGGCATAATGTTCACAATACCCCTGCCGGGTTTCAAAAAGAAATTCATCCATGGGATGGTTTCCGAGCCGCTGCGGGCTCAGGGTATAGGTGAAATCGTTTTCAGTAAAATAGGCCAGGATCTGCTGGATTTTTCCATGGGCATCAGCGGTTTTCTCTGCCATGGCCCGGGCCAGAAACCGGGCTTTCGGGTTATTGTCCGAATGGGTGAAAACAGGGTCTGGTAACAGGGTACCTGTTTTTCCATTGTCATTACCTGCCGTCCGGATGCAGGAGACCGCCTGATAGGTTTTTTTCCGGGTCACCCGCTGTCTGGACACAAGGGTGAAACCGGCAGTCAGTTCCGTCCCGGGGGGGGCTGCAACCGGCCGGTCCAGGGCAAAGAGCCGGCGGCTTTTATGGGGTTCCAGGGTAATGGTATGCTGTACAAGGTCCGGGCCGTTTTCCGGAACAAAAGGGATATCTCCCGGGTTGTCCGCCGGAAGCCAACGGGTGCCGTCAAACCTGTCAAATACAATTCCCCGCCAGTACAACGCATCCGGCGGCGGGAGCGCACCGTTAAAAGTCACCCTGAAGGCCAGAGACTGGTCCAGGGTCATGCGGGAGATGCTGCCGAAACCAAGCCTCTCCGAGAACCCGGATCTGCCGGTTCCTGGTGTTTCCATGGAGAACAGGCCGTGCTGGAGCCGGGGAAAAACCAGAAACAGAAGCACCATCAGCGGTATGGCCTGTGCCAGGATACGGACTGCCAGAAGGATACTTGGTCTGTACCGTCCTTCAGGGCGGTTGATGTGTATCAGTGCAGCTGTGGTGACGAAAACAGAGAAAAAAAGGTATAAAACAATCCACAGAGATTCGGACCGGAACAAACTGGTAATGATGATAAAGTAGGTGAGCAGCACAGTGATCATCCGGTGCCGGTGGGTGGCCATTTCAAAGGGTTTGATGGCAGCCATGACCGCCATGAGGCCGACAAAGGCATCTGCATCTATCCTTACACTGAAGAAGAGCAGCAGTCCGGTTATGCCGGCAGCCGCCAGGATATGGCGCAGGATAGGGCCGGGAAGGGGCCATCCGGTTTTCAACCGCACCAGCATGTATCCCCACATGAAAACACACCAGACAATGATCCATGCCGGCAGCCCCGGTGCATGGGGGGCAATGGCCACCACCAGGGCAAAGATAATGGGAAAAGAATGGCGGGAATCCCGGTTCAAACAGCCTCCTTTTCCCGGCTGTAAAGGGCAAGGGCCCTGAGACATTTTCTCTTGTGGGAATGCCCCCGGGCCGGTGCTATCAGGGTATGGGGCAGCTTAAGCCCAATGGACAGGTTTTGACTGTCCGCGGCAAGGACCATGCTGCACAGCCGGGACAGCCGGTATTCCGTATCCCTGGAAACAAAGGCGTCAAAATCCAGCAAAGTGAAATGGTCAGCCATGGCTGTGAAATCCTTGATAAATATACCCTGTCCCCGGGAAACCGCTTTCCAGGCGATGCGGCCCACATCATGGCCGGGCTGGTACAGGGACAGCCCCTGAAAATCATCCGGCCCTGCATGCCGGGTGTCTGCACGCCCCCCTGAGCCGCTGCCCCCCCGGCCTGATCCGGCAGGCCCCTTCACAGGCATTGGATATACAAGGCAGGTCATGGGCAGAGAAAGTCTGGCCCCCAACCGGAAGAAGCCAAAAGGAAAACCCGAACAAAGTGTCAAAACACCGGGGGTGAAAACCCCTCTTTTGGCTGTTTCTGCCGAAATCTCCAGCGTTTTTGTTTCATTTCTGGCGATGGTTGTCCAGGGCCCGGTCTGGCCGGGCAGGGCAAAATTCACCGCCACCCTTTCCTGGTTTTTTGCCTGCACCTGTATGGTAAATACGGTTGTCTGGCCGGCAAACACCGGTCTGGCAGAAACAAAGGCGACATCCATGCCTGTAAGGTTCTTTAGAGAATAAAACAAAGAGATCAGGGCCATACCCCCTAAAAGAAACACCAGGATAAAGCCTGCATTGTTGTTGTAGTTGACTGAACCGGCCATCATGGCCCCGAGGATGGAGAGAAAGAGCAGTCCGTGCCGGGTGGGGCGGATAAAGATCTGTTTTCTGGTCAAAACCAATGAATACCTCTCTGGCAGTGCAAAAGCCGTCAGCCGTCAGTTATCAGCTTCCAGTAAACAATTACAAATTTTTACCTGCTGGTGACTGCCGGCTAACAGCTACTGGCTTTCATATTTCCTTGTGCCCGTCAGGGCATGGCCGTTATACAGGTACCGGCACTTTTTTGAAAATATCCATGAGCCTGTCCTTTGAAAATTCCGCCAGATCCGTACTGGAGCGCAGCCTGTGACCCGCCACCCAGGGCAGCATCTGCTGCAGATCTTCGGGCAACGTGTGGTCCCGGCCGTGCAGATAGGCCCAGGCCCGGGCGGCCCGGGACAATGACAGGCCGGCTCTGGGGGAAAGCCCGAACTGGAAGGTGCCTGATGCCCGGGTGAATTCCAGGATGTCCTGGAGATATGCCAGAAAGGTATCAGACACATGGACCTGTTCCACTGCTGCCTGGATTTTCAGCACCCCGGTTTTGTCCATAAACGGATGCAGTCTAGCCAGCGCCGGTTCCGCACCAGTACCCCGTAAAATTTCTTTTTCCGCTTTCCTGTCAGGATATCCCAGGTGGATGCGCATGAGAAACCGGTCCATCTGGGATTCCGGCAGAGGAAAAGTGCCGGCCTGCTCCAGGGGATTCTGGGTGGCAATGACAAAAAACGGGGCCTCCAGGGTCCTTGTTTCTCCTTCAATGGTCACCTGTTCCTCTTCCATGGCCTCCAGCAGGGCGCTCTGGCTTTTGGGAGTAGCCCGGTTGATTTCATCAGCCAGAAACACCTGGGTAAAAATGGGGCCCGGGTGAAAGGTGAAGGTGGCGGCATGCTGGTCAAAAACAGACATGCCCAGAATATCTCCGGGCAGCAGATCCGAGGTGAACTGCATGCGCTGGAACTTGAGTCCCATGCACCGGGCCAGCACCTTGGCCAGCGTGGTTTTGCCGATACCGGGAAGGTCCTCGATGAGCAGGTGGCCCCGGGCAAAGATGCATGCCAGGGCCAGGCGGATCTGGGGTTCTTTTCCCAGCACGACAGAGCCTACCTGGTGAACGATTTTTTCAAATAATGGTGTCATCATAGGGGGTACTGGTTCTCTCAACTTACTTTTGTTTTTCCCATTTTTTCCAGGACCGGATCAAAGAGATAAAGGTCCTTACTCCGATGCCGGAGGGTCCTTTGGGGATATAGGATTTTTCTGTAAAATCCCAGGCAGTCCCGGCAATATCCAGATGGGCCCAGGGGGTTTTGTCCACAAATTTGGACAGATAGGCTGCCGCGGTAATGGTGCCTCCGGGTTTTCCCCCGACATTTTTGATGTCCGCCACCTTGGATTCGATCTGTTTTTCATAGTCTTTGTTCAAGGGCAGGCGCCACACCGGCTCACCAGCCTCTTTTCCTGCAGCCACAAGGCGTTCTGACAAAGCGTCACTGTTGGATACCAGACCGGTATAGTGGTGGCCCAGGCCGATGATAACCGCCCCTGTCAGGGTGGCGATATCCACCACGCAGTCGGGTGCATAGGTTTTGATGCCCCAGGCCAGGGCATCGGCCAGAATCATGCGGCCTTCTGCATCCGTGTTCACGATTTCAGATGTGACCCCGTTGTAATGGCGGATGATGTCACCCGGGTGGATGGCCCTGCTGCCGGACATGTTGTCCGTGGCCGGTACAATGGCCACCACCCTGATACCGGGTTTCTCCTCTGCCACGGCTGCCATGGCGGCCAGCACGGCAGCACCGCCGCACATGTCGTATTTCATCTCCTCCATGCCGGAGGCCGGTTTGATGCTGATGCCCCCTGAATCAAAGGTGATGCCCTTGCCCACCAACAGCAGGGTGTCTGATTTTTTGCCGGGATTATATTCCAGGGTCACCATGCAGGGCGGGGTGGATGATCCCTGGTTCACCGCCAGAATGCCGCCCATGCCCAGTTTTTCCATATCTTTTTTTTCCAGGCTGGTACAGGTCAGGCCATGGGTTCTAGCCAGATCAGCTGCATAGTCTGCAAACTGCTTCGGGGTCCATCCGTTGCCCGGTTCATTGGCCATATTCCGTGCTGCACAGGCGGCCCTGGCTGCCGTCTCCCCTGTTTTCGCCCCTTTGCGTACTGCTTTGACAGAGGTATCTGAAAAGAATTTGATATCTGCAAGTCCTTCATAATCGGTTTTCTTTCTGGTGGTTTTTTTGTATTTTGCAAACCGGTAATCCCCTAAAAGAATGCCTTCTGCAAGGGCCTGGGAGATTTTTTCCACAGGTATCTGCGCCATATGGGGCACACACACCAACAGGGTTTTGGCCTTTGTTTTTTCACAGGCTTTTGCTGTGTTTCCCCCGACCCTGCGCAGGGTGTCCAGAAAATCGGCCAGGTCTTTATCAGGATCATCTTTGCCCATACCCAGAACAATGATACGCCTGCCCCCCGATTTTTTTTCTTTTGTGTCTTCATCAGGATAATACAGGAGTTCTTCATCCATTTTGCCGGAAAAATCCCCCAGTTCATGGGCTTTTTTAACCCGGGCTTCTACTTTTGGATCACACACCGGCGGCATATCTTTTCTCTGGGTGGCAAAATAGACCACAAGGTCAGAAGCAAGGGTGTCAACAGGTTTTTCAGTGACGGTCAATCGGGTGGTTTCCATGGGCATCTCCATTTGCTTGCGTTCGGTGACAGGGTGTTAATAATATATGATTATTACCATAGATCCAAAAAGATGTCAGCTATTCCCCTGGAATGTTTTTTTTAAGACACTGGAAATACAAAAGCCATTGACTTTCAGCAAGGTTTGCTATTCTATCTTGGAAAAGGTATATCCACAGGAAGATAAAGCAGGATGTTGTGACAGCTGAAGTGTGGACCATGCTGAATAAAAATAATGACCCAAAAAAGGAGGATGGATATATGGACAAAATGAAAGTGCGTGAACTCATGGTACCGACCGACAGATTCCCAAAAATATCGGATAACGCATCTTTGTTTGATGCGCTTTCTGCCCTGGAAAAGGCCCAGGAGGCATTTTTATCCGGGAAAGCTGAGCAGCGGATCATGCTCGTGGAAGATGAAAAAAACCAGATCATCGGAAAAATATCCCCGATTGATCTGTTCAAGGGGCTGGAAAAAAATTACAACAAAGTGAATGTTGAAGAAACCCTTGATAAATTCGGCCTCAAATATATCTGGACTGCCATGCGGAAAGATTATAATTTATGGGAAAGTCCGTTCAAGGACCTGTGCCGCAAAGCCGGTGACGTGCATGTCAAGGATTTTGTCAATATTCCGGGAGAAGGCCAGACAATTGATGTGGAAGACAGTCTTTCCAAAAGTTTTCACCTGTTTGTTGTGAATCGGCATGATACCCTTTTTGTAATGGAAAAAAATCAATTTGTAGGACTGCTGCGGTTTTCCGATGTATACAGCCAGGTATCCCAGACAATGAAAGAATGCACGTTTTGATCATGAAATGATGCAACAGGGCCAGGCTGCCGAAGCGGTTTCGGCCATAGGTGCGGCCCGAACCATTATTCCCTGGAGATTGGACGTGGTCCGGCCGGTCACATTTTCCTGCGTTTAAAAAAATCCCGTACAAAGGCAATATGGGTGTTCATGGACGCATAGGCTGTGTCCGGATCCCGGGATGTGATGGCTTCCAGGATGGCCCGGTGCTGGGTCAGTATTTTTTGGATATTGTCCGGATCTTCATATAAACTGGCCAGGTTCTCCCGGATACCATGGAACAGATAATCATAAAAATTGCGCATGATCAGGATGTGCAGCGGATTTTTGGCAGCATAGGCAATGGCCATGTGGAATGCTGTATCAGCTTCTGTGCCCAGACGCCCGGATTTTACTTCATGCTGCATTTCATCTATGCTCTGTATCAGGGCAGTGATATCGGTTTCATCCGCCCGCTGGGCAGCCAGGGAGGCAGCATTGCATTCCAGGCCCATCCGTACCTCAAGCAGGTCCACCAGGGAGGCGGACTGGGCTTCCATGGCCTTTGCCAGAGGGTTTTCCTGCACCGCTTCCATGGGTTTTACAAAGGTGCCCTGTCCCTGCTTCTGTGTAATCAGTCCCATGGTGACCAGCCGCTGGATGGCATCCCTGATGGTGGTGCGGGACACATTCATGGCCTGGGCCAGCTCCCGTTCGGTCATCAGTTTTTCTCCAGGCTTGAGCTTGCCCCTGTAAATGAGTTCCCGGATCTGATCCAGGACCTGATCTGAGATACGCTTGGGCTTTATGGGCTTTATGGGTATGGTCATAATCCTATGTTACATGCCGGTCCGGTTTTTATGGTCAAGATTTAAACCATGGATTATTTATTATTCCATTTGTTTTATCAAGGGTTTTTTAATCAAATCCTAATAGGTCAACACCATGCCGCCGTCAAACAGAAGATCCCCGCCCACCAGATATTTTGAAAACCGGGAGAATCCAAATACAAAGAGATTGGCTACCTCCACCGGTGACATCATCTCCTTGACCCGGGAGGCTCCCATCATGACATCGGTTACCACCTGCTGGGGGGTGATCCCCCGCTGTTTTGCCTGGGCAGCCACCTGGTTCAGTGCCAGGGGGGTTTTGACAAATCCGGAACTGATGGTAAAAGAACGGATCATGCCTTCCCCTTCAGCGGAGATGGACTGGCTCAGGGCCCGGAGCCCGAATTTGGTGATGTTGTAGACCGGTTTGTTTTTGGTGCAGATGTGGGCGTGGACCGATGCCATGTTTGCAATGGCCCCGGCGCCTGCCTGTTTCATATGGGGTATTACCAGCTGTGACAAAAAAAATGGGGCCCGGAGCATGAGTTTCTGCATCAGGTCATAGGTTTCCATGGGAAAATTTTCCACTGCATCAATGTGCTGGATCCCGGCGATATTGGCCAAATATCTGATATTCCCCAGCCCGGCTGCCTTTTCCACGGCATTTCTCACCTGTGCATCATCGGTGAGATCGGTTTTTATGAATGTGAAGGTGTCCCCGCCCAGGGCCCGGGCCATTTTACCGGTTTTTTCCCCTTCTGCCTCATTGATATCCAGGCCTGCCACGGTTACCCCGTTGACAGCCGCTGCAATGGACACAGCCCGTCCAATGCCGGTGCCGCAGCCGCTCACAATACAGACATTTTGTTTGCCAAAATCATCATCTTCCAGTATCAGGACATCTTTTTTGGTGATTTCAGGTTCTTTGATTTCCATGGTGTTCTCCTTTCAGGTTGACAAACTTTTATGGGGTGTTTTTAAGGCGCGATGCGTAAATTTCCATGGGATGCCGGACCCTTATGGATGATCCGGCCTTTCCCAGCATATCCGATATCTGCATCATACAGGCCGGACATCCCGTGGAAACGGTGGTGCACCCGGTTTTTTCTATGTTTTCCCGTTTGACTGTTCCAATGGTGCTGGACAGGTCGTAATGGTAGATGTTGAAACTGCCGCCCATGCCGCAGCATTTATCAGAACCGGCCATTTCCTTCAATTGGCAGCCCGCCGCGGAGATAACCTGCCGGGGCTGGTCTGCCACACCCAAAGATTTTTTCAGATGGCAGGGATCGTGGTAGGTCACGATGTCAGTTCCCGGTTCAGATCCTGCTGTATCTGAAAGGTTTTTCAGCGGGTCAATTCCCACCCGGTCCACCAGGAACTGGTTGATGTCCATGGTTTTTTCAGCCAGTGCCGTCAGTTTTTGCTGAATATTGTCGGATGGATTTTTGTAGACAGTCGGCCACAGTTTTTTAATGGTGGCGGTGCAGGTGGCGCACGCGGTCACCAGGACATCAAAATCATGTTTTTCAAACAGGGTTAGGTTATGGTCCACCAGGCGGGTAAAGCTGTCCCGATCACCTGATGCCAGGGCGGGAATACCGCAGCATCCCTGGCCGGGGGGGATAATTACCCCCACCTTGTGATGGGCCAGGACTTTCAGGGATGCTTTGGCCACATTGGGAAAAATTTTGTCTATCAGACACCCGGTGAAAAATGCAGCCCGGAGCCCTGAACCGGTGCTTGTAAATCCTTTTCCCGGCAGGGTTTTGTGAAACGGGGTGGTGCTCAGGGGCATGAAATGCCTGTTGGCCAGCAGCGGAGAGATCAGACGGGCACAGGAGGTACCCTGGGCATCGGCAGAAGGTTTTGTGAAAAGGCCCTGGAAACGGCCGGCCCATGCCACCATAGCGTCGAACCGGCCGGGATTGGCCAGCAGTTGTCTGAAGATCAGTTTTTTGACAGGGGACAGGCCTTTGTATTCCGCCAGGATGGCCCGTGCCTTGATGAAAATTTCCACCACATTGACCCCGGAAGGGCAGTTGGCGGCACAGGACCCGCAGAGCAGGCACCGGTTAAGCCGTTCGTTCACCCCGTCAGGATCCGTGAAAATATTATCCATCAGCCCGGTGAGCAGGGCCAGTTTGCCCCGGGCCACATCCGCCTCTTTGCGGGTCTGTTCAAACAGGGGGCAGACCGACTGGCACATGCCGCAGCGAATGCAGGTAACCAGTTGCTCTTCCAGCTCTTTTACCAGGGTTGCCAGTTCTTTCATGCCTGCCATTATTCGGTTATACTCCTGTTATTTTACCGGGGTTCAAGATGTTGCGGGGGTCCAGGGCAGCCCGCAGCTGCCTGGAAAACAAGATGGATGAATACCCGGCCTCCTTTTCCAGAAAAGGGGCTTTGGCAATGCCTGTGCCGTGCTCTCCGGAAAGGGTGCCGCCCATGGCCAGGGCCGTGTCAAAGATCTCTTCAATGGCCTGTTCCACCCGGTGAAATTCTTCCTTGTTTCTGCGGTCCGTGAGGATGGTGGGGTGCAGGTTGCCGTCCCCGGCATGGCCGAAAGTGCCGATATCAATCCGGTACTTTTTGGCAATATCCTGAAGGGCCCTTACCATGTCCGGGATTCTGCTTCTGGGAACCGTGGCATCCTCCAGCACCAGGGTGGGTTTGAGCTGGGCCAGGGCGGACAAAGCAGCTCTTCTGGCTGCCCAGATCCTGTCCCGCTGGGCATCATCTTTTGCCCGGTCAATGGTCCGTGCCCCCATTTTCAGGCACAGGGCCTTTACCTGTTCCGCTTCTTCCGCCACCACTGCCGGGTGTCCGTCCACCTCGATGAGCAGCAGGGCTGCCGCATCTGTGGGGAGTCCTGCCTTTGAGAAGTCTTCCACCGCCCGGATAGTGAAGTTGTCCAGGATTTCCAGGGTGGCCGGCACAATACGCGCGGAAATGATACCGGCCACGGTTTCCGATGCCTGTTCAATGGTGTCATACACCGCCACCATGGCCTGCCTGGCCTTTGGGGCGGGGATGAGTTTGAGAATCACCTGGTCCAAAACCCCCAGGGTACCTTCAGACCCCACCATAAGCCCGGTGATATTATAGCCGGTGGCGCATTTTACGGTCCTGGAACCGGTTTTGATATAATTGCCCTGGCAGTCATAAAAATGCAGCCCCATGACATAATCCTTGGTCACCCCGTATTTGAGTCCCCGCAGCCCCCCGGCATTTTCCGCCACATTCCCGCCGATGGTGGAAACCGCCATGCTGCCCGGATCCGGCGGATAGAACAGCCCCAGTTTTTCCACTTCAGCCGCCAGGGTTGCGGTCACAACGCCTGGTTCCACCACCGCATACATGTCTGCTTCATTGATTTCAATGATGCGGTTCATGCGGCCGGTGAGCACCACAATGCCGGATGTCTCGGGAATGGTGCCGCCGGACAGATTGGTGCCCGACCCCCTGACCGTTATGGGGATATGGTTTTCATGGCACAGGGCGATGATTTCACCGAGCTGGGTTGTG
Organism: Desulfotignum sp.; assembly: GCA_036351635.1. Lineage (GTDB taxonomy): Bacteria > Desulfobacterota > Desulfobacteria > Desulfobacterales > Desulfobacteraceae > Desulfotignum. The sequence goes on from JAZBPL010000035.1 coordinate 32,602, forward strand.
TTTTCAGGAATCACGGCAGCCGCAGGCATGACCGGGTCCAGCACTGCGGCATCATAGGAATAGGTGAGCATGTCTTCTTTCTGCGTGAGCAGGTGTTGGGGCCCCACAATTTTCTGGAGCGCATCCTGGATGGACCGGGGGATCATAGGCACCTCTTTTGTTTTATGGTACTACCAATTTACTATTGTGTAAATTTTCGGTATTGTCAAATGGTTATTTCATGGCACAGCCTCTGGTTACGCACAGTCATCAAAAAATATAACCATTTGTTTTTTCTGAATATAATATCGTATAGCAGACTTTCTGACAAAAAACAAACAAAAATTATTTTTTTCTTGACAAAGCAGTCCATATGGATTTTAGTATTGGTACTACCAAGAAAGCCAGCAGTATAAAACAATGAAATGACCATTTTGGACTTACCGGAATACCTTTAAGACCGATCCGGGAAAGGAGGCAATAAAACCATCTCAGGAATTATCTGAAACCAGTCGTGTGAATAAATCATTTTTTAAAGGACGGAGGAACGCATGAAAAAAGCATTAAGCATAGTGGTAACCCTTTTGATGGCAGTTGTCTTTATCTGCGGCACTGCCCATGCCAAACGCGAAAAATTCGGAGAAGACCCCCGGGCAAAAGAAGCAAAACGGGTATCATTCAAGACATCGGATGAAAAAATCCGCTGGAAAATGGTCATGCCCTGGTCCAAAGGGCTTTTGTTTTATGATATTGCATCCCATTTTGCCGACAGTGTCCGCCTGGCCTCTGCCGGCCGTCTGGATATCAAGCCGTTTTCAGCAGGGGAACTGGTTCCTGCCATGCAGAGTTTTGATGCGGTAAGCACTGGCGCGGCTGAAGTGGGCCATGACTGGCCGGGATACTGGAAAGGCAAAAATGAGGCCTTTGTGGCCCTGGCCTCTGTCCCCTTCGGCCTGGATGCAGAATTGTACAACATCTGGCTCTATGAACGGGGCGGCGTGGAGATGATGCAGGAGATCTATGGCCAGTTCAATCTGTTTGCCCTCCCCGGCGGCCAGTGCGGCCAGGAAATGGGGCTTTCCTCCAATAAAAGAGCCACCAGTATGGCAGATTTCAAAGGCATGAGAATCCGTACGCCAGGCTGGTTCATGGACATTATGAACAACCTGGGCGCATCCGTGTCTCCCCTGCCCGGCGGCGAAGTCTACCTGGCCCTGGAGCGAGGCGTGATTGACGCAGCAGAATTCTCCTCTCCGGCCATCAACTATCCCATGGGATTTGATGATGTCACCAAGTACGTGATTCAACCGGGCGTGCATCAGCCCGGTATCCAGTGTGCGTTGTTTTTCAACAAAGATGCCTATGAAAAGCTCCCCGAAGACCTGAAATGGATAATTGATATCGCTGCCAAGGAAACCCAGCTGTGGAGTTACAACTGGATCAACAATCTGAACGCCAAAGCCATAAAGCTGTTCAAGGAAAAAGTGGAGTTTGTCCACATGGATAAAGAAACCCTGATCGAGTTCCGGAAAACCACCAAAGAGTATATGGACTCTATCAAGGCAAAATACCCGGATGCCAAGAAAATTCTGGATTCCCACGACCAGCTCATCGAAGATTATGCAGACTGGCGCAAGGAGCGCGGCGGGGCAACCCCCTGGCCTTATGAAACTTATATCAGCGGCCAGATCCATGAATAAGCCGGACCTGTTTTTTGAACTGATGTAAAAACCGAAACCACAGAAAAGTCCGGCAGCCCGGTCATTTAACCATTCCAATATAACACAGGCTGCCGGACCTTACCTGTTTTTTTTGATTCATTTTCAGTAAAAGGAAACCAACATGTTGGTATCGTTAGCAAACAACCTGGAAAAAGTCATCCGCAAGCAGGGGGATGTGACCTCTTTTCTCGTATATCCGCTGCTGATCATCGTAGTATATGAGGTGTTCATGCGGTATGTATTAAATGCACCCACCACCTGGGGATTTGAGGCTACCACCTTTTTATACGGGCTGCACTACATGTTCGGGTTCTCTTATGCAGATGTCCATGGTGCCCATGTAAAGGTGGATATTTTCAGCTCCATGGCCTCGGAAAAAGTGCAGGCGATTCTCAGCATTATCACCAATCTGGTCTTTTTTATGCCGGTGATTACCTGCCTGACCCTGTGGGGGATTAAATA